>DASYPZ010000066.1:0-6743 GCA_036006105.1 Gemmatimonadales bacterium | reverse complement strand
CGCTTCGGCCTCCGCATGCTCCGCACCCGGCCCGGCTTCACCATGGTTGCGGTCCTCACGCTGGGGCTCGGTATCGGCGCCAACGCCGCCATCTTCAGTACGGTCAACGGCGTGTTGCTCAAACCGCTGCCGTATCCCGAGTCGGGCAACCTGGTGACGTTCTGGGGCACCGCCCCGGAAAAGCGGTTGCCGGTGGTCAACTACCCCGACGCGATGTTCGTCTTCTTCCACCAGCACACCCGCGTCCTCGAATCGGTGGCGGCCTATACCTCGGGCGGGGTGAGTCTCTCCGGAGACGGGGACCCGGAGCGGGTCCCGGCCACGTTCGTGACCCCGGATTTCTTCGGCGTCATGCGACAGGTTCCCGCCGCGGGCCGGGGGTTCCTTCCGGAAGATGCCACGGAGGGAAAGAACCGGGTGGTGATCGTGAGCCATGCGCTCTGGCGGCGCCGGTTCGGCGGCGATCGCGCCCTGGTCGGCAAGTCCATCCTGATCGGTGGCCAGCCGATCGTGGTGGTCGGGATCATGCCTCCCGGCTTCGATTTTCCCGAACACTCCGAGCTGTGGCTCCCGCAGAGAGTCGATCCCCAGGACATCAACAACTGGTACCTCTCCACGGTCGGTCGCCTCAAGCCGGGACAGACGGTGGAGGATGCGCACCGGGAAATCGTGGCGATGAGCGACGAATTCTTCCTGAGCCGGCCCGATCGGTTCCCCGATGCCAAGCCCGGGTCGAGGGCGGTGGTGCAACCGGTGCTCCAGAGCCTCGTGGGAGATGCCCGCACGCCGCTACTCGTCCTCCTCGGCGCGGTCGGATGCGTGCTGCTGATCGCGTCCGCCAACATCGGGAATCTGCTCCTGGCGCGGGCGCTGGCTCGCAGCCGGGAGATGTCGCTTCGCTGCTGTCTGGGCGCGAGCACCGGACGGCTGGCCGCGCAGCTGCTGACCGAGAGCCTGGTGCTCGCGGTGTTGGGCGGCGCCGCGGGACTGCTGCTCGGTGCGGTCGGTATCCGCGCGATCCAGGGGCTCCAGGTGGGACCGGTGCCCCGACTCGCCGAAGTGCATCTCGATCCGCTGGCGCTGCTGTTCACAGTAGGCGTGACGCTTCTGGCCGGGATCCTCTTCGGCGTGGCGCCCGCGATTCGGGCCTCGCGGGTGGATCTCCTCGACGGCCTTCGCGAAGGGGCCCGGGGCGGCCGGTCGGGAGGAGCGCGGCGGCTGAGCCACGGATTCGTGGTGGCGCAATTCGCGTTGTCGCTGATCCTGCTGATCGGAGCGGGTCTGTTGCTGCGGAGCTTTCGGCGTACTCTGGAGGTGGATCCCGGCTTCCGGGCCGAGAACGTGCTGACCGCCCGAGTGGCGCTCCCCTGGCCGAAGTACGGCAACGACACCGTGGTCCGGGCATTTCATTCCCGGCTGCTCGAATCGGTCCGCGCGCTCCCGGGGGTCCACCAGGCCGGCTTCGCGAGCCGGATCCCGTTTACCAGGGGGAATCCGCAGAACAACCTTTACGTCGAGGGACAGCCGCCGCGATCGGGGGACGCCGTTCCGGTGATCAACGTGCGGGCCATCTCTCCGGGATACTTCGAGGCCATGGGGACCCCCATCCTTCGCGGTCGCCCGATTCTGCCCAGCGACGATGAAAACACACCGAAGGTCGTGGTGGTGGACGAGACCGTCGCCCGGCAGTTCTGGCCCGGTGGAGATCCGATCGGCAAGCGGATCAAGGTCAGCACCGACAGCGGCACGCCCTGGCTCACCATTGTCGGCGTGGCGGCCAACGTCAAACACGGGAGTCTCCGCGAACGGCCGGATTTCGAGATGTATCAGCCCTTCGCGCAGACGACGGTCTGGTCGGTGTACCTGGTCATGCGGGCTTCCGGAGCCACGGAGGGGCTGGTGGCCGCGCTGCGCCATCGGGTCACGGAGCTGGATCCGACGATCCCGGTCTCCGACGTGCACACGATGGAAGGGGCCATGGCGGAGTCGTTGAGCCTGGCCCGGCTCACCAATCTGCTGCTCACCGGGTTTGCGGCCTTGGCCCTGCTTCTGGCGGCGATCGGCATCTACGGAGTCATGTCGCTCGATGTGAATGGACGGCTGAGCGAGTTCGGCGTACGACTGGCGCTGGGCGCGGCTCCCCGCGACGTGCTGCGGCTGGTGATGCGCCAGGGCCTGCTGCTGGCGCTGCTCGGCCTCGGGATCGGCCTGGCCGGTGCGATCTGGCTCACGCGGTTTCTGGGCGCGCTGCTCTTCGAGGTGAGTCCCATCGATCCGGTGACGTTTCTTACCGTGGGCGGGGTGCTGACCGCGGCGGCAGTGTTCGCGTGCTATTTGCCGGCGCGGCGGGCGACGCGGGCCGATCCCATCACCGCTCTGCGCCGGGAGTGACGGCCGGCATCACTCCGCGCGGAGCGTGATACTCGGATCGACCCGGGTCGCCCGGCGCACCGGTCCCAACAGGGCCACCAGTGAGACCGTGCCCAGGAGAAGCACCAGGGCGGCGTAGACCATCGGGTCGGTCGGGGTGACCCCATAGAGCAAAGACGCCACGAACCGATTCAGCGCCAGCGCTCCCAGGATCCCGGCGGCCAGCCCGGCGCCGGCGATGGCCATTCCCTCCCGCACCACCATCCAGGCAATCGTCGCGGGGGCTCCACCGATGGCCATCCGAATGCCGATCTCCCGGCTGCGCTCCCTGACCGAATGGGCGATCACGCCATAGATGCCGAGCGCGGCGAGCCCGAGAGCGAGCACCGCGAAGGCAGAGAGCAGGCCGGTGTTGAATCGGGCCCGGGCCCAGGTGGCGTTCAACGCATCCGTCATGGTTCGCACGTCGAACATCGGCAGTCCGGGCTCCGCCGCGGCCAGCGCGGCGCGGACTCCCGGCACGGTGGCGAGGGGATCTCCGCTGGTTCGCGCCATCACGGTGCGAAAGGCGTAGGTGAACTGCAGATAGGGGGTATAGAAGCTGGCCTGGGATTCCGCATTCTCGATTGATCCATAGGGTACGTCGCCGACCACGCCGACGATCTCAGCGCTCGAATCGGGACTCGAAAAGGTGCTGCCGCCCCCGAACCACACCCGACGGCCGATAGGGTCTTCGCCGGGCCAGAACTTTCTGGCCGCCGTCTGGTTGATGATCACGACATGGGGAGCGCCGGCCCGATCGGCAGTCGCGAAGGTCCGCCCGCGCAGCAGGGGAATTCCCAGCGTCCGAAAGTGATCGGGACCCACATAGTGACGGGTGACGGGCGGCGCCCGGCCCGGAGCCGGCAGCGGCCGGCCGGCGATGTACAGGGTGCTGCTCGCATAACGGTCGTCGAACGGAGTTCCGGCATCGACCGAAACGGAAACGATCCCGGGGACGGCGGCGATGTTCCGCAGCAGGCGCTCGAGCAGGGCAGGCGCCTGCTCCGACGGGTAGCGCGCATCGGACGGCTGGATCCGGAAGGTGAGGAGTCCCGCCGGCTCGAATCCGCGGTCGACCCCGACCAGGCGGCGGAAACTCTTCACCATCAATCCGGCCCCGATACTGAGCATGAGTGCGAGCGCGATCTCTCCCACGATGATGAGACCGCGGAGTCGGGGCCGCGTCGAGGCGCGTCCGCCGGGATCCCCGGCACCCGAACCGCCCCGAAGCTCCGCCATCGGATCGGATCGCGTGGCGCGGAGCGCGGGGAGCAAGCCAAACAGCATCGTGGTACCCAGGGCGAGCAGCAGGGCAGCGCCGAGCACGGCGGGGTCCAGCCTGGCGGCGGAGAACTCTCCCAGGGCTCCGTAGACCCCGCGCGGCCCGACCGCTCGCTCAGGGACCGTCAGCACCTGGAGGATCAGCGCGGCGAGGAGCAGTCCGCCGCCGCCGCCCGCGCCGGCCAGAAGCGCGCTCTCGGTGAGCAGCTGGCGGACCAGGCGGCGCCGGCCGACGCCCAGCGCGAGGCGCACCGCGATCTCGCGGCGACGGGTGACGGCGCGTCCCAGCTGGAGGCTGGCGAGGTTTGCCGCTGCGACCAGCAGGAGGAAGAGCGCGCCCCCGAACAGCACCAGTACCGCGCGGCGATTGACGGGATCGATGCGCGCCTGGTCCAGCGGAACCACCGTAGCGGAGAAGGCGGCCGGAACGTCGCTGTCGCTGGGGAGGACCGACTGGATCCGGGCGCCGAGCACGGCCAGCTCCGCTCGAGCCGCGATGGGGGTCACCCCATTCCGGAGCCTGGCGATCACGCTGATGAAGTTCTGGTTGGTGGTGAGGTGTTCCCGATAGCTCAGCGTCGGGGTCATCGCCTCCGGAATCCAGATCTCGGCCCGACCGGTCAGTCCCCCGAATCCGCGCGGCATGACGCCGACGATGGTCAGGGGCGTTCCCTCGAGCGTGATGCTTCGGCCGACGGCCTCCGGGCTGCCGGCGAACCGCCGCTGCCAGAGCGCGTACCCCAGCACCGCCGCGGGATGGGCGCCGGGAATGGAGTCTTCTTCCGGGAGAAAGACCCTGCCCAGCAACGGGCGAACCCGGAGGGTGGCGAAGTAGCCGGCGGACACCTGCTCGCTGCTCAATCGCTCGGGGTCGGTTCCGGCGGTCAGGTTGAGGCTGGAGGGACCGAACGTCGCGAGGTCGCTGAACGAGCGTTGCTCCCGCCGAAGCATCTGGTAGCGCGGAAACGACCAGCGCTGAAGCTGAGGCCGGCCGCCGTCGACCGACCGGGTGATGTAGGGCAGCATCAGGTGATCGGCCTCCGCGAACGGAGGCGACCGGAACAGCGCCGCGTAGACCACGCTATAGACCGCGGTCGTGGCCCCGATGGCGAGGGTCAGGGTTACGACCGCGATGGCGGCGAAACCGCGGCTCCGGGCCAGCGATCGGAACGCAAAGCGAAGGTCCCGCAGGAGATTGTCCATGGTCTTTTCCTGAGACGTCGCCCGGCTCCCAGGGGTTTATTCCCGACGCGTCACGTCTACGGGGACAGCTCCCGGAGCCGACGCTCCAGAAATCGTCGCTCCGGCTCCTGTCGGGTAAGCTCGAGCGCCCGCCGGTAGGACGCAATCGCTTCGGACGTCATGCCTAAGCGCCGGCACAGATCGGCCCGGGCCGAGTGGGCCAGATGATAGTCGGCCAGCTCTCCGCGGGAGAGAATTCCATCGACGAGCGCCAGTCCTGCCGCGGGGCCATCCCGCATCGCCACCGCGGCGGCGCGGTTGAGCTCCACAACGGACGAGGATTCGACCCGGAGCAATACATCGTAGAGACCGACGATCTGCGGCCAGTCGGTCGCAGCGGAGTCGGGGGCTTCCGCATGCACCGCCGCGATGGCGGCCTGGAGGGTGTAGGGGCCGAAGCGCCGGGAAGCCAGGGCACGTTCCACCAGCGTGCACCCCTCCGCGATCTGGGCGCGGTCCCAGCGGCCCCGATCCTGATCGGCCAGCAGCACCAGCTCCGCCGACGCGGAGCTCCGGGTTTCCCGACGGGCGTCGTGCAGCAGCATCAGGCCCAGGAGTCCCAGCGCTTCCGGTTCCGGCAGGAGCTCGACCAGCAGGCGACCCAGCCGGATGGCCTCGCCCGAGAGCTCGCGCCGAATGAGCGAGGCGCCGGATGTGGCCGAGTAGCCCTCGTTGAACACCAGATAGACGACGTGGAGCACTCCGTCGAGGCGTTCGGGCAGGTCGGCCCGGGACGGGATCTGGTAGGGAATCCCGGCGTCCCGGATCTTGGTCTTGGCCCGAACGATCCGCTGGGCGAGCGTGGGCGCCGATATGAGAAAGGCCCGGGCGATCGCTTCGGTTTCCAGTCCGCACACCTCGCGGAGCGTGAGGGCGATGCGCGCGTCCGGCGGCAGGGCCGGATGACAACAGGTGAAGATCAGGCGCAGGCGGTCGTCTTCGACGGCGTCCTCCCGGACGTCCTGCGCGGGGTCGACCGCCGAGTCCAGCTGGTCCGCTACGCGGGCCAGTGAGGCGTCGAAGCGGGCCCGCCGGCGCAGCTGATCGATCGCCTTGAAGCGACCGGTGGAGACCAGCCAGGCGCGCGGATGGTCGGGCACCCCGGTCTCGGGCCAGCGCAGCAGCGCCGCCGCGAAGGCCTCGTGCAGCGCCTCCTCGGCGAGATCGAAATCGCCGAGGAGACGGATGAGGGTGGCCAGGACTCGCCGGGAGTCGGCGCGATAGACGGATTCCACCATGCGGCGGATCTCGTCAGCCGGCATTGTACTCCATGATGGGACGCACCTCGATGCTGCCGGCTCGCGCCGACGGAATCCGCGCCGCCACCTGGATGGCGTCGTTCAAGTCCTTGGCCTCGATGAGATAGTAGCCGCCCAGCTGCTCCTTGGTCTCCGCGAAGGGTCCGTCGGTCGTGGAGACCTTGCCCTTGCGGACCCGGACCGTGGACGCGGTCTGGGTGGGTTGCAGCGCGTTGCCGCCGAGGTAATGCCCGCTGCGCTTGATATCGGCGGTAAAGGCAAAGTATTCCCCCATCATCGTGTCGGCCTCGGCCTTGGGCATTTTGCCCCAGGCGGCTTCGTCTTCATAAATCAGACACAGGTATTTCATGGCTCGCTCCAGAAGGTGTGAATAGCGTGTGGACGCCAGATAGTCGTTCGGGAGGGCGGGGAATCGACAACGGGTCGAGAAGGGATCGTACCATCATCTCCGGTCGCCGGCCACAAGGTCCAATTCCTACAGGAAATCATGGTCCATTCCATGTGGCGGGACGACTAGATAAGCATCGGCGTGTCGCTATTTTACCCATC
>DASYPZ010000065.1:0-2134 GCA_036006105.1 Gemmatimonadales bacterium | reverse complement strand
GGATCCCGCCGCGCCGGCGCCCGCGGGGGGTTCCGGCACGCCGGCCGGCGCGCCACCGGGCCAGGGGGGATTCTTCCGCTCCGACGACGCGGGGGCCACCTGGAATCGGCTCTCCGCCGATCCGGCGCTCTGGGGGCGCGGGTGGTACTTCGAAAAAGTCACCGTCGATCCGAAGAACCCCGACATCGTCTACGTGCCCAACGTGGCGGTGAATCGCTCGATGGACGGCGGCAGGACCTGGGTGGCGCTGCGGGGCTCGCCGGGGGGTGACGACTATCACCAGGCCTGGGTATCCCCGGACGACACCAATACCATGATCGTCGCCAGCGACCAGGGAGCCATCATAACCCGCAACGCCAGAAACCCGGACCCCAGGGAAGTCACCTGGAGCTCCTGGCTCAATCAGCCTACCGCCCAGCTTTACCATATCTCGGTGGACTACCGGTTTCCCTACTGGGTGACCGGCGCGCAGCAGGACAGCGGAGCGGTCGGGGTGCGTTCGCGCGGCAAGTTCGCGGAAATCTCCACCCGGGACTGGGAGCCGGTCGGCGCTGGCGGGGAGAGCGGCTATACCGCGGGCGACCCCCTGCACCCGGGCGTGATCTACGGCGGCGCCGGCACCCGCTTCGACCTCGAGACCAATCTGCCAGTGCCCGGCACCACGGCGCCCCAATCGCCCGAACCGGCCCGGGGAGACTGGACCCAGCCGCTGGTGCTGTCGCGGGCCGATCCCCACGCGCTCTACTACGCCAACCAGTTCGTGTTCAAGTCCACCGATTCCGCGGTCACCTGGGCCCGCATCAGCCCCGACCTGACTCGGCCCGACGCCGGGGTGCCGGCCAACCTCGATGCGGCCGCGGCGGCCCAGGTGGACCGCAACGGGAAGCGCGGCGTGGTGTACACCATCGCCCCATCACCGCTCGTGGCGCCCGTGGTCTGGGTGGGGACCGACGATGGCTGGATCCACCTCACCACCGACGACGGGACCAGCTGGCAGAACGTCACCCCGGCCGCCCTCACGGCCTGGAGCCGGGTCACCATGCTGGAGGCGTCGCACTTCGATGTCAACGCGGCGTACGCCAGCATCGATCGCCACCAGCTCCAGGACTTCGAGCCGTACATCTATCGCACCCGGGATCAGGGCAAGACCTGGCAGCGGATCACCCAGGGCCTGCCGGCCGGGGTGTACGTGCACACCATCAAGGAAGACCCGGTGCGCAAAGGGCTGCTCTTCGCCGGCACCGAGCGCGGCGCCTTCATGTCGTTCGACGACGGCGATCACTGGGAGCCGCTGCAGCTCAACCTGCCGGTGACCTCGGTGCGGGATTTCGAGATCTACCAGAACGATCTGATCGTGGGGACCCATGGCCGGGGCATCTGGGTGCTGGAAGATCTGAGTCCGCTGCGCCAGCTGAACGACACGGTGCTCGCCGCCGAGGCGTACCTCTTCAAGCCGGCCGATGCGATCCTGGTACTTCAGGGAGGAGACGAGGGCACCCCGCTGCAGAAGGATGAGCCGCAGGCCGCCAACCCGGCGAGCGGCGCCATCATCGACTATTACCTGAAGAGCGCCGTCACCGGGACGGTGACCCTCGAGATCCTCGATCAGAGCGGCGCGGTGGTCCGGAGCTTCAGTACGGCAGGGGCCGCGGCGCCGGCCGTGCGTCCCGGTATCCCTAACGTGTCGCCGCTCTGGCGAACCCCTCCCGAGCCGTTTTCAGCGGGGGCGGGACTCCACCGGGTCGTGTGGACGCCGGGCGGCGGGGGGCGGGGCTTCGGCGGGGGCGGATCGGCGCGGGTGAGCGGCACCTTCACCGCCCGGCTCACCGTCAACGGCAAGAGCTACAGCCAGGAGTTCAACCTGCGCCCCGATCCGAGACAGAAGCCGGCCTGACGGAGGCGCTCACGTCTCCGGCGGTCCGGTCCACTTCAGCAGCTCGGCAATCCGCTCGACGGTGATGTCGGGCGCCGGATACGTCGAAATATCCGGATCGATCGCATAGTGCCCCTGCCGGGGGAAGACCGTGGTCAGCCGGTTTCCCCAGACCTTCTTCACCGCGGCCAGAATCCGGACCTTGTCGTCGATCAGCACGTAGTGCCGGGCCGGGTAGCGGCGCTCCACGTCGTCCAGCTC
>DASYPZ010000064.1:0-3578 GCA_036006105.1 Gemmatimonadales bacterium | reverse complement strand
GTACAAGTTCTCCGGCGGCGGCCTGCCGAAGAACATCCGCACGGTGGCGGTCCTGCCGTTCGACAATCTCACTCCCGAGCCGATTCTCACCCAGGAAATCACCCAGGCGGTCCGGGAAGCGGTGGAAAAGCGGCTCGGGTTGCGGCAGTCCGGGGAAGACCAGGCCGACGCGCTGGTCACCGGAATCGTGCGCCGCTATGAGCCGGACCTGCCCTTGAGCTTCACCGGCACGACCTCGACCAACCAGGTGGAGGTCACCCGCCGAATGGTCCAGATCAGTCTGGATGTGAAGATCATGGACCAGAAGGCCAACAAGGTCCTCTGGGAACGGCAGGGACTCATGGTCGAGGGGGAATACGATCCGAACCAGGAAGCGCAGGGCCGCAAGAAAGCCCTCGACAAGCTCATCACCGATATCGTGGATGGAGCCCAATCTCAATGGTGACCGGGATCCGCCGTTCGCGTCGCGGAGCGAGCACCCTTGGGTGCCTGGTGGCCGTATTGCTGTTCATGGCCGTGCTGTACTACGGCGTGGATATCGGGCGGATCTACTGGAGCTACTATCGGCTGATCGATGAAATGGAAACCAGCGCGCGCTTCGCCCAGACCCAGCCGGACGATGCCATCGTCAAGCACCTGGTCGGCATCGTTCAGGATCTGAGCCTGCCCGCGGAGGCCCAGCATTTCGTGATCCGGCGCACCGAGCATCCTCCCATCGTGCGGATTCGCACCCACTACTCGGTGGATGTCGACCTGCCGTTCAAGCGCAAGCGCATCGAGCTCACTCCCTCGGTCGAAGTCCGCCAGTAGCGCGGAATGCGCCGAAGCTCCGCCAAACTCCTCACTCCGGATGCCGCCGCGGCCTGGCGCAAGGGCCTCGCGGGCCGTCTCGTGTTTACCAACGGCGTGTTCGACCTGCTCCACCCCGGCCACGTCGAGTATCTCGAAGCGGCCCGGGCGCTGGGCGAGCACCTCATCGTCGCGGTAAATTCCGACCGATCGGCGCGGAGCCTCGGCAAAGGGGCGGGGCGGCCGGTGGCCGATGAGCAGGCCCGCTCCCGGGTTCTGGCGGGACTCGAAGCCGTGGACCGGGTCGTCCTGTTCGATGCGGCAACGCCCCTCGATCTGATCGCCCTGCTCCAGCCCGACGTCCTGGTCAAGGGTGGGGATTACACCCGGGACACCATCGTCGGCGCCGACCTGGTCGAAGCGGCCGGTGGACGGGTCGTTACGATTCCCCTGGTCCCTGGATATTCCACTACCGCCCTCGTGGAGAAGAGCCGTGTCTCGAATTGATGGGCGAACCAGCGACCAGCTCCGTCCCGTGGTGCTCGAGCGGGGCGCCAACCCATATGCCGAGGGATCCTGCCTCATTCGGGCCGGCGGCACCCTGGTCCACTGCACCGCGAGTGTCGAGACCGGCGTCCCCTCGTTCAAGAAGGGGTCGGGCGAGGGGTGGGTCACCGCCGAGTACGCCATGCTGCCCCGGGCCACGCTGGAGCGCACCTCCCGGGAGCGCAACGGCCCGGGCGGCCGAAGCTCGGAAATCCAGCGGCTGATCGGACGCTCGCTTCGGGCCGCCATGGGCACCATGGCCTTCGGCGAATACACCATCCGGATCGACTGCGACGTGCTCCAGGCGGACGGCGGCACCCGCACCGCGGCGATCACCGGTGGCTGCGTGGCCCTCGCGGACGCCTGTGCCTGGCTGGCCGATCGAACCTCGCGGCCGACCGCGTTCGGCGCCCTGGTCGCCGCGGTCTCGGTCGGCATCGTGGAGGGAGAGGTGATGCTGGATCTGGCCTACGCCGAGGACAAGGACGCCGGGGTCGACGCCAACGTGGTGATGCGGGCGCCCGAGTCGTTCGTGGAGGTCCAGGGCACCGGCGAGCACGGGACCTTTTCCCGGGCCGAACTCGACCAGGTCCTGGATCATGCCCAGCGCGGCATTGCCACGCTGTTCGATATCCAGCGAACCGCGCTGGGCTGGTGAAGCTCCTCTTCGCCACGCGAAGCCCGGGAAAGCAGGCCGAAGCCCGGCGGTTGCTGGAGAGTGCCGGCATCGAGGTGGTGTTTCCGGATCAGGCCGGGGTCTACCCGACGCAGGAGGAAGACCGCCTCGAGCTGCACGATTCCTTTGCCGCCAATGCGCGCGCCAAGGCCGAGTATTTCGCCAAACAGACCGGCCTGCCCACGGTCGCGGATGACAGCGGCCTCGAAGTGTTCTCCCTGGGCGGCGAGCCCGGGGTGCGCTCCCGGCGGTGGGCCGGCGCCGAAGGAACCGAGGCCCAGGTCACCGCCGCCAACAACGCGTTTCTGCTCAAGCGCCTGCGGGGGGCGCCGGAGGCCCGGCGCCGGGCCCGGTATCGCTGCGTCCTGGTACTGTATCGCACCCCCAAGGGTTTTCCCGAAACGTTCGATGGAACCTGCAACGGCCGGATCGCGGAAGAGCCCCGGGGCAGCGGCGGGTTCGGCTACGACCCGCTCTTTCTGAGCGACGACCTCGACAAGACGTTCGGCGAGGCCACCGCCGAGGAGAAGGACGCGGTCAGCCACCGGGGCCGCGCCATCGCGCTGCTGCGGGAGGCGCTGGCGCCCCCAACGCCGCCACCGCCCCAACCGTAGTTCGTCGCACGCCCTCACCTCCCGGGATACGCAATGCCTGACTCGATCGTGCCGCCGAACCGGATCCGCCAGAAACTGAGCGCCGGACAGACGGTCATCGGAACCATGCTGGTGGAGATCCGCCAGCCCGGGATCATGACCCTGCTCGCGAATGCCGGGTTCGACTTCGTGCTGATCGACAACGAGCATGGTCCCTTCTCGGTCGAGACGATCGCCGATCTGAGCCGGGCCGCTCGCGATGCCGGGGTCACCCCCATCGTCCGGATCCCGGAGCTCAGCTACGCCCATGTGGCCCAGTCGCTGGACGGCGGGGCGCAGGGCATCATGCTCCCCCGGGTGATCGAGCGGGCCCAGGTGGAGGAGTGTGTGCGCTACATGAAGTACGCGCCGGAAGGCAAGCGGGGAGCGGTACTCGGTCGCGGCCATCTCGCCTTCAAGGCGGGGCCCCTGGCCGAGACCCTGGCCGCGATGAACCGGGAAACCTTCCTGGTCGTGCAGATCGAAACCGCGGAAGCGGTGGAGCGGCTGGAAGAGATCCTGGCGGTCCCCGGTGTCGACGCGGCGCTGATCGGGCCCACCGATCTGTCGTTCGCCCTGGGTGTCCCGGGCCGGATGGAGGATCCCAAGCTGGTCGCGGCCATCGAGAAGACCCTCGCGGCCTGCCTCGCCCGGAAGGTCATTCCGGCCATCCATACCAACGACGCCGGGATGACCGCGAAGTGGGCCGGCCGCGGCATGCGGCTCGTCAGCATCAACAGCGAGGCCGGGCTGCTGGTGGCGGGGGCCTCCCAGGCCATCAAGACCATTCGGGACAGCGTCGCTGGATAACCGGATTCTCACGGATTCGTGAGAATGGGGTTTGACAAATCGAATCCCAATGGCGACGTTCACGCCTCCCCTGAAGAAAAGTTCTGTGAGCGTCCGCGCAGCCGTTAACCCGGGTGTCGACCAGC
>DASYPZ010000063.1:0-2775 GCA_036006105.1 Gemmatimonadales bacterium | reverse complement strand
GCAGCGCAGCACTCCTGGCCCGACGCGGACCTCCGGCGCGCCACTCTCAGCTTCGACGGCAAATCCACCCTGGGTGACTTCGTGGGGGTCACCTCCACCGTGCATGGGCACACGAGTGGCGGTGTCGCGCTCGCGGATGTCCGCGGCTGGGTAGACGCACCGGTGAGCACCCTCAAGACCGGCAACGATCGTCGCGACCGCGATCTCGTCAAGACCATGGAAGCCGGCATTTACCCGACCATCAGGTTTGAGCTCCTGGGCGTGGTGCCGGATTGGGAGCGAGGCGATAGTGCCGGCGTGTCCTTGAAGGGCAATTTCGTGATCCATGGGGTGACTCGGGCCGAGACGGTGAAAGGCACCGTGGTGCGGAACGCCGAGGGCATTCACCTGACTGCCAGTCTCCCGATGAACCTCCATGATTACAAGATCAACAAGCTCACCCGGTTCCTGGTCTTCAAGATGAACCCGGATATCGTGGTGCACATCGACGTGACGTTCTAAGGCCCGCCCTACGGGGCGATTCTCACCCGCCCCAACCTCGATACGACGACGTCCCGGCTTGCACCCCCACGCGCCAGCACGTGCCGGATGTTCGACAACCCCATCGCCACACCGTTCGGTGCGAAGACGGCCGTGTGCGGCGGGCTCTGCAGGAGTACTCCCGCGGCCAATGGCCCGGCCTCGAGCCAGGTCAGGACGGTATCAGGCGCCCCCGCGCCGCTCACGGTTCGGATGGCCAGGCTGTCCGGCGTGATCCGGAGAATGGCGAGCCGCTGCTGGGTCCGGGCGGTGAGCCACGCGGTGCGATAAGCGACCAGGAGCCTGCCAGCCTCGTGCTCCACGGCGAGACGGTCGGCCAGCGACGCCGCGCTCGGCACTATCAGGCCGGCCAGGATGCCGACGATGGCCAGGACCACCAGCAGCTCGAACAACGTGAACCCGCGACGCATGCCCGAGGGTAACGATCGCCCGGTCCGATTTCGGTATCCTTTCGCCGCGGCCGGAGTGCGTCCCCGCGCAGGCTTGCTCTGGGTGGGCACCGGGACTTCGCCGGTCCGGTCGCGCGGGGTTCCTGCGGTTGCGCGCCACGAGTTCCGGCTTCTTCTTTCCTCCGCCGTTCTGATCGGGCCGGCGCCGCCGGACCGTTCTCTTCTCGTCCCGGAGGCCTCCGATGGGTGGGCTGATTCTGCTGGTTCTCGCCGTGGTGGTGGTCCTGTGGGTGATCGGCGCCTACAACGGGTTGATCTCGCTCAAGAATCAGGTGGTGAACGCCTGGAAGCAGATCGACGTGCAGCTCAAACGCCGGCACGATCTGATTCCCAACCTGGTCAACACCGTCAAGGGAGCGATGGAATTCGAGCGGGGGACGCTTGAAGCGGTGATTTCGGCGAGAAACAAGGCCGTGTCCGCACAGGGCGTGGCGGCGACCGCCAAGGCGGAAGGGGAGTTGTCCCAGGCCCTCGGCCGGCTCTTCGCGCTCTCGGAGAATTATCCCGAGCTCAAGAGCTCATCCAACGTACTGCAGCTGCAGGAAGAGCTGACCAGCACCGAGAACAAGATCGGCTTTGCGCGGCAGCTCTATAACGACGTCGCGACCCAGTACAACACCAAGCAGATGCAGTTCCCGACCAGCCTGGTCGCGGGCCTGGCCAAGGCGTCGCCGGCCGAGCTGTGGGAGATCGAGGATGCCGCCGAGCGCGCGGTGCCGAACGTCGATCTCTCGATGAACAAGCCGACGGCGTGAGCGATCAGAATCTCTTCGCTCAGCAGGAAGCGAATAAGCGAAAATCCGCCTGGCTGGTCGCGGGGTTCGTGCTGTTTTTCGCCTGGATCGGCTTCGGCGGCGATCTGGCGTTCTACCTCGAAACCCGCTCGCTTCCTCCGGGGCACTATCACCACGTAGTCCCCATCATCGGGCTCCTGGCCTGCCTGTTTGCCGCCGGCACCGCGCGGTACGCCTGGGTGAGCGGCGCCAAGCGGGTGCTCGCCGCCACGGGAGCCCAGGAGCTCATTACCCCGGCCACTCCCGAGCTCAAGCGCCTCGACAACGTGGTGGAGGAGATGGCCATCGCGGCGGGGCTCCCCAAGCCCAAGATCTGGATCGTTCCCGATGCCGATCCGAACGCGTTCGCCACCGGGCGCGATCCGACCACGGCGCATCTCGCGGTGACCGAAGGGCTGTTGCAGCGGCTGGACCGCGATGAGCTCCAGGCCGTCGTGGCCCACGAAATGTCGCACATCCGGAACTTCGACATCCGGCTCATGACGCTGCTCGCGGCGATGGTGGGCGCCCTCGCCCTGATGTCGGATGTGATGCGCCAGTTCCTCCGTTTCGGCGGGGGCAGCGGGCGCGGTGGCCGGGGCGGCCGGGACAAGGGGAATCCCCTCGCCCTGCTGGTGCTGGTGCTATGGCTGCTGTCCCTCCTGGTGGCGCCGATCGTCGCTTCGGTCCTCTCCATGGCGGTGAGCCGCAAGCGGGAATTCCTGGCCGATGCGACCGGCGCGCAGCTCACCCGGAATCCGATGGCCCTGGCCGCGGCCTTGGAGAAAATCGACGCCGTGCCGGAGGCGACCAAGTCGATCGCTCGCGGCGCGGCCCATATGTGCATCGTGGATCCGGGCGAGCGCAAGCTCGCGGCCCGGGAGGGATTCGTCGGCAACCTGTTCGCGTCCCATCCCCCGATCCGGCTCCGGGTGGCGCGGCTGCGCGGCATGGGCTACGCCGCCGAGAAACATGGTGGCGAGCTGCCGGATCCGGCGAACGTCGCCGGGTGA
>DASYPZ010000062.1:0-2546 GCA_036006105.1 Gemmatimonadales bacterium | reverse complement strand
CTGCACGCCGCGATCATCATGGACGGCAATGGGCGCTGGGCGGAACGACGGGGGTTGCCGCGCACCGCGGGCCATCGCGCCGGGGCCCGCTCGGTGGAAGCGGTGGTCGAGGCCGCTCCGGGTGCCGGCATCGGCGTCCTGACCCTGTACGCCTTCTCCAGTGACAACTGGGGGCGCCCGATGCCGGAGGTCGCGGCGCTGATGCGACTCTTCCGGTCACACCTTCGTTCCCAGCGGGGGCGGGCAGCGATGAACGGCGTAGCGGTGGAGGTCATCGGACGACGGGATCGCCTGTCGGTGTCGCTGCTCCGGGAGATCGCGGAAACCGAAGCGGCGACCGCGGCGGGCACCCGGCTCCGCCTTCGCCTGGCCGTCGACTACTCGGCGCGGGACGCGATCCTCCGGGCCGCCCTGCGGTTGGGCGAAGACCCCGGGGGGCCGGACCGGGAGCGGTTTACCGCCCTGCTGGCACAGGTCGATCATGGCAGGCCGGATGTTCCGCCGGTCGATTTGCTGATCCGGACCGGTGGTGAGAAGCGGCTCTCCGATTTCCTTCTCTGGGAGTCCGCCTACGCCGAGCTGTTTTTCCGTGACACGCTGTGGCCCGATTTCACCGCCCTCGAGCTGGAAGAGATCGTCACGAGCTTCCAAACCCGGGAGCGGCGGTTCGGCGGACTCCGGGCTTCCGCGGTCCCCCGCGGCCACCTCAAACTCTCTCGCTGATCACGGAGGATTCTCCATGCTGCCGCCCTTTCTCGGCGCCCTGCTGCTGCTGGGCACGGCGGGTCTCGTGGCGTTGAGCGTCGTGCTGGCGGTCTTTGCGCGGGTCAAGAAAAACACGCCGTTGTTCAAGCGGGCGCTGTATGCCGGCGGCGGAGCCGTCGGGCTCTACGGGTTCTTCTGGCTGCTGGGACTGGGGATCGCGATGGGCACGGGGTCACAGCCGGCGCAGGAGCTTCGCTTCTGCGGTCTCGACTGTCACCTGCACGTGTCAGTTGCCGGCATTCATCCCGGGTCCGCGGCCGTCGTCACGGTGAGGTTCAGCAGCAACGCGCTCCAGGCGCCGGAGTGGCCCAAGGAGCTCCGGTTCCGCCTGCGGGACAGCAGCGGTCATGAGTTTGCTCCCACCAATCAGGTGCCCGACCGCCCGCTCCTGGCCGGCGAGAGCTGGAACCACGATCTCGAATTCCCCGCCGGGGCGAATCCGTCGGGTGCGGAGCTCATCGTGACCTGGAAGCCCGGTCTCGACTATTTCGTCCCCGGCTCGGGCAATCCGCTGGTGCAACGCTACCACCGCCTCGCGCTGCCGAATCGGGGCACCGGCGCCTGATGGGCACGGAGATCGAGCCGGGTCGGCCGCGACGGCTATCCACGCCGGTGCTGCTCACGGTACTGGCGTTGATTCCCGCGGGAGGGGCGATCGCCTTTGGCATGGCCGGGCTGGCCCTGCCGGGGCTGTTTCGCAGCCCCATTCTGATATTCGGCGGGTTGGTGTTTGCGTTGCTCGTGAGTGTGGCCGCATCGGTCCGGCTACGGTCGGAATACACTCCCGGCGCGTTGCGACTGGAGTGTGACGTGCGGATCCGCTACCGGGGCGCCAGCTCCGCGGTGGTGGTCATGGCGTGGTCGCTCGCCACGATCATCGTGCTGTACCGCCTGGCCGGGAGCTTCGTGTCGCGCTGAGTGGACGGCGTCCTAGGCCTCCATCGTGCCCTTCAGTACCGTCACGGCCTTGCCGCCCAGGAGCACCCGGTCTCCGGCCGACTCCACCCGCACGATGCCGCCACGCGGCGACGCCTGGTAGCCGACCAGGGTGGTCCGGCCCAGCCGGTTCGCCCAGTACGGCGCCAGCGCACAATGGGCGGAGCCGGTCACCGGATCCTCGACAACCCCCGCCGCCGGCGCGAAGAATCGAGAGATGAAATCAACCCCCGGCTGATCTCCCGGCGCGGTGATGATGATTCCCCGGGTCTCGATGGCACCGAGGAGGCGGGTATCCGGCTTGAGAGTGCGGATGCGGGCGGCGTCCTCGACGACCACGACATAGTCGAACTGACTGCGGAGCACGACGCCGTCCTTGGACTTGAGCGCGTCCAGAAGGTAGGGCGGAGGATCACAGGGCTCCGCCGGCGTGGCGGGGAAGTCGAGCACGATCCAGCCGTCTTTCTGTTTTGCCGTGAGCACTCCGCTCCGGCTGTGGAACGTCGCCGTGCCTTTGGGCTTGATCAGGCGTTTCTTCCAGAGAAAATGCGCGCTGGCCAGCGTGGCATGGCCGCAGAGGTCGACTTCCACCGTCGGGGTGAACCAGCGAAGCTGGTAGCCATCGTCCTGCTTCAGCAGGAACGCGGTCTCCGCCTGGTTCATCTCGCGCGCTACGGCCTGCATCCAATCGTCGGAGCGCGGTTCGGAGAGAAGGCAAACCCCGGCGGGATTCCCCGCGAAGGGGGCGTCGGTGAACGCGTCGATGAGCCAGAGCTCGAGGGGCATGGGGGGAACCGGTGAGCGGTTAGCGCAGCATGGTGAGCGACGTGTCAGTCGAACCGTCC
>DASYPZ010000061.1:0-3729 GCA_036006105.1 Gemmatimonadales bacterium | reverse complement strand
AATCGGCCCCGCTGAGTGGAGTTCGGTGGAGTCCAAATGCTGAGACGGCGCGCCTTTGGGGGCGCGCCGTCTCTCTCATAATGCCGGGGTCGCGGGTTCGAGTCCCGCCCCTGCTATGCGCTTCGCTGCACCCTTGAGTCAGGGCCTCGCTGTTCCGGTCGGGTCCCGCCCGGTATTTAGGACTCCTCGCTCCACCGCAACGTCCGATCAGGCTGTGTCCGCCGGATCAGGTCCCGTCCACCGGCCACTGCCCTCCGTTCGAGGTGTCGGAAGCGGTCAGGCGCCCCCCATCGGGGCCCCCGCCGACCGGATCATCCTTTCGAGCGAGTCCGCAATTCCCCCGAACGAGCGATGTCGCACCCCATGTGACCGGGATACAGTTCCCTACGTCGATGTGTCTGGATTTCGACGGATGTGTCGCCGCTGGGAAAGCGGGCGTCACCCCAGAATGAGACACGTCCTTACTTGGGCGGCCAGTGTCTGCCAAGACACGCCACACCCATAGGAGTTCATATGCGTCCGCACGCCCTGATGGTTCTGTTTTCCACCTCGTTTCTCGCCCTGGCACCCCAGGCGAGCGCCCAGGTGGACCCCCCGATTCGGGTAGGCCGGGTCAGCGCCACAGACGGAACCGTATCCCTGTATCCAGCCGGCGCGAAAGACTGGACCGGCGCAACGATCAATTACCCGGTCACGGCCGGTGATGCGCTGTGGACCGACGCGGGTGCGCGAGCCGAGGTGCAGCTCGGCACCTCCGCGATACGGATGTCGGCGGAAACGGCGCTGTCGTTCGGCGAGATCAGCGATTCGGTGACGCAGATCCGGCTGGATCAGGGCAGCCTCTTCGTGCGGGTTCGGGACCTCGGCGAGGGCGAGATATATGAGGTCGACACGCCGTCCGGCGTGGTGTCGCTCCTCTATGAAGGGAGCTACCGAATCGACGTGACACCGGACGGACGCCGCACCGTCGCCACGGTACGGGACGGTGAGGCCGAGGTGCTGGTCGGCGAACGGTACTATGAAATCCCGGCAGGCACCTCGACGGTACTCCTCGAATCGGGGGACAGTCCGGCCGAGTCCGGCGCGGTGCCGGTCGATGACTGGGAACGATGGGCCGATGCGCGAGATCGTCGCGACGGCACCAATCAATCCCGTCAATACGTCTCGCCCGACATGGTCGGATACGAAGACCTCGATCAATACGGGGCCGGGGAGTCCGACGCGACCTACGGACCGGTCTGGACGCCGCGCAACGTGAGCGCGGACTGGGCGCCGTACCGGTACGGGCACTGGGAATCCATCCAGCCCTGGGGCTGGACCTGGATCGACGATGAACCGTGGGGGTTCGCGCCGTTTCACTACGGCCGGTGGGCCCACATGCGCAACCGCTGGGTCTGGGTTCCCGGGCCGGTCCGGCGACGCCAGGCGTATGCCCCGGCACTCGTCGTATTCATCGGTGGCTCGAGCTGGAACGTCTCGGCATCCTTCGGTGGTGGCGGCGGCGTGGCGTGGCTCCCGCTCGCACCGGGTGAGGCCTATGTGCCGAGCTATCGGGTGAGCAACGAGTACGTGCGGCGGGCGAATCTGTTCGGCCTCAATGTGCGGATCGATCTCGGTGGCGGAGGCACCGGCGAGACGCGCTATGCGAACCGGGAGGTCACCGGGGCCGTCACGGCGGTACCGCGCGATGCTTTCGAGCGCTCGCGGCCGGTGAGGAGTGTCGCGGTGGCGGTTCGCCCGACCGAAGTCGCGACGGCGCGCCCCAGTGCGGTTCCGGTCGTGGGCGACCAGCGGCTGACGCCTCCGCCAACCACGGTGATACCCGACCGGGGCCGCGGTCCTGCGCCACGCCCGCCGGGCCTGTCGCCGGGTCGCGTGACTCTTCCCCCACCACCGGTTCCTTCCCGCGGGCGTCCGCGGCCCGGTGGACCACCGCCCCAGCGACCGGAAGGTTCGCGTCGGCCGTCCACACCAGCACCCGCACCGGCCCCCGCGCCCGCACCTCCACCGGTAGCGGCACCGGCGCCGGCGCCGGTCCCCCCACCGGTTCGGCCCGAGGGGCCACCTCGAGAGCGGCCGACCCCACCGGTGCCCACGCCGCCGCCGGTACGGCCGAGTCCTGCTCCAGCGCCCCCGTCGGAGCGGCCCAACCGCCCCCGACCGGAGCGACCGGCGCCGCCCAATCCACCGGTTCCTTCTGAGCGGCCGGCGCCTCCACCCCCTTCAGCCCGACCGGACGAGCCACCGCGAGGGCGACCGGACCGGCCTCGGCCCGTACCACCCGTACCTCCACCGGCACCGCCGGATCAGCCGGCGCCGGTACCTTCGGCGCGGCCCGCACCGCCCCCAACGCCTCCGGGCTCTCCGCCGGATCGCAATCGGAATCGTCGCCCCGCGCCGCCGCCGGCGCCGGCTCCTCCGGGGCAGCCCGTGGTACCGCCCGAAGCACCCCGGGGGCGCCCCGCGGGGCCACCGGCGAACGCCCCAGCGGACAATCCGGCCCAGCTGGAGGCGCGACAGCAAAAGGAAGTCGCCGACCTGGCGGCGAAACACGACGCCGAGCGGAAGGCGCTACCGCCCAACGCTACGCCTGCGCAAGTCCAGGAGCTGCAGAAACGCCAGCAGGCCGAGAAGCAGGCCTTGAGCGCGCGTCACCAGCAGGAAAAGAATCGGGCGGGCAAGCCGCCGAAGAAGCCGACCGGCTGAGGTGATCAGCCGTCGCGGGGATGCCCGGGTCATGCCCGGGCATTTTCGTGTCCGGGATCCGCTGCGGCGCTACGTCAGGGGAGGGGATCCGGCTGGTGAATGCGCTTTCATCGCGCGGGTCACTTGCGCCGCGACGACTTTCCATCTCCCGTCGAGCTTGGCGTAGACATCGGTGTATCGACTGGTGCCCTCATGTCCGTCCGGCGTCGTGAAGAGTCCGGTCCCATGTACCAGCGCCGTGGTGCCGATGACCCGGATCCGGACCTGGTCCAGCTGGTACCGAGCGACATCGGGTCCCCGCGCGGTCTGAAAAAGGAATCGGGGTTTATCCAGGACGCTGCCGTCCGACTGAATACAGATGAAGTCGTCGTCCAGGTGGGCATCGTACCACACCACGTCACCGGTCAGATATGAATTGATATAGCCGGCGTTCAGCTTCCGCAGAGTGGTCTCTTCGGACACGACGACCTCCTCGGTTCGGCGGTGGCAAATCGGACGGTGCAAGCTCGCGCTGGGACCGTCGATGCACCACCGGAAAATGAACGGCGAAGTAGGGGAGAGTCCCGACGAATCCCGATCCTTTCCCCGCATTTTTGATACTGCGGATCCCTGCAATAACTGCAATTCTTTCCTGGTCGCGTGCGACGCGAGGGGGAGCGCTTGCAGAGTACGAGTCCTCGCGGACGCGGGCGATCGAGCCGGCAGCCGACCACCAGATTCCCAAGTCCTTGAAATGGCAGTTGTTAGCTATCGATAACCTAACTGGCACTGCTGTTGCTTTTCAGTACCTTGTGGAGCGAAAGCGCTCCCGTGCGGGCTTCCCGTTGGCGTGCTGGTTCACGCCGGAAAGGACCAAGATGTCGGATCGGAAGGGTTTCACCTTGATCGAGCTGCTGATCGTGGTCGTGATTATCGGCATTTTGGCCGCCATCGCGATTCCGAAGTTTGCAGCCACCAAGGACAAGGCCAAGCTGGCCTCCGTCAAGACCGACCTGCGCAACATGATGACCGCGCAGGAAGCGT
>DASYPZ010000060.1:0-4220 GCA_036006105.1 Gemmatimonadales bacterium | reverse complement strand
CACCCACCTTCGACGCGAGCGGGAAGTACCTCTACTTCCTGGCCAGCACCGACTACGGGCCCCGGAGCGGCTGGCTGGAGATGAGCTCGACCGACCGCCCGGTCCGGCGCTCGATCTACATGGCCGTGCTGCCCGCCGCAGAGCCGTCGCCGCTGCTCCCCGAATCGGGCGACGAGCCCGGCCGGCCCGCCGCCGCCGCGGCGGCTGCCACCAAGGCTGATTCCACTGTCACGGTGGATCTCGTTGCCATCGGTCAGCGGGTCCTGTCGCTCGAAGTGCCGCCGGGCGATTACAGCCGCCTCGAAGCGGGCCCCGCGGGCACCATTTTCTATCTCGAGCCGGTGCCCGGGGCGCCGGGGATGTCCCGGCTGCAGCGCTACATGCTCTCGGCTCGGGCGGGCGCGCCGTTCCTCGAGGGCGTCCTCGACTACAGCCTGTCGGCAAACCGGACCAAGCTGCTCTACCAGGCTCCCGGCGGTGAAGGGGGACGGTGGGGCATCGTGCCCACCGACAAGGGAGGCAAGGTCGGTGACGGACCCGTCAGCATGGCGCAGCTCGAGATGTGGGTGGACCCCCGGGCCGAATGGGCCCAGATCTTCCGGGAGACCTGGCGCATCGAGCGCGACATCTTCTACGACGCCAAGATGCATGGCGCCAACTGGGACGCGGTCTACGCGAAGTACAGCCCGCTGCTGCCCTTCATCGCCCATCGGTCCGACCTTGGCTACCTGATCGCCAGTGCCGCGGGCGAGCTGGTGGTGGGGCATTCCTACCTGACCGGTCCGGGCGACGAGCCGACCGATACGCCGGTGAATGTCGGCATGCTGGGCGCCGACTTGTCGGTCGAGAACGGCCATTACCGGCTGCACCACATCTATTCCGGCGAGAACTGGAATCCCGACCTCCAGGCACCGCTCAGCGCTCCGGGGATCCGGGTGGCCAACGGCGATTACCTCCTCGAGGTCAACGGCGTTCCGCTCCTCCCGCCGGCCAACCCCTACCGGGTCTTCGAAGGGACGGCCGGTCGTCAGACGGTTCTTCGCATCAACAGCACGCCGTCCATGGAAGGCTCCCGCCTCGTCACCGTGGTCCCGGTGGCCAGCGAGGACGGGCTGCGCAGCCGCGCCTGGGTCGAGAATAATCGCAGGCTGGTGGATTCCCTCTCCCATGGGCGCCTCGCCTACGTGTGGCTGCCCAACACCGCGGGGGGAGGCTATACCTACTTCACCCGCTACTACTACGCCCAGCAGCACAAGGAAGGCGCCGTCATCGACGAGCGCTACAATCAGGGCGGTCAGGTGGCGGACTACATCGTCACCGAGCTGAACCGGACCTTGATGGGATACTTCGCGACGCGGGATGGCAATCCGTCCACCTCACCTACGGCGGGCATCTTCGGGCCCAAGGTGATGATCATCAACGAATCGGCCGGTTCCGGCGGCGACGCCCTGCCCTACATGTTCCGCCAGCGGAAGATCGGGCCGCTGGTGGGTACCCGCACCTGGGGTGGACTGGTCGGCACTCTCGGCACCCCGAGCACCATCGACGGTGGGGGCATCACCGCGCCGAATCTCGCGTTCTACGACCTCAACGGACACTGGGCCATCGAGAACGAGGGCATCGCCCCCGATATCGAGGTCGACTACTCCGCCGCGGAAGTCATCAAGGGGCACGATCCGCAGCTGGAGCGGGCCGTGAAGGAGGCGCTTCGGCTGCTGGAACAGAGCCCCCGGAAGAGCGTGCCGCGGCCGGCTCCGATCGACCGCGCCTCCAAGCCCCGTCCCTAGCGGGCGCCGCTGGACAGCCGGTCGACCGCCTCGAAGAGCTGGTCGAACGAGCGAACGACGAAGAGCACCGGTTGGAGCTCATCGATCCGGAACGGCTGATCGAGCACCTGGTCCAGGTCGAAGGGACGGTGCTCGCAGTCGGGTCCCAGGGCGTTCGCGGCGTCCGCATGGGATGAGATCAGCCCGCTGCCGTAGGCGCGCACGCCGTCCTTTTCCAGAATCAATCCGAACTCCACCGTAAACCAGAACAACCGGGCCATGCGCTCGGTTGCTTCCGGGGTCCGGGCCGCCGAGGCGATCGCCCCGAAGCGCTGGAGAAAATCGGCGAACACCGGATCGGCGTGGAGCGGCACGTGACCGAACACGTCGTGAAAAATGTCCGGCTCGGGCACGTAGTCGAGCCGCTCGGCGGAGCGAATGGTGACCGTCGTCGGGAACTCGCGCCGGGCCAGGGAGCCGAAGAACGCCTCGGCCGGGAGAAATCCCGCCACGGGAACCGCGCGCCATCCGGTGCGCCGGGCAAGACGCCGGTTGAGCACGGTCAGTTCGGGGATGCACTCCGATTCGAGACCGATGTCATCGACGCCCCGCAGAAACACCCGGCTGGCGGTGTGCCGAAGCGCGGGCATCCGCCGGCCATAGAGCGTCGCCCAGACCAGGTGCTCTTCGTCCGTGTAGCCCGGCCAATTCTGGACGGTGGGGACGGATGGGGAAACCTCAGGGCTCAGCACGTCCGGCATAACAGCTCCTGGCTCGAGAAGACCACAAAAAAAGCGGCCCGTGAATTCACGGGCCGCTCGGAAGATCTGGATTCGAGGTACTGCTAGATGCTCGAATGCCTCCGGCCGCGGCCCCTGGATGAGGTCGCGTAGTAATACGAGGAGGCCATCGGGCGGCGGATCATGGAGTGAATGCTATGAGGGTCCCGTCGATTTCGCCAGGGGACCGCCTCCGGCCTGCCCGCCCATGGCTGACAACCGGACCGGCGCGTGATAGAATCCGGGCCGACACCAGCCGATGACCCGGACCTCCGGGTGACTTCGGCAACTCTCTCCCAGAACTCCAGCGCGCCGTGAGCTCAGGCTATCGATTTCACCCCGGGACCCGGCTCGCCCTCTTGCAGGGTGCGGGACCATTGTCGCTCGACGCGTGGGAGCTGGCGGCGCGGGAAGTGCTGACCCAGCCGAGCTGGCGAGGCACCCGCCGGATTCTGAGCGACCGGCGCCGCATGGCCGGGCGGTTCCCGGCCAGCATCGAGGAAAGAGCCCTCGCCTTCTTCCGGGAGCACGCCCAGGACCTGGGGGATGTCCAATGGGCGGTCGTCGTGTCCAGCGACAGCACGGCGTTCGACACGGTGCGATTGGCGGCGGAGCTGAGCAAGAGCACCCGCGTGCGGGTGCAGGGGTTCACCGATATCGCGGTGGCGCTGCAGTGGATCCTCGGAGTCAGCCCGGAAGGGGAGATCGCCGCCCTGATCCAGTGGATCGAGGCCACCCCGGATCCCTGATCACCGGCACGACGCAATCGATCCGCTTCCGCAGATCGCAGGCCGCCACCTCAGGCAAAGATCGACTTCACCTCCTTGTTGGCCAGGGCCTCCCGCGCGCTGATCTCGCCAAGGCGGCGATAGCTCTCGAACTGGGCCTCATCGAACCACTGGTCCGCGGTGCTCTGCTGGGGAAACACCATGTTCTCCAGGCCATACTGTCGAACCTCCGCCGAGTCGCCCCTGAGAAGAGACGGCTTGATCCATACGATCGTGCCGGTTCGGTCCGCCTGGTCCGGCTTGTCCCCCCATCCCAGCTCCAGGGCGTGTCGCCGGGAATACATGATCGACCCGACCACGAAATGCGTGGCGGTACCGTCCTGTCGCTCTTCGGGGCGAAAGTTGCCGACCTGCAGATCGATCTCGGTGCCGAAATCGATCCGGCACCGGCGAATGGCGTCGCCCAGGTCGCTGAAGCATGGCGCCGGGTCCGCGCCACAGTCGACAAAGACGATGTGGCGACAGCCGCGCTGTACCAGGGCATAGAGTCCCGTGTTGTCGAAATGCCCTCCATCGGTCAGGTAGCAATACAGGGAGAGGTCATTGGTCTGCGACAGGAACTCCCGCAGCAGATAGAACGGCCACAACCGCGGCCGGGGCGACTGCCAGCGGGCCTGGTTGGGCGTCGGGGCCCAGAAACCCAGCCGCACGTTGAGCAGGGCCATCAGCATGGCCAGCGCGGCGCTGGGAGTCTTCGAGCCCATGTTCGGGCTCGCCGCGGCGCCCGAGATCGCCACGGCGGAGCCGAGGGAGAGCTGGCCCTTCATGTACTCGGATGTGGGCCGGTATCCCGTGCGAAGGGATCCACAGTAATGCCGCGACATGGTGAAGTACGCCGCGGAGCGCTGCGCGGTGGTCAGGTCGCGTCCGCCAACCAGGTTGAGCGT
>DASYPZ010000059.1:0-2965 GCA_036006105.1 Gemmatimonadales bacterium | reverse complement strand
CGAGTGCGAGAACGTCCTGGGCCCGGCGGGATTCGCCGCGGTCCAGGTGTCGCCGCCCCAGGAACACAGCATCGTGCCGAGCCACGACTGGAGCGAGCGCTATCAGCCGGTGAGCTACAGCATCGCGCGGAGCCGCTCGGGAACCGGGGCGGAATTCACCGCCATGGTCAACCGCTGCAAGGCCGTGGGCGTGGGGATCATCGTCGACGCGGTGATCAACCACATGACCAACTTCCCGAGTCCGGGGGTCGGGAGCAACGGCACCGCCTACACCAAGTATGAGTATCCCGGCCTCTACACGTCGAGCGACTTCCATTCGCCCTGCTCGGTCAACAACTATCAGAGCGCGGCCAACGTGCAGGACTGCGAGCTGCTGTCGCTGCCCGATCTGAATACCGGATCACCCTCGGTGCGGCAGAAGATCGCCGATTACCTGCTGATGCTGGCCCGGCTGGGCGTGGCGGGGTTCCGGATCGATGCGGCGAAACACATCCAGCAGGTCGAGCTCGACGGTGTCCTCTCCCTGGTCAACACCACGCTGGCCGCCGAAGGCAAGCCGCTGCCCTATGTCTTCCTCGAGGTGATCGGCGGATCCGGAGAGGCGCTGGGGCCGCGCGACTACTACGGCGAGGGCTACGCCTCCGGCGGCGCGGCCGATATCACCGAATTCACCTTCGTCGGGGTCGGCAACAAGTTCCGGGGCATCAACAGCGAGCACATCTCGCAGCTCAACCCCAATGGTCCGCCGGGAAGCCAGTTCTCGGACGTGGCATGGGGCCTGATGGCCTCGGACAAGGCCGTGGTGTTTCTCCAGAACCACGATACCCAGCACAACTGCGGGATCAGCTACCGCGACGGGCAAACCTTCCGGCTCGCGAATGTCTGGATGCTGGCGCAACCGTACGGCTACCCCTCCATCCTGTCGAGTTTTGCGTTCGACTGTCCCGGCGGCAATTCCATGGGCCCGCCGTCGGACGGCAACGGAAACACTATCGATCTGATCTGCGCCGCGAGCCTCGAAACCGCCGTGATCGGCAAGTGGGTCTGCGAACACCGCGACGCCTCCATCCGGAACATGGTGGGGTTTCGGCGGGTCGTCGCCGGCAGCGACGTCAACCACTGGTGGGACGACGGCGCCAACGCGATCGCCTTCTCCCGGGGTGACAAGGGGTTCGTGGCCATCAACAATGGCGGCACCGGGGTGGTGGTCGATGTGGTGACCGGGCTGGCCCAGGGGACCTATTGCGATCTGCTCACCGGCGGGAAGATCGGCGCGATCTGCGGCGGAATCTCCGTGGGTGTCACCGCCGGCGGCGCGGTGCATTTCGACCTGCCGGCGAAAACGGCGATCGCGATCGACGTCGCCACGAAGCAATGAGCCGGCCCGGCCGGGCGCTGGCCGGCGCTCTGCTGCTCTCCTGCCTGGCGCCGGCGTTCCCGGCGGTTGCCCAGGCGCCGCCGGCCTGGACCCGGGGCGCGGTGTGTTACGAGGTCTTCGTCCGCTCCTTCTTCGACAGCGACGGCGACGGCGTCGGGGATCTGAACGGGCTCGCCGCCCGGCTCGACTACATCAACGACGCCAATCCGGCGTCCACGACCGACCTGGGCGCCTCCTGCATCTGGCTCATGCCGGTGGCGGCATCGCCCAGCTATCACGGGTACGACGTCAGCGACTACTACCGGGTCCAGCCGGCCTACGGGACCAACGAGGACTTCAAACGGCTGGTGGAGCAGGCGCACCGGCGCGGTATCCGCGTCCTGGTGGACATGGTGCTCAATCATGCCTCGAGCGAGCATCCCTCGTTCCAGGCGGCGCTCCGGGACACGACCTCACCCTATCGCGCCTGGTACCGCTTCTCGCCGACCCAGCTCGGCAAAGGGCCCTGGGGCGCGGAGGCGTGGCACCGGTCTCCGGTGCGCGACGAGTACTACTACGGCGTATTCTGGAAGGGGATGCCGGACCTCAACTACGAAACTCCCGCGGTTCGGGAGGAAGCGAAGAAGGTCGCGACGTTCTGGCTGCGCGAGATGGGCGTGGACGGGTTCCGGCTCGATGCGGTGCCCTACCTGACGGAGGAAGGGAGCTGCCTCAAGGATTGCGCCGGCACCCACGCCTTCCTGCGGGAGTACGCCACCCACCTCGACACCATCGCGCCCGGTGCTTACACGGTTGGGGAGGTGTGGGACAGCCTCGGCAGAATCATTCCCTATTATCCCGACCAGCTCACCTCGTACTTCGCCTTCGATCTGGCCGACTCCCTGATCTCCGCGGTCAACCACGGGAGTGCGGCGGGACTCCTCGGTGGCTACCTGCGCTATCAGGAAGCCCAGCCGGCGTACCGCTGGTCTCCCTTTCTCAGCAATCACGACGGTACCCGGAGCATGACTCGGCTGGGAGGTGACTGGGCGGCGGCGAAGCTGGCCGCGATCCTCCTGCTCACGCTGCCCGGCCTGCCGTTCGTGTATTACGGGGAAGAGATCGGGATGACCGGGAACAAGCCCGATGAGCGGTTGCGGACCCCGATGCAGTGGAGTGCCGGCGCCGGAGTGGGGTTCACCTCGGGCACCCCGTGGGAGTCTGCGCAGCCCGATGCCGCGCGGAGCAACGTCGCGGCGCAGCAGGGCGATCCACTCTCGCTGCTCAACCTCTACCGGCGGCTGATCCATCTGCGCCGAGACAATGCCGCCCTGGCCGGCGGGCGGCTGGTGCCGCTGACCAGCAGCAGCCCCTCGGTGACGGCCTATCTCCGGCGCGACGGCGCTCACGCCGTTCTGGTGGTGGCCAATCTGTCTGGAGCGGCGGTCTCCGGCCTCTCCATCGGCTCCGGCGCCAGCGCGCTGCCCGCCGGCACCTATCAGCCCCGCAACCTGCTGGGTGGACCGGATGGGCCCCGGCTCGAGGTGGGGCCGGACGGCCGGATACAGTCTTGGGCGCCGGGATCCGGAAACCTGGAGGCGCGGGCCA
>DASYPZ010000058.1:0-6721 GCA_036006105.1 Gemmatimonadales bacterium | reverse complement strand
CGCACTCCTATGTCATCATGTATCAACCCCTGGTCGAGGAACGCGCCAAGGCCCTGGAGTCGGGCAAGGCGGCACCGGTCCCCATTGCCTTTCGCTTCGTGGGGCTCTCGCCCGTCGTGGGAGCCGTGGCCGCCGGCTCCGAAGCCGCCAGACAGGACATCCTCCCGGGCGACGAGCTGGTCGCGATGGACGGCGGCCCGGTCACCGCCGAGAGCGCCGAGGAGCTCGACATCCTGCTCTCCGGTCCCAAGGGCTCGCGGGCGCGGCTTACCCTCGAGCGGCAGCGCTCCGATGGGGTCCGCATCTCGGTGGTCCGTGAGGTCAAGCGGGAACGCGTGGCCGAGGAGTCGGCGGTGCCGACCGCCTTCATGCTGGACGATTCGACCGGCTATGTCCGGGTCACCACCTTCGCGAGCAGCAAGGTGGCCGATGAGCTGCGTGCCGCGGTGGGAAAGCTCGAAGACCAGAAGATGCGGAGACTGCTCCTCGACCTCCGGAACAATGGCGGCGGCAGCGTCTCCGAGGCGGCCGATGTCGCGGGCCTGTTTCTGCCCAAGGGCATGGTGATCGCCATGCAGGAAGGCAGGAAGAAGGAGACCAACGATACCCTCCGGGTCTCCCGCTCCATCTTCAGCCACGAAAAGCGGTACCCGCTGGTGGTGTTGATCAACGCCGGCACGGCCAGCGCGTCGGAGCTGGTCGCGGGCGCGCTGCAGGACCACGACCGCGCCCTCATCGTGGGCCAGCCCAGTTTCGGCAAGTCCCTGGTAATGCGGGCCTTCCTGCTCCCCGAGGGTTCGGTGATGTGGATGGTCACGGGACATGAACGAACCCCGTGCGGCCGGGTGATCCAGCGGCAATATCACGGCATCACGACTCGGGAGTACTACCGGAGAGCGGCGGCGGAACGCGACACGGTAGGACGCCCGTCGTGCCGCACCGATGCCGGACGCACCGTGTACGGCGGTGGCGGGATTTATCCCGACGTGGTGCTCCGCCGCGACTCGCTACCCCCGCTCTGGCTGGAGCGCGTCACCGAGCAGCTCCTCCCGCTCAAATGGGTCGCGGGGTACCTCGGCGCCCACCCCGACGCCCTGGGCGCCCTCGAGGCGCTGGCATCGAATCCCGTACTCCCGGCCGGGGCCGCGGCCGACTTCAGGGCGTTCGTGAGCCGAGAGGGGCTTCCCATTCCCGCCGGCGCCGAGGCGGACAACTGGCTCACCCTGTCCCTGTTGCCGCTGCTCGCCGAGGCGAAATGGGGCGCCACCGGCCTCTATCGGGTCTCCGCGATGCTGGATGGCGAGGTCCGGCGCGCCATCGCCGCCTTTGCGCAGGCCACCGCGATGCTGGGACACTAGTCCCGCCCGCGCGATCCCGCGCTGTGTACGATATTCCTACCCTATCGTCTCCCCTCATTGTAAGACTTGTCAGCGCGCAACTGGATTCAGCGATCTGCCTCCGGCAGGAAGCGAGTGGACCGATGCAAGGCGCCATTCTTCTCATCGCGGCCAGCGGGCTCCTCCAGCAGCCGGTGGCACGCTCGATCCCCGATACCATCCCGACTCCTCCGCTCGCCAATTACGCCCGTCTCGGTCCGGCGCCGCGCTTTGCGAATCCGATCGAGCTGCCCCGGCGCTCGGTCGCCATTCCCGATGCCGACAGCACCCAGGGGCAGCGACCCAAGGCCCGGGAGTACAGCAACGGGTACTACACCCGGCTCTCGATCCACAAGTACGCCAGTTACGCCACGCTTCCCCTGTTCGCGGCGGAGTACTTCGTCGGCCAGAAGCTGTTCAACGACACCCTCAACACCCGCAGGGGGCTCAAGGGGGTGCACAGCGTCCTCGCCCTCGGCATCGGCGGGTTGTTCGCGGTGAATACGGTGACCGGGGTGTGGAATCTCTGGGAAGGACGAAGGGAACCGGCCGGCCGGGCCCGGCGTTACGTCCACGCGCTGCTGATGCTCGTCTCGGATGCCGGGTTCCTGGCCACCGCGGCCAGCGCCCCCGGCGATGACCGGCGCTCCGGCACTGGATCGGACGACGCGAGCCACCACCGCACCCTGGCCATCGCCTCGTTCAGCGCGGCCACCGTCGGCTATGTCATGATGCTGATCTGGAAATGATGACGCCCACCGGGGTGACGAAGCTGGTCGAAGGCTGGGCCAGCTACTACGCCGATCGCAAGATGGTGAGTGCCGCGGTCACTTCAGTTCACCTGGCGGGCATCCTGCTCGGCGGCGGCCTCTCGGTCGCCTCCGATCGCGCGTCTTTCTATCTCGTTCCCGACGCGGAGTGCCTGCAGCGAGACCTGGGGCGGCTCTACGCGGTGCACAAGTGGGTCATTGGGGGTTTGGGGCTGACGATCTCGACCGGGCTGTTGATGCTCTTCGCCGACCTGCATACCTACGTCACATCGCCGCTGTACTGGACCAAGATGGGCCTCTTCGTCCTGCTCCTGGCCAACGGCACTCTCCGATTGCGCGCGGAAATCGCGCTGCAGCAGGGTCGTACCGCCTGGCGGGCCTTTCACCGGACGTCGGCAGCCAGCATGATCTTGTGGTTCATGGTGCTGCTCTGCGGCGCCTTTCTCACCACCATTTCGTGACTATGAGCGACCCGCACCAGGGCTCCGATCCCTCCGCCTCCTGCGACGACTGCCCGCTGGTCGAGCGACGAACATTTCTCCGGAGCGCCGCGATGGCGGTGGCCGGCGTGATGACGGCGCTGGGCGCTTCCCCCGCCGCCGCCGAGGGATGGACGGTCCGGATCGGCCGCGCCCTGGCCCGCAGCGGTGACGAGCACACCTACCCGATCCCTGCCGAGGACGGCGCCACCATCGATCACGACGCCCAGGTCATCCTGGTCCGGTATCAGCAAAAGGTCTACGCGTTCAATCTCTCCTGCCCCCACCAGAACACCGCGCTCAAGTGGCGCCCCGAGGACACCCAGTTCCAGTGTCCCAAGCACCACTCGCGCTACCAGCCCGACGGAACCTTCGTCTCGGGCCGGGCGACCCGGGGCATGGACCGGTTCGGACTTCGGCGCGTGGGAGGGAACATCGTGGTAAGCGTTGATCAGTTCATCCGGCAGGACCAGAACCCCACCGGCTGGAACGCAGCCTTCATCGCACTATAGCCCGCCTTACGGCCGGGCGATCTTCTGCCTGATCATCGCCGCGATCAGCGGGAGCCGCTCCGCGGTAATCTGCGCGGTATCGGCCATCGCCGCCGCGTCGGGCGCAAGCGGAAGGCCTCGCCGGATCCAGTGATGCATGCGGAACAGCCGGGAGGATTGGGTTTCCAGGAACTGCGCGTCCGCATCCCGGAACTCCACCGCCCCCGCCTTCCCGGCCTGACGAAGCCGGCGCGCCAGATCGCGAAGCTGAATCTGGATGGTCCGCCAACGGGGAGAGTCCACCGCGGGGTTGTGGGGTTCGGCCCGCGGGGGACGGAGGGCGTACTCCTCCAGAAACGCGGCGGCGGCCTCGAAATCTTGATCGCTCAATGGTTCCTCATCAAGTGAAATCTCTCAGGAAAAAAGCGCGGCGATCGGCTTCCGCAGCAGGCCCATGGTCGGAATCGCCGCGCCCAGCAGCGCCGCGCCCAGCAGCAGACCAGCCAGCGCCGCGAACGCCGCCGGATCCCAGGCTGGAGTATGGCCGATCAGGTTGGTAAGCGACACCCGGAGCACGGCAAAGTACAGGAATGTCCCCGCCAGCACCCCTTTGATTCCGACGCCCGCGGTGAGCCTGAAGGCCCACATCACGATCCGGGTGCGAGTCGCGCCCACCGCGCGCCGGGCCGCGACCTCGGCGACCATCGAGTCGACCCACATTCGCATCGTGCTGAAGGTGCCGGCCACCGCCCCCAGCAAGACGACCAGCCCGGCCACGGTGAACCAGCGTCCGAACCAGCGGACCGGACGCACTGCCGATGCGAGCACCGTATCCGGCGGACCGGTGATCCGGGATTTCCACGCTCCGCCGGCTCCCGCAACCGCCGCCATGGCAACACGCGAGGTATTCACCTGGTCCCCCTCCCCGCGGACCAGCAGCTCGGCCTGCTTCGGGGGATGCTGGAGCACGCTCAGGTAGATGGTGTCGAGCGGCTCCAGCGCGCCGCCGATACCGGCGCGGGCGGCATCGTCGACCACGCCGATCACCCGGTACGGATGGTTGGGCCAGTCGTTGCCGAGAAAGAGATCCCGCCCCACCGCCCCACGAGCCTCGAATCCCGACACGGCGAGATGCCGGCTCACCAGCGCAACGCGCTGGGTATCCAGGCGGTCGGCCGCGGTAAACCCGCGCCCGCTGACCAGCCGCAAACCCTGCGCGGCGAAGGTATCGGGGCTCACCAGGTAGTGCGTGGCGGTGTGAAGATCGTATCGGATATAGATCTGGCCGCGGACACAGGCGCCGCAGTCGGTGGTGACGTCATCCACTCGGCCGAGCCCGAGGAGCGTCCCCGGGCTTGCAAGACTCACGCCCGTGACACCGGGGACCCGGCCCACGGCGTCAAGCAGGGAGACGATGTCGCGAAACCGCGCCTCCGGTGACTCCGCCGAAGTCTCCAGCGACAGAAGCACCCCGGTCTGGTTCCCGGTGTCCCCGGCCGGTGCGGTGTCCGGGGCTCGATGGAGCAGCGCCGATCCACCCATCAGAATCATGAGGCTCATCGCGAGCTGAAAGGTCGGCACGGCCAGCATGACCTGTCCGTCCGCGCCGCCCCGCATGAACCGGCCGCCGGCATACCGCATCGGGGCAAGCACCCCGAAGGCGATGACCGCGCCCAGGAGCAGTACCCCGGCCCAGGGCGTGAGGCTCGCGCCCGGCACGGCGTCCGGCCACGCGGCTAGCGAGATCCTGAGCACCAGTTGGGAGACCGGAACCGCGATCCCGAGAATCACCAGGAGAAGAAGGCCGCCCTCCCCCAGGAAGGCGAGCACCAGATCGCGCCGCGACGCGCCCGCCGCCCGCCTGACGCCGACCTCGGGGCCGCGTCCTGCCGCGTGCGCGGCAAATCGGGAGAGCATCGAAATCCCGGCGATGATCAGCGCTCCCCACCCCAGGATGAGCAGCAGCTCATAGAGTTGCTGGACGGCCCGGGCCTGGAGTACGGCGGGTTCCAATGACGACGCGGTGCCGACAATGCCGGCATCGGCCGCGGGGATCGTGGCCAGCCGGACCAGCGGCTCGGTCGGATGGGCCGGCTGGCCCAGCGAGCGGATCGGCACCTGCACCGAAAAACCGATGATGCCGAGCAGTACCGCGAGCAACGCACCGGTCCAATAGAGCCGCAGCGATCCCAATGCCTGCCCGGCCGCGAGACGCAACCCGAAACGGGATCTGCCAAGCGACATCGAACGTCTCTCCCTGGTGGCGGGGTGATCCAGCCGGAGGTACCCGTCCAAAAAGGATAGCGGCGGGGCGGCGGCGTTACCAGCTGATTCCGTAGTCCTCCCCGTGATTGCTGGAGCCTCCCCAGAAGGTGCCGTGCTTCCGGTCGAACAGGATGGCGTTGATCGGTCCGGAGGTCCGCTCCTCGTAGTCCAGGGTATAGCCCATGCGCCGGAGATCGTTGCGGACCCACTCCGGCATCGCGTTGGCCAGCAGCATCCGGCCCGGTCGGGACTCGTGCGCTCCGAACGAGGAGCGCATCTGGTAGGAATTCATGTTGGGTGCTTCCACGCTCTGCTGCGGCGTCATGCCGAACTCGACCACGTTGAGGAAGAACTGCAGCGAGTCCTGCTCCTGCCCGTCGCCGCCCTGCACCGCGAAGGCGAGATAGGGCGCGCCGTCCTTGAGCGCCATGCTGGGCGTGAGCGTCACCCGCGGGCGCTTGCCGGGCGCGAGCACGTTGAACGGATTCTCGGCCGCGTCGAGCACGAAGCTCTGCATCCGCTGCGAGAGCCCGATTCCGGTGTTGCCCGCGATCACCGCGGGAATCCACCCGCCGCTCGGCGTCACCGCGACCAGCCATCCCTCCTTGTCCGCCGCGATCACCGAGGTCGTGCCCGCGTAGAAGGAGGTGAGGTAGGGGTCAGACCCCTCAACCTGGGTAGTCTTCATTGCGGGGTCTGACCCCTTTGCCATCGGCGTGCTCCCTTGCTCCTTGCCCTTCTGGCGCGGCTCGTTCCAGCGATTGAGCAGATCCAGGTAGGGATTCCTGGTGCGCTGGAACGGATAAGGATCGCCCGGTGCGATCGTGGGGTCGTTGCGATCGGCCTTGATCAGCTTGGCGCGGTCGCGGGCATAGTCCTTGGACAGAAGGCCGAGAAGCGGCTCCTCCGGCGCGAAATACGGATCGCCATAGTAGAAATCGCGGTCGGCGAAGGCGAGGCTCATCGCCTGGTACACCGTATGGATGTAGCGCGTGCTGTTGTAGCCCATAGACTTGAGGTCGAACCCTTCGAGGATGTTGAGCGCCTGCAGCATCACCGGCCCCTGCACCCATGTCGTGAGCTTGTACACGTCGATGCCCCTGTAGGTCGTCTTCACCGGCTCCTCGATGTAGACCTTCCAGTTCGCGAGGTCCTGCGCGGTGATCAAGCCGCCGTTCGCCTTCACGCCGGCGGCGAAATCGCGCGCGATGTCACCGCGATAGAAGCGTTCGTACGCCGCCATGATCGCGTCCTTGCGATTCTTTCCCGCCGCCCTCGCGTGCTTCTCGGCCTCGACGAGCTTGCGCAGCGTCGCGGCAAGCTCGGGCTGCTTGAAGATC
>DASYPZ010000057.1:0-6845 GCA_036006105.1 Gemmatimonadales bacterium | reverse complement strand
TTCCTGATCTCGGCGCTGGGCGGATCGCGGGTCCAGATCGGCGGGCCGACCGGGGCCTTCGTCATCATCGTCTTCGGGATCGTCCAGCAGTACGGCCTCGACGGATTGATCGTGGCCACCATGATGGCGGGCATCGCCCTGATGATTCTGGGCTTCGCCAAGCTGGGCGGGATCATCAAATACATTCCGTTCCCGGTCACCAGCGGGTTCACCGCCGGGATCGCGGTGGTGATTTTCTCGACCCAGGTGAAGGACCTCCTCGGTCTCCGCATTCAGCAGGTGCCGGCCCAGTTCTTCGGCCGCTGGGCCGCCTACCTGGGCCACCTCGGCACCACCGACCTTTCCACCGTCGCCGTCGCCCTGGGCTCCCTGATCATCCTGGTCCTCTGGCCCCGGGTCAGCCGGAAGATCCCCTCGCCATTCGTGGCCCTGATCGCGGCCACGCTCGCGGTGCAGCTCCTTCACCTGCCCGTCGAAACCATCGGCACCCGGTTCGGGGTCATCGATGCTTCCCTGCCCCGGCCGATCCTCCCCCACGTCAATGAGGCGATGATCGTCTCACTGGTGGGTCCAGCGTTTACCATCGCGATGCTCGCGGCGATCGAGTCACTGCTCTCCGCGGTGGTGGCGGACGGCATGATCGGGTCGCGACACCGGTCCAACATGGAGCTGGTGGCGGTCGGCGCCGCCAACCTGATCGTGCCGCTCTTCGGCGGGATGCCGGCCACCGGCGCCATCGCGCGCACGGCCACCAACATCCGCAACGGCGGGCGAACCCCGATCGCCGGCATCGTGCACGCGCTCACGCTCCTGCTCATCACGCTCTTCTTCGGCCGGCTGGCGGCGCTGATCCCGCTGGCCTGCCTGGCCGCGATCCTCACGGTGGTGGCTTACCACATGAGCGAATGGCGGACGGTGCGCTCGGAGATCCGCGGGGAGCGGAGCGATGCGGCGGTCCTGCTGGCGACGCTCACGCTGACGGTGGTGGTGGACCTGACCGTGGCGATCGCGGTGGGGATGGTCCTCGCCGCCATTCTGTTCATGAAGCGTATGGCCGAGACCAGCACCGTGGAAGTAATCTCGTCGACGCTGCGCGAATCCTATCTGGAGCAGGGCGAGGCGGCCGCCAGCGCGCGGCACGCGCGGGTCCCGCGGGACGTGGAAGTCTACGACATCAACGGCCCCTTCTTCTTCGGCGCCGCCGAGAAATTCCGGGATGCCCTGGCCCAGATGAGCCGGAGGCCGCGGGCGCTCATTCTGACGATGGAGAACGTTCCGGTGATCGATTCGACCGGATTGCGGGTGCTGACGGCGGTGATCCAGCAATGCCGCAGCGCGGGAACCCGGGTCTTGATGGCGGATCTGACTGCGGAAACCCGGGCGCGGATCGCGGACTCCGAGCTGGGAAGAATGCTGGGTCCAGGCGAGCTCGAGCTGACCTACGATCAGGCGCTGTTCTCCCTGGGGCCGACCGGCGAGATGGCCACCGCCGAGTTCCAGAGCCCCCAGTCCTAGCGGCCCGCCTCCGCCCCCGCGTCGAGGGCGAATCGGGGAATCCGGGCGGCAAAGGCGGTGCCGTCCGGCCGCTCGAACCGATAGGCACCCTCCATGGAACCGGACGGACTCTTCAACACGCAGTAACTCTGGTATTGATAGACCAGGCCCGGGGGGATCACCGGCTGTTCTCCGACCACCCCTTCGCCCTGAATCTCCTGGTCCTCACCCCCGCCGATCGAATCGTGGATCCGCCAGTGACGATGGGTCAGCCGCACCCCGATGGCACTGACGTTTTCGATGCGCACCGCATAGCCGAAGACGAAGTGCCCCAGCGCGGGCCGGGACTGATCGGTGAGAAACGACGGCCGCACCGTGATCCGGATGCCGGCCGTGATGCTGTGGTAGAAGGGAGCGGCGGGCACGGTCAGGAGGTGGGCGGATTGAACCCGGTCTGCCCTTCCACCCAGGACCGGAAGTACTTCGGGTCTTCGAACGGCAGCGCGGCCCTGGCCACCGACAAGGGCCGGAACGAATCCATCATCACCGCCAGCTCGTTGGTTTCCTTGGCACCGATACTGGCTTCGGCGCGGCCGGGATGCGGACCGTGGGGAATTCCGTCCGGGTGGTGGGTGATGCTCCCGTACTCGATCCCCTTGCGGCTCATGAACTCGCTGCTGGCATAGTACAGCACTTCGTCGGAGTCGACGTTGCTGTGATTGTAGGGCGCCGGCACGGCCTCCGGATGAAAATCGTAGGGACGGGGACAGAAGGAGCAGATGACGAACCCGTCGCCCTGGAAGGTCTGATGCACCGGGGGCGGCTGATGCACCTTGCCGACGATCGGCTCGAAGTCGTGGATGTTGAACGCCCAGGGATAGAACATCCCGTCCCACCCCACGACATCGCAGGGGTGATGGTCGAGCACATATTCGTTGAGACCGTCGTACTGCTTGATGACGACGGGAAACTCGCCCCGCTCGTCGTTGGTCTTGAGCTCGAGCGGCCGGCGGAAGTCTCGCTCGCTGTAGGGCGCGCCTTCGACGATCTGGCCGAATTCGTTGCGGTAGCGCTTGGGGGTCCGGACGTACCCTCGGCTTTCGAAAATGAGCAGCCGCTGCGGCCCAGCGGCCAGGTGGTAGCGGTGCAGGATGCCCCGAGGGAGGAGCAGGTAGTCGCCTTCCCGATAGGGAAGATCGCCGAACTGGGTCTCGAGGATCCCGCTCCCTTCGCTCACGTACACCACTTCGTCGGCCTGCGCGTTGCGGTAGAAGTGGGCATCGGCGACCGTGGGCCGCACGAAGGACATGCCGATATCCTGGTTGAACAGCAGCGGGGTCCGGTCCAGCGTCGGGCTGCCGCCCACCTTGATTGCCGCGGTGCGGAAATGCCGGTGCCGGAGGGTCCGGTCGGGGTCGGCCTCCCAGGGAACCTCGGCCAGCCGGCGGACCGACAGCACGGTGGTCGGCGGATAGATGTGGTAGAGGAGCGAGGAGGGACCGGTAAACCCTTCGTTGCCGACCAGCTGCTCGGCATAGAGGCCCCCGTCCGGCTTGCGAAAGGCGATGTGCCGCTTGCGGGGGATCGAGCCCAGCGTGTGATAGACCGGCATGGTTAGAGATTACCCCGCGCCGCCTGCTCCCGCTCGATGGCCTCGAACAGCGCCTTGAAATTGCCGGCCCCGAAGCTCTTGGCGCCCTTGCGCTGAATGATTTCGTAGAACAGCGTGGGCCGGTCCTGCACCGGCTTGGTGAAGATCTGCAGGAGATACCCCTCGTCGTCCCGGTCCACCAGAATCCCCAGCTCGGCCAGCGGCGCCAGGTCTTCGTCGATCTTGCCGACCCGCGCGAGGACGGTCTCGTAATAGACCGCCGGGACCTTCAGGAATTCCAGGCCTCGGCTCTTCAGATCCCGCACCGTCTTCACGATGTCATCGGTGGCGATCGCGATATGCTGCACCCCCGGCCCCCGATAGAACTCGAGGTATTCATCGATCTGGGACTTCTTCTTTCCCGCGGCCGGCTCGTTGATCGGGAACTTGATGCGGCCGTTTCCGTTGGACATCACCTTGGACATCAGCGCCGAATACTCGGTGGAGATCTGCTTGTCATCGAACGACAGGAGGTTGAAGAAGCCGAGCACCTTGGAATAGTAGGCCACCCAGTCGTTCATCCGGCCCAGCTCGACGTTGCCCACGCAATGGTCCACGTACTTGAGACCGGTGGAGCGCGCCCGGTATTCCGACGACACCGGCTGATACCCGGGGAGAAAGAGTCCCCGGTAGTTCCGTCGTTCCACGATGGAGTGGATGGTGTCTCCGTAGGTGGCGATGGCGGCCACGACCACCTCGCCATGCTCGTCGGAGCGGACCTCGGGTCCCTGCACCGAGCGCGCGCCCCGCTCGACGGCTTTGGCGTGGGCCACCCTCGCGTCATCCACCCAGAAGGCCAGGTCGCGAACCCCGTCCCCGTGCTTGTGGACATGGGCGGCGATGTCCCCCTCCGGCGTCATCGAAGAGGTCAGGACGAAACGGAGTTTGTCCTGCTGCAGGAGGTAACTGGCGCGGCCGCGGAGTCCGGTTTCCGGCCCTTGATAGGCGATCAGCTCGAAGCCGAAGACGGCCTGATAGAACTTGGCGGACTGTTTGGCGTTCCCGACGTAGAACTCGATGTAATCCGTGCCGTTGATCGGGAAAGTGTCGGCGACGGCCGGTTCGGGCATCGTTTGCGTAGACATCGTCGCTCCCAGTGCGGCGGGGGTCGAAGCCGGAATATAACCGTCGGGCCGGGTCAGGCCTCGCCCGGATTGCCCACCGGATGGTCGATCAGAATCCGGGCGAGCGTCCGTCGAAGCCGGCTGTGTACCCGGAGCAGGAGCACTCCTGCCGTCGCGGCCAGACCCAGCACCAGACCCCACCAGAGGCCGGTGGGACCCTGTCCGAGTCGGAAACCCAGCAGCAGGCTGGCGGGGAGACCGATCAGCCAGTACCCCAGAATGCAGAGGACGACCGGGACCCGGGTATCGCCGATACCGCGGAGGATGCCCATGCAGACGGCCTGCAGACCGTCGAAGATCGCGAACGCGCCCCCCAGGACGATGAGCCGAGTGGCGATCCTGAGTACGCCCTGGTCCGGGGTATACAGGCGCGCGAGAAGGCCGGGGACGACCATGAATACGGTCGCGACGCATACCATGAACCCCCCGCCGACCAGCAACGGACCGACCGCCGCCCGGCGCGCCCGGGGCAGATCCGCGGCACCGATCGCCTGTCCCACCAGCACCGCGGCCGCGGCTCCGACGCCCAGGGGCACCATGAAGACGATGGACGACAGATTCAGGGCGATCTGGTGTGCCGCGACGGCCAGGGTGCCGATGCGCCCCATCAGCGCGCCCACCAGCGCAAAGACGCCGTACTCCAGCCACATCTGGGCGCCGATCGGGAGCCCGAGCCGGAGCATTCGGGAGAGCGCGCCCGGATCGAACGATTCGGGACGCCACGGGCGGAGCCGGGGCTCCAGCTCGGGCCAGCCCGCGAAGAGCAGCGCCAGCGCCAGGATCCAGCGACTGATCGACGTCGCGATGGCCGAGCCGGCTACTCCCAGCGCCGGTGCCCCGGCATGTCCATAGATGAGAACCCAGTCCAGGACGGCGTTGACCAGGTTGGCCCCGATGGTCACCCAGACGATCGGCGCCAGACGTCCGAGCGCCTGCAGGGTCTGCCGGAATACGATGAAGAGATAGAACGGCAGCATGCCCGGAATCATCAACTGGGCGAATTGAGTGGCTCCAGGAATCAGCTCAGCGGGCTGGCCGGTCGCCTTCAGAAACGGATGGATCAGCAACAGGAGGAGGCAGGCGGGGACCGTGAGACCGGCCGCCAGGAGAATACCGCGCTGGAGGCCGCGGGCGACGCCGACCTCATCCCCCGCCCCCACCGACTGAGACACCAGTGGGTCGAGGGCCATGAGGGTGCCCATGCCGATGACGGCCACGGTGAAGAAATAGAGATTGCCGAGCGCCACGGAGCCGATGGCCTGGGGAGAGACCCGTCCGACCATGATGGTGTCGACGACGCCCATCATCATCAGGCCGACCTGCACCACCACGACCGGCAGCGCCAGCCGTACCAGGGAGCCGAATTCCTCGCGGGTCGGGAAGAAACCGGCCGGGCGGTTCAGCCGGGTGGTCCGGATCATGGAGAGTCGGGGGTGATTGGAGATCCGGAATGCGCCCGGTGCGATTCGAACGCACGACCCTCAGCTTAGAAGGCTGATGCTCTATCCAACTGAGCTACGGGCGCGGCAAGGACTTACGATAACCGGCGGAGGGGAGGGAGACAACGTCAGCGGGGCCGCATGATCAGATCCGCGATGTCCTCGAGCTGCTCCGCCGCCCGGTAAGTGTCCTCGCTGACCCGGCGGTGCTCGGCGGTATCCATCGGGTCGCTCAGGGTCATCCGATTAGGACTGCGGAGCGATTCCGCCTGTTCCCGGAGGAACCGGGCGTCGTCCTCGCCGAGCCCCGGTGCCGACCCGGCCGCGCTCTGGCGCAGCGCAGTAGCGATGCGGAGCAGGCGCGCTTCGGCCTTGGAAACGGAGCCAAACTCTCCGGTCCACTTGAGGCTGCTCGCGCCCCGCAGCTGACCGGCGTGCTGCTCGAGGAAGTCCGCCGCGGACGTTGGGCTCAAAGGGTCCATGAGCCGCAAAATAGGCCGGAGTGTCGCCGAGGCGGTAGGTCGATCGCGAAGACCTCCGGGCGCGGCCAGACCATTCACGGTACCGGGCCACCGCAGTATCTTGAATGCGGGTATTCCGGCGGTCTGCGGAGGCCGAACAGATGCGCTTCACACCAAAATTACCCCCTCCAGGACCTCTTCCGGCGCTTCGACCCCACCCCGGGGGACCGATCGCCGAGGCGTGCAAACAGCAAGGCCCAGACGGGTTCCCGGCACACTCATCGATGCACCCGCGCCACACCGATGACTAGAATTCGCACGTCGAAGGCATCGCGAGCGTCGACCGAGGTTTGCAGCGGGCGCTCCGAGTACCCTAATGTGACGACCGAAATGGTTCCTGAACCAACACTTAAGCCAGCCGACCGCCGCCAAGACTACCAGCTCAGGCCAGGGCCGGCGAGTGGCCAAGGGTTAGTCGATTTCCAAGGCCTCGACCTCCCCCGGTGGCCCGGACCGTGCACCTAGTTTTCGCCATGCGCAACCGGTTCCGACGTTCTGGATCGGCGGGGTTCAGCCTCGTCGAAATGCTGATCGTGGTATCCATGATCGGCCTGATGGCCCTGGTGGCCTGGCCCAAGGTGGCGGTGGTGTTCAACCAGAGCCAGTTGCGCAGCGC
>DASYPZ010000056.1:0-2205 GCA_036006105.1 Gemmatimonadales bacterium | reverse complement strand
GGTCCCGGCGAAGCCACCGTCAAGGCCTTTCTGGCCGGGAGCGATCTGCTGCTGATGCCGGCGGATCCCTACGCGGCGATCGACGCATTCGTCGAGGCGGTTCGCACCAAGCGGATCTCGCGGACTCGGCTCCTGTCCTCGGTCCGGCGAATGCTTGAGACCAAGGAGCGCCTCGGGCTCTTCGCACACCGAACCGTCGACCTCGAAAAGTTGGGCGCCGTGGTCGGGCGCCGCGCCAATCGCGACAGCGCGCTCTCCGTCTCGGCGCGCTCCCTGGTCCTGGTGCGGGACAGCCTCGGCGTGATCGACAGCCTCCGGGCCGGTCCCCGCCGCGTGGCGGTGGTGAGCTATGCCGACGGGAATTCTCCGCAGGTGGTCGGAGTGACTCTCCAGGCCGAGCTGACTCGGCGAGGATACCAGGTCGCGGCATTCCGGCTCACTACGGCCAGCGGACCGGCGAGCTACGATTCCGCCGCCGCGGTGCTCAAGGGAGCTCCGCTCGCGGTCTTTGCCACCTCGGTCCGGTTTGGGTCGGGTCGAGGCGCGATCGGCATGGCCGAAGGAATGGCCCGGTTGATCAAGACTTCCACCGACGATCGACCGACGGCGCTGGTCTCGTTCGGTACCCCATACCTCCTTTCCCAGGCTCCCAGTGTGCAGGCGTACCTCCTGGCCTGGACCGACAATCCCCTCACGGAAGAGGCGGTTGCGGCCGCGCTGGCCGGCGCCGCCATAACGGGGCGGCTTCCGATCGATCTCCCGCAAGGATACCCGCTGGGATTCGCGATCGTGAAGCCGGCGAAGTGACGCCGGTGCGACTCCTGGCCGTGCTGCTGGTCGCGGCCGGCTGTTCCCATGGGCCGGGAGGGTTGCCGGCCCCGCGCTGCGGAGCGAGCTGCCCGCTCGACCGGATCACCCCGCTGCTCGATTCCGCCGTCCGGGCCGGCGCCGCCCCCGGCGCGGTGCTGGCGGTGTCCTCCCACGGCATCCGGTTCATCTATGGCACCGGACGGCTCGCGCTGGATGATCCGCGCCGACCCGACGGAAACACCGTGTACGATCTGGCCTCGCTCACCAAGGTGATCGCCACCACCACGCTGGCCATGCAAGCCGTGAGCGAAGGGCGCCTCGACCTGGACGCGCCGGTGCAACGATACCTGCCGAGCTTTCGCGGAGCCGCCAAGGATCGGGTCACCGTGCGGCATCTGCTGACCCACTCCAGCGGGCTGCACGCCGATTGGCCGCTCTGGCGCGTCACGCCGAACCCCGACTCGGCGCTGCGGCTGGTCAACGGGATCGGGCTGGATACTCTCCCCGGCGTCCGCATGGTGTATTCCGACCTCGGCGCCATCGTGCTGGGTGAAGTGGTGGAGCGGGTCCTCGACGGGCGCCTCGACCGGCTGGCGACGCGGCGCATCTTCCAGCCGCTCGGGATGAACTCGACCCGTTTTCGGCCGCCCGAATCCTGGCTCTGGCGGGTCGCGCCGACCGAATACGACACCACCTGGCGGAGGCGCATCGTCCGGGGAGAGGTGCACGACGAGAAGGCGGCCTGGCTGCGTGGCGTCGCGGGACACGCGGGGCTCTTCGGCAGCGCGACCGATCTGCTCAGCTTCGGGGAGTGGATCCTGCGGAGTCGAAACGGTGGGCCGGCGGATGCTCGGGCCGCGACGGTCCAGCCCCCGATTCGCGGAGACGTCGTCGCCGAATTCACCCGTCGCCAGAACCTCGTCGCGGGCTCCTCCCGCGCGTTAGGATGGGACACTCCTTCCGCCGGGAGCAGCGCGGGGACCCGGCTCTCGGACGCAAGCTTCGGGCACACCGGGTTTACCGGCACCTCCATCTGGATCGATCCCAGCCGCGAGCTGGTGATCGTGCTGCTCAGCAACCGGGTGCACCCGACGCGGGACAACCCGAGAGTCGGCCCGCTTCGGATCGCGGTGGCGGACGCCGTGGTCCGGCTGCTCGACGGCGGCCGATAGCGCGTCGGAGTCCATATCCGGCCACGGTCGCGGAGTGTGGCACGGCGGGAGCGACAACTCGAAACGTTGACCCCGCAGAGCCGTCCTCCTAGCTTTCGGTTGGCGGCCACAGGTCCCTGCGCGGACGGACGCGGGCCGGGCCACACAACGAGGGCGCATAATGAGCACGGTAGACGAACAGACCAATGCAAGCGGCATTCAGATCACCCTGACCTCCAGGGCG
>DASYPZ010000055.1:0-6082 GCA_036006105.1 Gemmatimonadales bacterium | reverse complement strand
GATGCACTGGGGTGGCGTGACGCCGCGGTTCAGCCCCGAGGACTTCAAGGTGCGCTCGCTCTACGGCGTCGGCACGGACTGGCCGATCTCCTACGACGACCTCGACCCCTGGTACCAGGAGGCCGAGGAGCGGATCGGCGTCGCGGGAGCACAGGGGCCGCCGGACCTGGACCCTCGGGGACGTCCCTTCCCGCAGGCCGCATTGCCGTTGACCTACAATCTCAAGCTGTTGCAGGAATGGGCCGCGAAAGCCGGCATTCCGATGTGGAGCCAGCCTTCCGCCAAGAACTCGGCGCCTTACCGGGGCCGGCCCGCCTGCTGCCGGAACGACACCTGCTTCCCGGTCTGTCCCATCGGCGCCAAGTACTCCCCCGATTTCACCTGGGACGCACTGCGGAAGGCCGGACGGGTGCGGCTGATTCCCCGTACCGTGGTGCGGCGCCTGCACGCCGATGGCCCGTCGGGCCGGATCACCCGAGCTACCGCGCTGGATCGGGCGAGCGGGCAGGAGGTCGAGTTCAGGGCAAAGACCTTTGTCGTCGCCGGGGGCTATGTGTGGAGCAGCCATCTGCTGCTCTGCTCCGCCGGTGGCCGTTATCCCAATGGATTGGCCAACGGGTCCGGCCTGGTCGGCAGGTATCTGACCGGACACCGCAACGTGAACGGGTACGTGAGCCTGCCGCTCCAGCTGTTTCCCGGCATGAACGAGCAGCACAGCCTGGTCACCAAGAAGTTCATGCGGGTTCCCCGGGGTGATCGCTACCTCCGGCACGACCTCAGGATCTGGGAATCGTCGGTCGGGCGGGAGCCACGTCTGGCCGATCAGACCGGCCGGCTGCTCCTCGGCGATGATCTGCTGGCCGACTGGCGGCGCCGGGCCGCCACCGGTGCGGCGCGGGTGCGGGCCTACTACGACGTCATTCCCGATCGCGACAGCGCATTGACGCTCGGCCCCCGGAAGACGGCGTGGGGCGACCCGCTTCCCCAGCTCGACTTCCGTGATGCCCCCGAATCGGCGTCCCTGCGGGAAGGGAGCGAGGCGGCGATCCGGGCGCTGTTCCGCGAGATGGCGCGGGCGGGAGGGGGCGAGCTGTTGTCGGCGCGGAGTGATCCGTTCCAGGACCATCCCGCCGGCGGGTGCCGCATGGGGAGCGATCCCTCCACCAGCGTCACCGACGCCTGGGGCCGAACCCACGACCACGAAAACCTGTTCGTGGCCGGCGCGCCCACCAGCGTGACCGGCGGGTGCGCCAACGGCACGCTCACCTTCTGCGCGCTGTCCCTGCGCACCGCGGCGGAAATCGGCAAGGAATTCCCGAAGCGCTAGCCATCCGGAGGACGCCATGCCCCGCGCCATCGTCTGTTTCGCTCTGACCGTCCTGTTCCTTCCCGGGGTTCTGCACAGCCAGGACCGGCCGGTCACCATTCGCGCGGCGCGGTTGCTGGACGGCAAGGGCGGAATGGTGCTGAACCCGCTGGTCACGGTGTCCGGGGGCCGCATCGTCACCGTGGCGAAGGCCGCGCCGGGCACCCGGGCCACCTACGATCTCGGTGGCCTCACGCTGTTACCGGGACTGATCGATGTGCATGACCACATGGCCTGGCATTTCACCTCGGCCGGACGGCTGCACACCGGGAATGACGGAGAGACCCCGACGCAGGGCGCGCTCGCCGTTGCCGCCAATGCGCTGGCCACCCTGAACGCCGGTTTCACCACCGTCCAGGAGCTCGGCGACGACGCGGACCTCGAATTCCGCGATGCCATCGCGGCCGGCCGGCTGAGTGGTCCGCGGATGCTGACGTCGCTCGACCCGATCGCCGATCAGCGGCTTTCCGTCGATTCGCTCCGTCAGCTGGTGAAGAACCGAAAGGCGGCGGGCGCCGATGTCATCAAGATTTTCGCCTCCCGGAGCATTCGCGAGGGCGGCGCGCAGACCCTGTCGGATGCCCAGCTCCAGGCCCTGTGCGGTGAGGCCCAGGCCCAGGGGCTCCGCTCGGTGGTGCACGCGCACAGCGCGGAGAGCATGCGCGCCGCGGCGCTGGCGGGCTGCTCCCAGGTGGAGCACGGCGTCTTCGCGACAACGGAGGTGCTGACGCTGCTCAGCCAGAAGGGCGTGTACTACGACCCGCAGTGCTCGCTGGTCTTCCGCAACTATCTCGACAACCGTCCGAAGTTCGAGGGGATCGGGAACTACAACGAAGAGGGATTCGCCGCCATGGAGCGGGCCATCCCCCTGGCCCGCGCCGCGTTCCGGCTGGCGCTCGCCACTCCGGGGCTTAGGGTCGTCTTCGGCACCGACGCGGTGGCGGGCTCGCACGGCCGGAACGCGGAGGACCTGGTGTGCCGGGTGCAGGAAGGCGGCCAGTCGGCCATGGCCGCGGTGGTATCGGCGACCTCTCTCAACGCCCAGTCGCTCGGTCTGGGCCAGCGGGTGGGCACCATCGCGCCGGGATTCGACGCCGATCTCATCGCGGTGTCGGGAGATCCGTCCGCCGATATCACCGCGCTCCGCCGGATTCGGTTCGTGATGAAGGGGGGACGGGTCCAGCGCTATGACGCCGGAGACGGCGCGCTGGCGCCGGCCGGCGAATGGAGGGTCTACGGCGGGGATCCCGGCGCAATGAAATTCTCTCCCCTGACCCAGATCACCCGCGACAACGTGCATCTGCTCCGAAGCGCCTGGGAATGGCGCACCGGCGAGCGGCCCGATTCCGCGTCGCACGCCCATCCCGGGCTCTTCGAGGCAACGCCGATCATGTTCGGGGACACGCTGTTCCTCTCCACGCCCTTCAATCAGGTCGTAGCGCTCGACGGCGCGACCGGGAGGGAGCTTTGGCGTTTCGATCCGCGGGCCTACGACGCCGGCCAGCCTCCGAACGGCATGGGGTTCGTCCACCGCGGCGTGGCGGCATGGACCGACGGGAAGAGCCGCCGGATTTTTCTCAACTCCCGCTGGCGGCTGATCGCCCTCGACGCCGGCACCGGAAAACCGATTGCCTCGTTCGGAACCGGCGGAGAAATCGATCTCACCGCGGACCTGATCCACCCCACCAACCGGTTGCACTACACCAATACCTCTCCCCCGGTCGTGTGGCGCGACCTGGTGATTCTGGGCAACGGGGTGGCCGACCGGCTCACCTACCGGGGCGATCCACCCGGCGACGTCCAGGCATTCGATGTCCGGACCGGGCGGCGGGTGTGGCGCTGGAGTCCGATCCCCCGGCCGGGCGAATTTGGCGCCGACACCTGGGAGGCGGATGCATCCCGGCGCATGGGTCACACCAACGTCTGGGCGCCGTTTACCGTGGATACCGTACGGGGCATGGTGTTCCTGCCGGTGAGCACGCCGAGCAACGACTACTATGGCGGTGCCCGCAAGGGCGCGGACCTCTTCGCCGAATCGATCGTCGCGCTGGACGCGCGCACCGGGCGGAGATTGTGGCACTTCCAGACCGTACACCACGGGCTGTGGGACTACGACCCTCCCGCCCCACCGCTGCTCGCGACGGTGAGCCGCAACGGCCGACGAACCGATCTGGTCGCCATGCCCGGCAAGACCGGGTTCCTGTACGTCTTCGATCGGGTGACGGGAAGGCCGATTTGGCCCATCGAGGAACGCCCGGTCCCGAAGAGCGACGTGCCCGGCGAGCTGGCGGCAGGGACCCAGCCGGTCCCCACCTGGCCGAAGCCGTTCAGCCGCCAGGGCATCAGCGAGAGCGACCTCCTCGACTACACGCCCGAGCTCAAGGCGATGGCGCTCGCCGCGGTGGCGGGCCACCGCATGGGTCCGCTGTTCACACCCCCGTCCCTCGAGGGCACGGTGGCGTTGCCGGGGGTGATCGGAGGATCGGGGTGGGGCGGTGGCGCCTTCGACCCGCTGACCGGGATCTTCTACGTCAAGGCGAACAATTCCCCGGCTCTGCTGCAGCTGGCCCATCCGGTTCGTTCCGCGACCAACGATGCCGAGTACTCGATCGCCGCGGGCGCCGCGCTGGGCATCAGCTCCTCTCCCGGCGACCGGGCGGAGCCCGAAGTCGAGGGCACCGTTCCGATCATCAAGCCGCCGTACGGCACCCTCACCGCGATCGATCTGGCCAGCGGTGCACAGCTCTGGCAGGTGACCATGGGGGATTGGCCCCGGATCCGGAATCATCCGCTCTTCCGGGGACTCAAGCTCCCGCCGGTCGGAGTGGTCGGATCGCCCGGTCCGATGGTGACCGCGGGCGGGCTGGTGTTCGTGTCCGGTGGCGACGCGGTCCTGTACGCGTTCGATGCCGCCACCGGACGACTGCTGTGGCAGGGCGAGCTGGGCCGCTACGGATACTCGGTGCCGATGACCTACCGGACCCGGGGAGGACGGCAGTTCGTGGTCATCGCCAGCGGGGGCGACGGGGAGGACGGCGTTCTCAAGGCGTTCTCGTTACCTTAAGAGCCCCTACCGGTTGTCCGTTGCCGGTCCCTGCTCACCGTCTCCCGCATCCCATTCCATGCTCGTACCTGGCAACAAGGCGCCACCATTCACGCTCGTCTCCGACTCGGGCGAGCCGGTCAGTCTCGCCGGTCTCAAGGGGAAGCAGGTGGTCCTCTATTTCTATCCCAAGGACGACACCGCCGGCTGCACCGTGGAAGCCTGTGAGTTCCGCGACAGCTGGGCCGCCGTCCGGAAGGCCGGCGCCGTCGTGCTGGGCGTATCTCCCGATGACGTGGCCTCGCACGTCAAATTCAGGAAGAAATTCGCGCTTCCGTTTCCGCTGCTGGCCGATCCTGACCACGCCACGGCCGAGCGCTATGGTGTGTGGGGAGAAAAATCCATGTACGGACGCAAGTATTTCGGGATCAACCGGACCACCTTCGTGATCGATGCCGAGGGCAAGATCCGGACGGTATTCGAACGGGTCAAACCGAAGGGACACGCGGCGCAGGTTCTGGAGGCGTTGCGATGAGCTCTCGCCTGGTTCTGATCGCGGCGCTCCTGACCGGCTGCGCCCACCCCGGCGGAGGCGGTGCCAGTACGGTGTTCCACCAGCCCGAGGCGGGGGAGCGCCATCTGCGAAACATCCGCCAGCTCACCTTCGGCGGCAACAACGCCGAATCGTACTTCTCCCGGTCCGGGAAGCAGCTGATCTTTCAGCGCACCGAGAAGATCGACGAAGGCTGCGACCAGGAATACCTGATCAACATCGACGGGTCCGGATTGCGGCGCATTTCCAACGGGTGGGGCCGCACGACCTGCGGCTTCTTCTACGACGGAGACCATCGGGTGCTCTATGCGTCCACCTTCGCGCATGATCACGCCTGCCCGCCGCGGCCCGATCGCTCCCAGGGCTATGTCTGGCCGATCGGCAACCTGGAGATCTATACCTCGAAGACCGACGGCTCGGACCTCCGGGCCCTGACCAGCAACGGGGCATACAACGCCGAAGCCACCGTCTCTCCCGACGGCAAGACGATCATCTTTACCAGCACCCGGGACGGAGACATCGATCTGTACACGATGAATCTCCAGGGTGGAGACGTGCATCGGATCACGTCCCGGGTGGGCTACGACGGAGGCGCCTTCTTCTCGCCCGACGGGAAGAAGATCGTCTGGCGGGCCGCCTATCCGATGACTGCGGCGGACTCCGCCGACTATCTCCGGCTGCTGCACAATCACCTGGTTCGCCCCGCGCGCGTGGAGCTGTGGGTGGCCAATGCCGACGGCAGCAATGCGACCCAGATCACCCATCTGGGCGGCGCCAACTTCGCGCCGTACTTTCACCCCGACGGCAAGCGCATCATTTTTTCGTCGAACTTCGAGAGTCCGAAGAGCGGCGCCTTCGATCTCTTCCTGATCAACGTCGACGGCACCGGCCTGGAAAAGGTCACGACCCATCCCGATTTCGACAGCTTCCCGATGTTCAGCCCGGACGGGAGGAAACTTGTCTGGGCATCGAATCGTCATGGCAGGGAGTCCGGGGAAACCGATGTCTTCATCGCGGACTGGGTTGACTGACTACAAGTGAGGATGCGAGGCGAGTGCATGTCGCCTCACTCTATGGGGAGGGTCGCTGGAGCATGAAGTCTTTCGGTAAGTGGTTACTC
>DASYPZ010000054.1:0-4192 GCA_036006105.1 Gemmatimonadales bacterium | reverse complement strand
GAATCGGTGGTCATGCTGTTGCCGGTCTTCCTGCTATTCCTGGTCACTCACGCTCTGATCATCGGCGGAGGAGTCCTGGGCCACGTGTCGGCGATCGGGGCCACCGTGGGGACGGTACGCGCGGGTTATCACCACAGCGTGTCGGCGTTGGGCATGGGCGGGCTGCTGGTCGTGTTTCTGCGGGCCTATTCGCTGGGCGGCGGTACCTACACCGGCATCGAGGCGGTATCCAACGGGCTCCCGATCATGCGGGAGCCCAAGGTGGAGACCGGCAAGCGCACCATGCTGTACATGGCCATTTCCCTGGCGGTGACCGCGTCGGGGTTGCTGCTCTGCTATCTGCTCCTGCAGCTGACGCCGGTCCCCGGCAAGACCATGAACGCCGTCCTGGTGGAACGGCTGGCCGGAGGGCTGCCGCTGGGACACGCCTTCGTGGTGGCGTTCCTCTTCTCCGAGGCCATGCTGCTGGTGGTCGCGGCCCAGGCCGGATTCATCGACGGACCCAGGGTCCTGGGCAACATGGCGGTGGATTCCTGGGTCCCGCACCACTTTGCCGCCCTGTCGGAACGGCTCACCACACAGAACGGAATCCTCCTCATGGGGGGCGCGGCGATCGCCGCGCTGCTGTACACCGGCGGCAATGTCGGCGCCCTGGTGGTCATGTACAGCATCAACGTCTTCCTCACCTTTTCCCTCTCCATGTTCGCCATGCTGCGGTTCTGGATTCAGCGCCGGGGCCGCCGCCCCAAGTGGAAGCGGCGCACGGTCCTGTTCGCGTCGGGGTTCGTCCTGTGCGCCACCATCCTGATCGTCACGGTGTACGAAAAGTTCACCCAGGGCGGCTGGGTGACGGTGGTCATCACCGCGCTGGTGATCGCGCTCTGTTTCGGCATGCGCCGGCATTACCAGGCGGTCGAGACGACGGTCGACGATCTCTACAAGGAGCTGGGCGACCTGCCCCACTCGCCATCCGCCCGCACCAATGGCTCTCAGGCGCTCGACCCGCGCCAGCCCACCGCCGCGTTGCTGGTGGGGTCCTATGGCGGGGTGGGCATCCACACCCTGTTGAACACCTTCCGGTCCTTTCCCGGATACTTCAAGAACCTCGTGGTCCTGTCCGTCGGGGTCCTCGATTCGGGGGACTTCAAGGGACCGAGGGCGGTCGAGGACGTTCGCCGCCGCACCGAGGACATGCTCGCCCGATACGTCGCGCTCTCGGAGTCGCTCGGCGTCCCGGCGACGTCCCGCATGGCCCTGGGCACAGACGTCGTGGCCGAGGCGGGCAAATTGTGTGTCCAGGTGGGCGCGGAGTTTCCCAACACGACGTTCTTTGCCGGACGGCTCATGTTCCAGCGCGAGGGTTGGTGGCATCGCCTCCTGCATAACGACACCGCGTTCGCGATTCAGAAACAGCTGCAATGGGCCGGCAAGACCATGGTGACCCTGCCCATCCGGGTGCGGGGTGCGGCATGAGGGTCCGAAAAGGCTGACGCTCCCTATCGCGGCGGCTTCGGCATCCGCCCCGGCGTCCACGGAACTCCCGCCTGTTCCGCCGCGTTCTCCAGCGCCTTCAGGTCCACCTCGATGAGCTGGCGCACCTGGTCCAGCACGCGGCCGAACTCCCCGCGCACGATATCGATCTGGGCCTGCTGGGCCGCGGTCGGCGCCTCGAGGGTCTGGCTCCAGCCGTTGCCGATGGCGCTCTGCAGGCGCCCCAACAGACTGGGCGGTGCCGCCTCGTTGCGTCGGGGCCGAGTCGGATCGCCGTTCAGCGACTCGCGGGCGTCCTGGAGGCGACGCTCGATGACCCGGACCCGGCGCGCCAGCGAGGTGTCGGCGCCGGGCGTGTCGTCGATCGCCCGCTTGAGGAACCCGACCCGGGTCGAGGTCTCCTCGATCAGCGACGCCGTGCCCAGAACGGCGCGCTCCAGCTCGGCGGTGCGCATCTGCTCGGTAAGGGTCGCGATGGTGCGGCCATTGGACCGCGCCTCCGGCGGGTCGGCCGGAATCACGTTCACCCGCACCGGATCGCCCAGCGGCTTGAACCCGCCGTCCACCCTGGACCAGAGGGCGATCTGGTAGGTGCCGGGTACCACGAACGGCGCCACCGGTCCGGAGCCGAAGGGGAAATCGGGATCGGGCTGGAACGGCGGCCCGTTCACCGGGTCGGTGGGCTGGAGCCGGAGATCCCACGCCACCCGGTGTATGCCGGCGGTGGCCGGCGCGGTGAACCGCCGCACCATGCGACCCGCCGAGTCGCTGACCGTCACCACCACGGCGGGATCCTCCTCACGATCCTCCACCTTGAGCGAATCCCAAGGCGGGTAGACCGTGTCGACGCTCTTCTTCTCGGCGGCCGCATCGGCCTCCCGGCGCCGGGCCTTCGAGGACTTGAGCCCGTCCTTGAGGTAGTAGGTGAGCAGCGCGCCGTAGGGCGGATTCTCGGCGCGGAACTGTCCGTGCCCCTGGAACGATCCGCCCGGAAGACCGAGCGGACTGGCCTCGGCATAGAGATAGGCGGGCCGCGCGGAGAACAGCCGCGCCGGCTGCGCGGCGACCGTGCCGCTCCATTCACGGAGCGCGGCATAGTCGTCGAGGATGTAGAAGCCGCGGCCGAAGGTCGCCACGACCAGGTCGTTGGCGCGCTTCTGGATCGCGATGTCGCGCACCTGGATGGTCGGCAGGCCGCCGAGCTTGACCCACCGGGCTCCGCCGTCGCGGGTGACGTAGGCTCCGAATTCGGTGCCCGCGAACAGCAGGTTGCGGTCCTGAGTGTCCTCGGCAATCACCCAGACGTCGCCCCGGGCCGGCAGATCCCCGGCGATGCTGGTCCAGGTCTTCCCCAGGTCGGTGCTCTTGAGGACGTAGGGCTTGAAGTCGCCCGACTGATGGTTGTTGAAGGTCGCGTAGACGGTGTTGGGATCGTGCTGCGACGGCACCACCCGGGACACGAAGGTCGTATCGGGCACGCCGGGAAAGTGGTCGATGGCGCGCCACGATTCGCCGCCGTTCTCGCTGATCTGGATCCGGCCGTCGTCGGTTCCGGCGAAGAGCAGCCCCTCCTTGAGGGGTGATTCGGCCAGCGCGAAGATGTTGCCGTAGAGCGTGGTCGACTGGTTCTTGGCGACCGCATCGGGCCCCCAGATCCGGTCCATCACCTTGATGGTGTTGCGGTCGATCTGCCGGGTCAGGTCGGGGCTGATCGCGCGCCAGCTGTCGCCCCGGTCGTCGCTCCGCATGACCCGGTTGTTGGCGAAATAGAGCCGGGTATGGGAGTGCGGGCTCACGAAGAGGGGAGAGTCCCAGTTCCAGCGGAAGCCGGGGCCGTTGGCCGCGTCCTCGGGCTGGATGCCCATCACGTCGCCGGTGCGCAGGTTGAACCGGCTCAGCACGCCGAACTGGCTCTGGGCATAGACCGTGTTAGGGTCGGTGGGATCCACCACGCTGCCGAAGCCGTCGCCCCCGCTGGTGATGAACCAGTCGGCGTTGCGGATGCCGTTGTTGGTGCGGGTACGGCTGGGGCCGCCCACCGAGAAGTTGTCCTGGGCGCCGCCGTACACCCGGTAGAAGGGCGCCGAGTTGTCGGTGGACACCCGGTAATACTGGGTGATCGGCAGGTTGGCCATGAAGCGCCATGATTTCCCCCGGTCCACCGTCTCGTACACCCCGCCGTCGCAGCCGACGATCAGGTGGTCGGTGTCGTCGGGATCGATCCAGACCACGTGGTTGTCCACGTGCTTGAGCGCTTCGCCGACCCGGTGGAAGCTTCGGCCGCCGTCCTCGCTCACCTGCAGAATCACATCCACCGCATAGACCCGGTCGACGTTCCTGGGGTCGGCAAAGAGCTTGTTGTAGTAGTTCCCGCCCGACTGGTAGCTGCTCATTTTTTCCCAGGAGGCGCCACCGTCCCGGGAGCGGAAGGTCCCGCCCTTGCCCTGGGCGGCGTCGGCCACGGCGTAGATTACGCTCGGATTGGCGGGAGAGACCGAGAGCCCGATCCGGCCCAGATCTTCGGTGGGGAAACCCGACTGCGATTTGTTCCAGGTCTTGCCGGCATCGGTCGAGCGGAACACGCCGGAGCCCGGTCCCCCGGCGATGAAGCAGCAGGTGCGCCGCTGCCGCTGCCACAGGGTGGCCACCAGAATGTCGGGATTGCGGGGGTCGAGCTGGATATCGTTGGCGCCGGTCCAGT
>DASYPZ010000053.1:0-8011 GCA_036006105.1 Gemmatimonadales bacterium | reverse complement strand
GAGAAGGACACCGCCACGCCTGATTCGGTCAAGGCGACCTGGCCCAAGGACACTCTGGTGGCCAAGCTCAAGGCCTCGTTCGCGTATTGTCAGGAGGCCATCGGGCAGCTGGAGGACGGGAAGCTGGCGGATCAGGTCACCTTGACCTTCGGGGGCAAGTCCCGCGAGGTGTCGCGTGTCACCATGGTCCTGGGGCATGCCCTCGACCTGTCGGATCACTACAGCCAGCTGGCGAATTACATGCGGCTGCTCGGGATGCTGCCCCCCTCGGCGCTGCCGAGGCCGAAGCCGTAACTCCGTGAACCGATTCGCGGCGATCCTCGCTCTGATCGCCGTCGGCGGGTGCGCCCGCCATGGAGGCAATGCCGACTGGCCGGTCTATCAGGGCAGCGACAATCACGACCATTACGTGACGCTGTCCCAGATTACGCCGGCCAACGTCTCGCAGCTGACGGTCGCCTGGACCTATGACACTGGAGACGCGTTCGCCGGGTCGGAAATGCAGTCCAACCCGGTGATCCAGGCCGGCGTGCTGTACGCGATGTCGCCCAAACAGCACGCTTTTGCGCTCGATGCCGCCACCGGCAAGAAGCTCTGGAGCTTCGACCCGACCAACGGAAAGTTCACCGGCGCGCGGATCCGCTACCGCGGGATCGTGGTGCACGACGGCCGCGTCTACTTCAACTTCCGTTACCGACTCTTCGCGCTCGATGCCAGGACCGGCCTCAAGGTGCCCGGGTGGGGCAACGACAGCGGCTGGGTGGACCTGCGCGCCGGGCTTGATCGCCCGGTGGCAGGGCTGTCGGTGAGCGCCAGCACGCCGGGCGTGGTGTACAAGGACATGCTCATCATCGGCACCGCGGTCCCCGAGGCCCTGCCGAGCGCGCCGGGAGACATTCGCGCCTACGACGTGAAGACCGGCGCCATCCGCTGGACCTTCCACACCATTCCGCATCCCGGCGAGTTCGGCTACGAGACCTGGCCCAGGGACGCCTGGAAGATCGCCGGCGGGGTGAACGCCTGGTCGGGGGTGACGGTGGACCAGGGGCGCGGGATGGTCTTCTTCGCCACCGGATCCGCGTCCTACGATTTCTACGGTGCCAATCGGGTGGGAGACGACCTCTTCGCCAACTCGATCGTCGCCCTCGACGCCAACACCGGGAAGCGGGTCTGGCACTTACAGGGGCTGAAGCACGATCTCTGGGACCGGGACTTTCCCGCCGCGCCCGCGCTGGTGACGGTCCAGCGGGACGGCAGGCCGGTGGATGCCGTCGCGGAGATCACCAAGACGGGACACGTGTGGGTGCTGGACCGCGAGACCGGCCGGGAGCTCTTTCCCAGTACCTGGCGGCAGATGCCCAAGGGGATTCTCCCCGGTGAGGTGACGGCCGACTCGCAGCGCTTTCCCCAGCTCCCGGAGCCGTTCGTGCGGCAGCGTCTTACCGAGGCCGACCTCACCGACCGTACGCCCGAGGCGCACGCGGCGGCGCTCAAGATCTTCCGGGAGAACCCGACGCCGGATCCCTTCACCCCGCCCAACGAGAAGGGGATCATCATCTTTCCCGGCGTGGACGGGGGAGGGGAGTATGGCGGGCCGGCCTTCGATCCGGAGACCGGGCTGCTGTACGTGAATGCCAATGAGATGGGCTGGGTGCTCAAAATCGTCCCGCGAGAGGAGAACTCCCTGTTCGGGGCCTACTGCGCCGAGTGTCACGGGCCGCGGACCACGCCGCTCGCGCCCACTCTGACGGGCGTGGCCCAGCGGCTCTCCCGGGAGCAGATCGTGAACACGATCCGGACCGGCACCGGCCGGATGCCCGCATTCGCCGCGGCGCTCAACGACTCCGCGATCGCCGAGCTGGCCGAGTACCTGCGGAGCGGCGCCACGCCGAAGCAGACCCCGCGTAACGTCCCGACCTTCCTCAAGTATCGCGACGCCTCGTTCGACATCTTCCTCGACCGCGAGGGCTATCCGGCCATCAAGCCGCCCTGGGGGACGCTCACCGCCATCGACCTCAACAGCGGCGCGACCAAGTGGAAGATTCCCCTCGGCGAATACCCCAAGCTCGCTGCGCAGGGGCTCAAGGACACCGGCTCGGACAACTACGGCGGTGCGATCGTCACCCGGAACGGGCTGCTCATTATCGCCGCGACGACCCATGACAACCGGATCCGCGCCTTCGACAAGTCGAGCGGCAAGCTGCTCTGGGAGGCGCCGCTGCCAGCGGCCGGGAACACGACGCCGGCCACCTACATGGTGAACGGGCGCCAGTACATCGTGATCGCGTGCGGGGGCGGGAAGAACGACGCACCCAGCGGTGGGACGTACGTAGCCTTCGCGCTCCCGGAGGGCCACTGAGATGACTCGTCGAATTGGGCGCAGTCGCGGCTGGACACTCCTCTTGCTGCTGGCCGCGAGCAGTCTCTCCGCCCAGGAGGCTTCCGACCGAGCCGTGGCAGCCCGGCTGATGTCCCGATTCGACTCGATCCGTACCGCGCTCCAGATCCCCGGACTCGCGGTGGTGCTGCTCCGTGACACCGTGATTCTCGGGGCCCGGGGATTTGGGCTGGCCAATGTGGAGCAGGGAATCCCGGTTACTCCGGAGACGCCCTTCAACATCGCCTCGGTGGCCAAGCCGATCGGGGCCGTGGTGGCGCTGCGGCTGGTGGAGAAGGGAGTGCTGAACCTGGACCGGCCGATGCAGAGCTACCAGGGGTTCAAGGAGTTCTGCGAGGACGTGCTGCCCTCCGGGGGAATCTTCTTTTCGGACTACGCCTGCCGCGACTCCACGCTCACGCTGCGGCACGTGCTCTCGATGCAGGCCAACGGCGCGCCCGGCACCCGGTTCCTCTACAATCCGCCGTCCTACTCCTGGGCCTCGCGGCCGATGGCGGAGGTGGCCGAGACGACGTTCTCGGAGCTGACGGCCCGCCTGGTGTTCGGACCCGCGGGCATGACGCATTCGGGGCGGCAGAATCGGCGGCTGCCACTCCGAGCCGATCTCGCGGCCGCGCTCGCGCGGCCCTACCACGTGGATTCGACGGGACGGGTGGTTGCTTCGGCGCCGCCGGGACCCCAGGGCGACGGGGCGGCCGGAGGAGTGATCGCCTCGGCGATGGACCTGGCGCGGTTCGACATCGCGCTCACCCAGGGCCGTCTGCTGTCTCCCCAATCGCTCGCCACCATGTGGACTCCCGGGCGCTCGCCCACGGGAGCCACGCTTCCGTACGGGCTCGGCTGGTTCATTGCCGCCCCGTTCGGCGAAACGCTGCTCTGGCACACCGGGCTGTGGGAGGGAGCGTACTCCGCGCTGTATCTCAAGGTGCCGGCGCGGCATCTCACCCTGATTCTGCTCGCGAACAGCGATGCGCTGCAGTGGCAGACGCGGTTCGATGAGGCGGCGGTCGAACGGTCTCCTTTCGCGCGGGCGTTGCTGGACGCGTTTCCGCGGTAACTGTGGGAAGACGAAGCCTGCGCGCTCCCGGAGCGCTACGGAGAGTCCCATCATGACGCATGTCCGCAATCTCCTGATCTCCGGAGCGTCGCTGATCGCCCTGGCCTGTGGTGGCCACACCTCGACCGGGCCGGCGCCCAAGGGTGTCACCTCGGTCGACATCACCGAGGCCGACCTCCGGCACCGCCTGTTCCTCATCGCGGACGACTCGATGCTGGGACGGGAGTCGGGCTCGCTGGGCGCGTCGAAGACCGCGGACTACGTGGCCGGGGAGTTCCGCAGGCTGGGGCTGGAGCCGGCCGGGGAGAACGGGGGCTGGTTCCAGGTGGTGCCCCTCTGGACCGCCGCGGTGGACCCGCGCTCCGGCATCGAGGCCGGCGGGACCACGCTGGCGGCGGGCCGGGACTTCGTGCCGGCGTCCATCAACGCACCGCCCGTGACGCTGGACGGTGTGTCCGTCATCTACGGCGGGCCCGTGGGCGACAGCACGCGCTGGATTTCGAGTGCGGAGGCCGCGGGGAAACTCGTGGTGCTGTACGCCCCTGCCGGAACGCCGCTGCGTGGGCTCGGGCTCGGAGGCCGCTGGGGCCAGGCCAGGGGCATTGCGCTCACGGTTCTCGAGAACATCGGCCCGGAGAACGTGGCGCGCCTGATGAACGGCGTTCCCGTCCCGGACAGCCTCGGTCGCGCGGGCGCCCTCCCGATCGTGTGGGTGACCCAACGCGCCGCCGCGACGCTGCTGGGCGCCGCACCCGAGTCGCTCGCCCCCGGCGCCACGGGCGCCACGCTGCGCGGCCGGTTCGGCATTGCCCGCACCCCCGTTCGATTCCCGGCCCGGAACGTGGTGGCGATCCTGCGGGGGAGCGATCCCGCGCTCCGGGGCCAGTACGTGTCGCTCAGCGCCCACAACGACCACGTGGGCTTCGACCGCTTCCCGGTGGATCACGACTCGCTGCGCGCGTTCAATCGCGTGATCCGGCCCATGGGCGCCGACTCGCCCCAGCGGCCTCCGACAGGCGAGGAATGGAAGGCCATCCGTCACATCCTGGACAGCCTGCGGCGGGTGAACAAGCCGCGGCTCGACTCGATTCGCAACGGCGCCGATGACGACGGCACCGGCACGGTCGCCCTGCTGGAGATCGCGGAGGCGATGAGCCGGGCGGCGGTGCGCCCCCGGCGCTCCATCCTGTTCGTGAATCACACCGGCGAGGAGGCCGGCCTGCTGGGCTCGCGCTGGTTCACCGATCACGCCACGGTGCCGCTCGACTCGATCGTCGCCGAGATCGACGAGGACATGGTCGGGCGGGGCCGGAGCGACGATTTCCCGCGCGGTGGGACCGGGGCCGGCAGCCCCACCTATCTGGAGGTCGTGGGCGCCAAGCGGATCTCCAGGGAGTTCGGCGACACGGTCGAGGCGGCGAACGCGCGGCAGCCGGTGCCGTTCGTGTTCGACTATACCTACGATGCACCCGGCCACCCGCTCCAGTATTACTGCCGCGCGGATCACTACGGCTACGCGCGATACGGCATTCCGGCGCTGGCGATATCGCGGGGGGAGCACCTCGACTACCACCAGGTGACCGACGAGGCGCAGTACATCGACTATCCCGACTTCGCCCGGGTGGTCCGGATGGTCCACGCCGCGGCACTGTCGCTGGCCAACATGTCGAGGCCGCCGAAGCACGACGTGCCGAAGCCGGCCGATCCTCACGCGGCCTGCCGGCAGTAGCACGGCCGATTGTCCTAAAGTAGGGCTCGGAGAGCCCCTGATCGCAGGGGAGACTCTACTCTGCGGCGAAAAGGTTCAGTGGTGGAGCCCGGCTTCCACCCGCTCACCGAGCGTCGGGCCGAGCGAGCGCGAGAAGGTGCTGCTCAGGTGGTTGTCGTCCGTGTACAGCACCATCCCGCCGCGTTCGGTGGCGCAAGGCCCCGCCGCTCCGCACACCCGATCATTCATGTCGATGAAACGCACGCGCAGCCCGCGGGCGGCATTGTCCTGGGCTCGTTGCGCCCGGGCCATGAACCCACGATCCGGCGCGAACCGGCAGTCGCCCGCCAGCGGCAGTCCCGCCGCGCGGCGAGACAGGCAGCTCGGCACGTCGAACGGAACCCAGGGCAGGCCCCGCATCACGATTACGGCGATGCCCATGCGGTCCAGGCGGGCATAGGTCCGCCGCAGCGCCTCGGTCCAGACCGGCTCCGGAATCCGCGGCATCCGCTCCGTGCCGGGCTCGGCTTCCATGTAGTAGTCGGCGTTGGAGAGGATCACCGCCCGGGGCCGCTCGGCCGCCAGCCGCTCCCACGTGGCCTCCTGGAAACGGGCGCAGCCGCCGTACTGGCGCCCGGCCGCCCCGCCGATCAGCCCACGCAGGTCCGCGACGGGACAGGCGCCCATCACGTAGGTGTCGATCCGCCAGCCGCGCGCTGCTCCGGCCAGCTCCAGCGCCCCCAGCCAGTGCGAGGCATGGGAGTCACCCAGCAGGGCGATCCGTGTCCCGGATCCGGGGTCACCGAAGGCGCAGCCCTGTCGCGGGGACTCGAGCGGAGAGCGGCCCCAGCACTGGTGCGGGAGATGGTCGTTGCGGGCGGCCGCATAGCGCCGATGGACGCTGTGCTCCACGTAACGCGCGTTGCCCCACGCGGCTCCGAGCCCCAGCAGCGCCAGCGCCGCGCAGACACCGATGGCGGCGAGCAGGGGACGACGTGTCGCCGCGCGGGTCAGCAGGCCCGAGGGCCCCGGCCGCTCGAGCACCCGGTGGGTCAGGACCGCTGCGAGCAGCCCGGCGAATCCCCACACCAGCCGCCCGCCGGTTCCGATCCCCGGCATCAGCACGCTGCCCAGCACCATCAGCGGCAGGTGCCAGAGGTACCAGGCGTAGGAGACTCGCCCCATCCCCACCAGCGGCCGGGAGGAGAGCAGCCGTCCCGGCAGCGACGTGGCCGCGACGTCGCCCGCGGCCAGGAGGCAGAGCGTGCCGCCCACCGGCGCCAGGGCCATCACGCCGGGGTATTGCAGCGTCTGGTCGTAGAGCAGGGAGGGCACCAGCAGGAGGCCGAGCCCGGCGAGCTGCAGGGCGCCGACACGGGTGGGCGAGCCGCCCACAGCGCTCTGCCCGCCGCCGGTGAGAAACGCCATGAGCGCGCCCGCGCAGAAGGACCAGAGCCGGGTATGGGGGCCGAAGTAGGCCCACATCGGCGCGGTGTCGTTGATCACCACGGCCATCGCGAACGACACCACGCCCACCGCGGTCACGCCGAGCATCACGGTGCGCATGACCGTCCAGCGTCGGTCGGCGCCGGTCTCGGTGCCGGCGCGGCGCTCGCCCCAGGCGGCGAGCAGTGCCACGAGCAGCGGAAAGAGCAGCGCGAGCTGCAGCTCGACGCCCAGGGTCCAGGTATGGAGCAGTGGGTTCTCACCGGCGCCGAAGTAGTTCACTCCGTCCGCCGCGAAGGCCAGGTTGCCGGCGAAGGCCGACACCGGGACCATGTTCCGGGCGACGGGTGCCCGGTCGATCGGCGCATAGAGCAGCGTCGATGCCAGGGTGCCGAGCAGGACCACCACCAGGGCGGGCAGCAGCCGCCAGAGTCGCCGCCCCAGCAGCTCGCCGGGACGCAGCTCCTCGCCGGTGGCGAGCCGCCGGGCCAGGGTCGTGGCGAGGAAGAACCCCGAGAGGACGAAGAAGACGTCCACCGCGACGAACGCCCCGCGCAGCGCGGGGACTCCCGCGTGGAAGCCGACCACGAGGAGCACCGCGAGGCCCCGGAGGCCGTCGAGGTCGAGACGCCTGCTGCTGCGGTTCACAGGAGCCGAGTTGTAAGGGTTGATGGCTGCGATGCGTACGTGGAGACGGCGCCCGGGGTTTCGCCGGAACGTCGGTGGGGCTCAGGAGGCCGATGCCGCCGCGAGAGTGGGTGCGGCCGCCGCCAGCGCCGGGGACTGCGCCCTAGCGCAACGGGCGGAAGAACGCCCGGATGTCCTCCACCAGTAATTCCGGCTGCTCCAGCGCAGCGAAGTGCCCGCCGCGCGGCATGTCGGTCCAGCGCTGAACATCGAAGAAACGCTCGGCCCACTCGCGCGGCGCCGGCAGAATGTCCTTGGGAAAGCTCGCAAACCCGGTCGGCACGCCGGTCGATCCGATCCAGCCCTTCACCATCTCCCGGACCCAGGTCATCGCGCCGGCATTCGCGGTGTCGTAATACGGCTGGAAGGACGATTGAATGGTTCCGGTGACCCAGTAGAGAGTGATGTTGGAGAGCAGCTCGTCCCTGGTAAAGCAGTGCTCCAGCTTCCCGCCGCAGTCGCTCCAGCGATAAAACTTCTCCACGATCCACGCCGCCAGTCCCGCCGGCGAATCATTGAGCGCCGACCCCAGCACATTGGGTCGCGTGGCCTGGATGATCGCGTACGCGCCGTTGTCCTTCTGCAGCTGCTCGGCCTGTTTCAGATACTTCGCCTCGACCGCGGACGGAGTCTTGGGCGGCTGGAACAGATGATAGAACGGCACATCGGTGAGGTGAATGCCAGCCAGGGCGGGCCCGTGATCGCGGGCGAGCTG
>DASYPZ010000052.1:0-10663 GCA_036006105.1 Gemmatimonadales bacterium | reverse complement strand
TACGTCTCCGCTCAGGGTTGACCCACCGCCAGCGCAAACGGTCGACGATCAGGAGGATGCCATCGTCGAGGCCGATCCGGGCGTGGGCCCGGTGTACTTGAGGGCCATACGGTCTGCACCTGCCGTTGCATCCCTGCCGGCTGTTGGCGGAGTCCGCCTCGATGACCAAGGCAACATCTGGGTTGGCGCCTACACCACCGCCCGGGAAGCAACGCGGCACTGGTGGATCTTCTCGGACCACGGTGTTCCGCTTGGTCAGCTCGACTTGCCGGCCCTCAATGATCCGTTCCTGCCCGGTCGGGTGGAGCTCCTCGATGTCTTCAACGACCGGCTGGCGATTCTCCGGATGACCGAACGGGGGGAGGCCGTCGTCGAAGTCCGTACGATCCGAAGAAGTCGGGTCTCCGCTCCCTGACCGCGTGCGGTCTCCTCAACCCTTTCCCAGACCAGGACCGGCGGCGTCCTCGGCCTCCCGCTGGGCCTCCGCGAGCCGGTCCACGTCTTCGCCAATGAGACGCGCGGCATCGATCAGCGTGGTGAGGGGTGCGAGATCGCTGGCGCCGGCATGCAGCCGCAGAAGATCGAGCCGAATGCCCTCCAACGCCGCGACGCACTCGCTGAGGTGCGCGGCGGCCCGCTCGCGCCGCGCAGCCAGCGCGCCGGCGTCCCCCGAACCGGATTGGGCCAGCGCCGCAAGCACGTCCATCTCGGCGCGCGCCTCGGCCGCACGCGCCTCGAGCGCCGCGACCATCGCGGGCAGCTCCTCGAGCTGTTCCCGGTAGGCTTTCGGCAACGCGGCGAAGAGCTCCCCCGCGGCAACGCCAAGGGCGGTCTCGGTGGCGCGGAACACGCCGCCGCCGACCGCATGGGACCGCTCCGGAGCGCGGAGCCGGCGGGCGAGCCATTCCCCCAGCCGGCTGTTCCAGAGGCGCTCGCGGATTCCGGTCTGCCACCAGGCGCGGATCCGGGTGGGAATGAACTGGACGTCGAGCGCGTTGCTCAGCGCGCCAAGCGCCAGCGTGGCGAGGAACGGTGCGATGATGAACAGCGGACTCAGCTGACTCTCGTGCACCACGTCGGCCGCCATCAGCGCGAAGGTGACGATGAGCCAGGTGGCCGCGCTCACCGTGGCGAGCCGCAGTACCCGATGCATCGGCGGCTCGGCCTCGGCTTGCGATAGCGCCTCGGTTTCTTCGCGCTCCCGGCGCTGGACGGCGAGCGCCGCGCGCAGGTCGGCGAGGGTGTGCCCGGCGCGGAATTGTCGCAGCCCCTGATTGATATGGAACCCGACCACCGGCACCAGCGGCGACAGCGCGCCCAGCGCGAGGACCACGATGTCGCGCGGTCCATGCGGACGATGACTCTGCAGCCAGGCGAGGAAGTTCATCAGGGTCACGAAGCTGAGCACGCCCGACCAGGCCATGTAGGGTGCCAGGAGCGGATTCCGGGTGGCCAGCCACGCGCGCAGGGAGGTCGGGAGCGCGGGACGGGTCTCCATGGCCGGGACCAGTGCGTCGGCCAGCGCCTCCCCGTCGGCAAATCGCAGGTCGGGATCGCGGGAGAGACAGCGGTCGATCGCCGTGCCGAGCGCCGTGGGCAATCCCGGTGCGGCGCGCAGGACGCTGGGAGCCGGCTCGCTCGCCTGGCGCACCAGCAGGGCGGGCAAGCTGGACGACTCGAAGGGGAGCCGGCCGCTCACCGCGAGGTAGCCGACGACGCCGAGCGAGTAGATGTCGCTGCGCCCGTCGATCGGGGCGTTGGCGGCCTGCTCCGGGCTCATGAAGTGAGCCGTTCCGGAGATTTTCCCGGGGTCGCTCGCAGTGACGGGATCTCCACCGCCGTGGGCGATGCCGAAGTCGGTCACCAGCGCGCGGCCGGTGCCCGCCTCGAGCAGGATGTTGTCCGGTTTCACGTCGCGGTGCACGATGCCGCGTCCGTGCGCGTAGGCCAGCGCCCAGGCGACCTCGCGCAGCACGCGCATCGCCTCGACCGGCGCCAGCGGCCCCTGGGTGCGGAGCCGCTCGCCGAGCGTCTCGCCCTCCACGTAGCTCATGACGAAGAAGACGAAGCCGCCCGCCTCGCTGACGCGATGAATCGGGACGATGTGCGGGTGGGAGAGTCCGGCCGCCATGCGTGCCTCCCGCAGGAACCGCTCCCGCGCCGATGGCGTGCCTGCGAAGGGGGCCGGCAGGACCTTGATGGCGACGTCACGATCCAGCTGCACATCCCGCGCGAGGTAGACCACCCCCATCCCGCCCCGGCCGAGCTCCCGCTGGAGCGAGTACTCACCGGCCAGCGCGGCCTGGAGGTCGAGGAATTCGGTGGACGGCTGGGTCATGACGGTGCGCCACCCGAGGGCGTGGGGGTAACTTTATCCCGCAAAGTATCCCCACCGGGCGGGGAGCGGCAACTGCGGCATTACGGTTCGAGGCACCGCCACCGGTGGCCGGTCGCTGGAGTACCTTAACGCTGGTCCGGTGCCGGCGGATCTCCCGGCGCAGCAAGGCGATTCGTCGGGCGGAGACAACCTGGAGGATGTATGCGCCGCTATGAACACGTGTCGGGCACCTTCTTCTCCCTCCTTGCCCTCATCCAGCTGACCCGCGTCGTTGCCGGCTGGCCGGTGCAGGTCGCCACGGTCACGGTTCCGCTGTGGGCCTCGGTCATCGCGTTTCTGATCACGGGGTCCTTCGCGATTTGGGCTTTCCGGGCCTCACGAACGGCCGCCTGACCGGCGCGCCGCGTGAGCTACACCGCGCCTTGGACCCAGGATCCACCAAGTATGGCATTTGACGGCACCTTGATGCAGCTTGTCGCGGACCACAAAGGGGGTAGCCTTGGAGCCTGAGGGCGTTCTCGCGGTCATCGTCGGAGTCGCAGCGACGTTCATCGGCTTCACCGGGGTCATTTTTGCCGTCGGCCGCTCCTCCCTGGATGGTTGGAGCCCCGCGGAACGCACGGCGCTTCTCAACCTGTTGATGCCGTCGGTGGTCGTGCTCTTTCTCGCCTTCATCCCGATCGTGGCCTTCACGGGCATTCAATCCCCAGTGCTGATCTGGCGGACCTCTAACGGACTTCTGGCCGCGATCCACCTGGCACTCGTCACGAGCGCACTTCGGGCGGCATTGAAATCCACGCTGATGGAGCCGGTACCGCTCCGGTTCGTCTTGATTCCCGGTGGATATGCGAGCGGCATCCTCAGCGCCCTGATCGCGCTCGGCTTCTTGCCCAGGTTCGCCGTGATGGCCTTTATCGCCGGCCTGGTGTGGAGTCTGCTGGTCGCCGCGGTCCAGTTTGTCATGTTGATCGTGCCGCGCCCGGCCGTCGACTAACCCGCACCTCCGCCGGCCACCCCGGCTCGAGAATACCCATGGAGCGCAATCGGACAGCGCCGCTGCTGATCGGGTTACTGGCGGCATTCGCTCCGGCCGCCTGGGGCCAGCCGGCCGGAGGACCCGGCCCCGCGACACAACATGCCGTGGACCTGGGCGCCGCCGCCGCGCTGGTGGCGCGGGTCGTTCCCGGCCATGCCGGGGACTTCAGGCTCGCAGCAATCGCAAGTCGCGACGGGCTCGATGTCTTCGAGGTGGCCCAGGACGGCCGCCGCATCGTCCTGCGCGGATCGTCCGGTGTGGCGATCGCGTCGGCGCTCAACTGGTATCTGGAGCATGTGGCGGGGGTGAACGTCTCCCTGCCCCTCCAGCCGGTTCGTCTGGCCTCGCTGCGACCCGTGACGACGCCGGTACGCATCAGCACGCCCTACCGCCTCCGCTACTTCTTCAACTACTGCACTTTTTCCTATTCCATGGCCTGGTGGGACTGGGAGCAGTGGCAGCGCATGATCGACTGGATGGCGCTCAAGGGCATCAATACCCCGCTCGCCGTTACCGGACAGGAAGCGGTGTGGCGTCTGGTGCTCCAGGACCTCGGCTTTTCTAGCGCCCAGATCGCCAGCTTTCTGGTGGGGCCCGCCTATCTCCCGTGGGCGTGGATGGGGAACATCGACGGGCTCGGCGGCCCGCTCCCGGACTCCTGGATCGACAGCCACATCGCCCTGGAGCGCCAGATCCTCCGGCGCGAACGCGCCCTCGGCATGACCCCGGTCCTGCAGGGATTCACCGGCCACGTGCCGGCATCCATCACGCAGGTATTTCCCGGCGCGCGCATCCACCAGACCGGCGACTGGTCGGCCGGCTTCAGCGGGACCTGGTTCGTCGACCCCCTCGACCCGCTCTTTCAGCGGTTCGGGCGTCGCTTCATGGAGCGGCAGGCCGAGCTGTACGGCACCGATCACCTGTACGCCGCCGATCCGTTCAATGAGATCAACCCGCCGTCCAACGACTCCACGTTCCTCGCCGGCATGGGCCACGCCATCTACTCCGCCATGCAGGCGGTGGACCCCAACGCGGTGTGGCTGCTGCAGGGCTGGTTTCTCTACTACCAGGCGGCGTTCTGGGGTGAACCGCAGGCGCGCGCGCTGCTGGGTGCCGTGCCCGACGATCGCATGGTGGTGCTCGATCTGTGGGGCGACCGGCACCCGGTATGGGCGGCGCGCCAGGCGTTCTACGGCAAGCCATGGGTCTGGAATGTGCTCTACAACTTCGGCGGCAAGATCAGCGTGAACGGCGACCTGCCTGCCATCGCCGGCAACCTCGACAGCGCGCTCGAGAGTCCGGCCCATGGGCGGCTATCCGGGCTCGGCATGATGATGGAAGGGCTGGGCACCAATCCCGTCGTGCCCGATTTCGTCATGGACCAGGTCTGGCGGAACCGGGTCCCCGCGGTGGACACGTGGTCACGGGAGTACGTGGGTCGCCGTTATGGAGCATCCAGCGCGGCCGCGTGGTCCGCGTGGCAGCGGTTGCTCGCCACGGCGTTCCGGTCGAGCGCCCAGACCGGCAACTTTCTCGCCGAGCGCCCGCAGTTCTACACCAAAGGCTCGGCATACCGGTCGGAACCGGTAGCACCCTACGAGGTGCGGGTCCTGACCGAGGCGCTGGACTCACTGCTGAGCGCGGCGCCTGCGCTCGGCGGTAACGACAATTACCGCTACGATGTCGTCAATCTCGCGCGCCAGGTACTGGGCCAGCTGGCGATCCCGCTGGTCACCCGGGTCCAGGAGGCGTACACCCAGGGCGACCGCCCCGCCCTCGCGGCCGCGGAGGGCCGGGTGACCGATTTGCTCGGCGACCTCGACACGCTGGTGAGTACCCGCGAGGAGTTCCTCCTGGGGCGCTGGATCGCCGACGCGCGGCGGTGGGGCCACAGCGACGCCGAGCGACGCCTGTACGACTGGAATGCCCGCAACATCATCACCCTGTGGGGCACCGCGTGCACCGAGGGCCAGAACGACGACCTCAATCTCTACGCGTTCAAGGAGTGGGCCGGCATGTTCGGCTCGTATTTCCTGCCCCGCTGGCGCGAGTTCTTCGCCCGCCTCGACCGCTCCCTCGCGACCGGGGTTCCCTTCGATCGCGCGCCTTTCGCGACGGCCATGTGCGCGTGGGAGAAGGCGTGGTCGCGCGGGGATGCGACTTTTCCCACCGAGCCGCGGGGTGATGCGGTCGCGACGACGCGGCGACTGATCGCCAAATACCGGGATCTGTTGCGGTAACTCTCCGGAGATCGGTTGGAGCCAGTCACCCGGCTTCCTATACTTGTGGACGCCCCACGTTCGAGCTGTACCAGGCCAAGGGAGCCGTGATGACCGTCTTGGGTGTGATTCCGCAGCTCCGTACCACCAGCCTGGACGACTCGATCGACTTCTACGTGTCCAAGCTGGGCTTCGAGCTCGAGTTCCGGTACCGGGACTTCTACGCCGGCATCACGGTCGGCCCCCAGTCCTTCCACTTGAAGCTGGTCGACTCGAAGGATCCATCCATCGGCTTCGTGTCCGACGGCGGCCACCTGCATCTCTATTTTCCGACCGATGAGGTGGACGCCCTGGCCCTGCGACTTCAGCGAAACGGGGTGGTCCTCCGTCGGGATGTCGCGGACACGGCATGGGAGACCAGGGAGTTCTGGGTCGAGGACGATCAGGGGCACCTGCTCTGTTTCGGACAACGGCTCACGAGTGCCACCTAAGCCGGAGGGCGATCGTGTCAGCTGAACTCACGCGGCGGGCCTTCCTCGGAGCGACGACCGCGCTGGTCGGCGCGGCGCGGTGGCCCGCCCCGGGCACCGCGCCGGCGCAGAAGCCCGGTCCGGTGATGCTGTTCCAGGGAGATTCGGTCACCGATGGCGGGCGGGATCGCGCCGCCGCGGAGCCGAACACGGCGAGCGGGCTCGGCACCGGCTATCCATTGCTGGTCGCCTCGGCGGCGCTCGCGGCCCATCCGGATCGCGGCTATCGCTTCTACAATCGCGGCATCAGCGGGAACAAGGTACCGGATCTCCAGCAACGCTGGGTCGCCGATACCCTCGCCCTGCACCCGGACGTTCTGAGCATCCTGATCGGCGTGAATGATTTCTGGCACACACTGACGCATGGCTACACCGGTACCGTCCAGGACTACGAGGACCAGTACTCGCTGCTGCTGGAGCAGACCCGTCAGGCTCTGCCCAATGTGCGTCTCCTCGTGCTGGAGCCATTCGCCCTGCGCTGCGGGGCGGTGGACGACCGGTGGTTTCCCGCGTTCGACGCGCGCCGGGCGGCTGCCGCGCGGGTCGCGGCACGGGCCCGCGCCACCTTCGTCGCGCTCCAGGGGGAATTCGACCGGCGAGCTCGCACCGTCCCGCCGCAGTACTGGGCCGCCGACGGCGTTCATCCCACCGCGGCCGGGCATGCCGTGATCGCCGAGCAGTGCCGCCGTGCGGCCGGCCTCTAGCCCGGCCGAGGCCATGCAGCGCTCGTCGCACGACCCCGTCATCGACTGGCTGCTCGACAGCGATCCGTCCATCCGGTGGCAAGTCCTGCGCGATTTCACCGACGCGCCGGCGGCGATCGTCGCGGCGGAGCGCTCCCGGGTGGCGGGCGAAGGGTGGGGCCCGCGGCTGCTCGATCAGCAGCGCCCCGACGGCCAGTGGGGCGATGGCGTCGCCACGCCGTTCTGGTGGTCGAACATGTACACCCTGGTGTTCCTGCGTGACCTGGGACTCGACCCCTCCAGCGCGCGGGCCCGGACCGCGATCGATCGGGTGCGCCGGCACGTGACCTGGGGCGCCGAGTTCGGCAACTCGCCCTTCTTCGAGGGTGAGGTCGAACCGTGCATCAACGGTCGGGTCGTCGCGCTGGGCGCCTACTTCGGCGAGCGCAGCGATCGTCTGGTGAATCGGCTGCTGGGCGAACAACTCCGGGACGGCGGCTGGAACTGCGAGGCGGAGCGGGGCTCGGTCCGGTCGTCGTTCCATACCACGATTTGCGTCCTCGAAGGGCTGCTCGCCTTCGAGCAGGCGTTCGGGGCCACACCGGCGATCACCGACGCGCGAAGCCGCGCCGAGGAGTATCTCCTCGAGCGCCGGCTGCTCCGCCGGTTGTCAACCGACGCCATCATCGATCCGACGTGGACCCACTTCGGCTTTCCGCCGCTCTGGCACTATGACGCCCTGCGCGCACTCGAGTATCTGCGCGCCGCCGCCGTGCGGCCGGATGGGCGAGTCGAGGAGGCCGTCGCGAGCGTGCTCCAGCGGCGCCAGGCCGACAGGCGCTGGCTGCTCGATGTGCGACACCGGGACACCCTGTACGAGGAGCTCGCCGGTACCGTCGGAGCGCCGAATCGCTGGATCACCTTGCGCGCTCTCCGAGTATTGGACTGGTACACCGGGCGAGACTGATGTCGGCTGGCGGAGGCGTTACTTTATACTCACTCGGCACGCCACGGCTGCCCGATGCGCCGGATGCTGGATGAACCCGAAGGGAGTGCCCCCGGGTAATGCGCTATATCCCTCTCGTGGTCGCGGTTGGGTGTGTCATCTGTGGCATCGTGGCCTTTCCGCCGGGGAATCTGCGATCCCCGCGTTACGTGACGGAACCGCGGCGCCTCTGGTGGTCCCTGCCCCGCCTGTTGGACACCGCCCAATGGACTTCGGAGGGACTCACCTACCGGCGTCGCTTCCTGGCGTGGCTGGTCATCTCGGTCGTCGCGACCGTCGCCACCGTTCTCATTTGGAGCTGAACAACACAGCGGCATCGTCAGGACACCCGGAGGTTCTCATGCGCTATCTCAGTTTGGTTTTGCTCGGCGCGGCACTCATGAGTCCGGTACCGGGCGCCGCACAGATGCGAGCGGAGTTCGGTCCCGTTTTCGGGTACTACCGGCCCTATGGCAGTTTCGACGCAGCATCCGTCTACTCGACGGCCCTTCCGCAAGCGCCCAAGGATCTCAAGGGTCACGCCTGGGGGGCAGACGCAAGAGTCTGGTTCGGCAGCCGATTCGGCGCCGAGCTTCGGGGGTCGTTGGCACGAAGCACCATCCCTTCGACGAACACCCCGGGCGGACCGAGTGGAGCCACTCGGGCCGACGTGATGACCGTCACGGCGCAGGGGCTTCTCACGCTGGTGGGTACACCGGCGCAGCGTCAGATATGGCTGAGCGCTGGGGTCGGGGCGATCCGTCACGGTGGACAGGCCTATCAGCGCTATGGCACGCCCATGGACGTCGGTCCGGTCGTGGGTGGCGGCGCCCGATTCGGCATCACCCGAGATCTCCATGCGACGGTGGGCCTCAGTTCCCTCCTCTACGTATTCGATATCCCGATGCCACCGGAGTTGAGTCTCAACCCGGGAAGCCTCGAGCACGGACGCCAGATCGACGTGCTGGTCCACTTCGGCATCACCTGGATGGTGGGCGGCCACTGAGTGTCTCGCGTGAAGATCGCCTCCCTGTCGCCGTGACTGCCGGCGCGGACACGGCCATCGAGTACCCGACGGGATCAGCCGCCTGATTCGGTCAAGGCATGATCGCGACGACCTGAACGCCCGCCCCCTTGCTTCGGTCGATCGCCGTTACCACCTCATGGTACTTGCGTTGCGGCGCAGCCTTGATGAAGAGCAGTTTCACCGCCCGCGAGCGATACAAGTCCTGCAATGTGGCCTCGAGTCGATCGTCCGGAACCGGCTGCCGGTTGATCGCGAATCCGCCATCGGGCAGGAGCTCGAGCACGATCTGTGGCGCCGGGCGAGTGGGCGGCGCCGCCGTCGCGGGCGGTATTTGCACTTCGAGGACGTGCCGAATGCTCGCCAGGATGAAGATGATGAGCAGCACCAGCAGGACGTCGATCATGGGCAAGACGTTGGGCTCGTATTCAATGCGCCCGAGCCGTCCGATGGCACCCGCCATACCGTCGCTCCAGGTGGATGATGCCCTCATGGTAGGGTCAGCACCTGGCAGCCGGATGGTACCTCCATGTCAATTCGGTGACGCCAGGGTTTCGAACCGGAATGGTCGGGAGCGACGATTCGGGCCGGGATTCCGAGTATCATTCACCTATGGTGTTCGGCCTCCTTCCCATCCTGGTGGCTCTATCCGCCGGAGACACAGTCACCTGCGTCCCGGACACGACCGGTCTGACCAAGCCTCATACCCTCTTCCTCGGACTCGCGCCCGGCGGTTTGGGATCCAGGGCGCCTTCCACCGACGACGATGCGATCATCGCCGCGGCAATCCGAAGCCACTTCCAGGTTCCCCCGCGGGTGAACCTGCCGATGTGGGCCTGGTTCGTGCTGCCGGACGATTCGACTCTCACGATCATGTTTTCCGACCGACTTGGCGCCGGGCTCGATGCCGAGCTCCGCTTTGAGCTGAGCCGGGATGGGCGGCTCTCCAGCCCCAGGATCGAGATCGAGACCTCCTCACCGGAGCTGAATGCCGGTCTCCTCGCCGCGGTGCGCCGGGCTGATTCCGCCGAGGCGTTTCCATTCCTGCCCGCGGGACCAGGGCCGAATCGGCGGGACGTGGTCTTTCACCTGATGGACTACCAGCTCCGCGATGGGCCCGCCGTGCCGCTCGGCCGGGTGGTGGTTCCCTCGATCCCCCTCAAAGAACCGGTGACGATGAAGTCGGCCGGGATACCCCGCTACCCCCCGGACGCGCAGCGCCTCGGCATCAAGGGCGCGGTCGACCTGGAGTATGTCGTCACCCCGGACGGACGGGTCGATCCCAGGAGTGTTCGGGTGGTGAAAGCCGCGGACCGGCAATTCGTGTCGGCCGCGATCAGCTCCGTCCTCCGCAGCCGATTCAATCCCGCCCGCATGGGCGGCTGCGCGGTCCCGATGCTGGTACAGCAGACCGTGTCGTTCAACATCGGATCCTAGACCAACTCGGGCACCATCGTCGGCACCGACGAACCCGGTCGCACGCCCGTCACCATGCAGGTCGTACAGGAGTCAATGAGATCATGGCAACCACCGAATGGTGGCAGCGCGGGCCGGTCGCAGGCATTCCCGGCGTCTTACAGCCCGTCGCGCACATTCTGCTGCAGGTGCGCGAGAGTGTCGAGGAGCTCACCCCGGACCTGACCCAGGCGGAATGGAACGCCCGTCCCGCCGGGGTGGCCTCGGCGGCCTTTCACCTCCGACATATCAGGGGAGTCATCGACCGCCTCTTTACCTACGCCCGGGGCGAGGCCCTGTCGGCCGATCAGTTCGCCGCGATACGCGCGGAGGGCGAGGAGCTGCTGCCAAGCGAAGTCCCCACGGCGTTGGCGGCACTGTCCACGCAGGTCG
>DASYPZ010000051.1:0-16407 GCA_036006105.1 Gemmatimonadales bacterium | reverse complement strand
GTCGAAATGGAACTCCAACAGCACTCCGTTCGTCATGTCGCTCCCCTTCTCGTCCGACCCGACCAGAATTACGGTGTCCCTTCCCTCCGGCGTGCGGCCATAATAGAAGCGCAGGGCTGCACAGCCAGGCTGTGCCAGGAGATCGTCGACGTCCTTTCTGAGGTACAGTCCACCCTTCGTCATGTTCTCCCGATACCGCTTGGCTTGGGCGACGGCTTCTTCGAGGGAAATACGATGACTCTTCGGGTCGGGGAGTGCCATGGGTGCTCTCTCTGTGAGGGGACTTCGAAAACAAAAAGTGTCGCGAAACGATGCGGGGGTGATCGGGATAGAGCAAGGGTACCCCCGGGTGCCACCTATAAGATGTACTAGGTCGCCCCTATCAGATCTTGTAATGCGTGAGCGACCTCCTCCGACTAACACATCTATTAGGTTGCCCGCCGCGCCTGCTGCGCGGGAGATTCCCTTGGTCTCCCGCCCCCGAGCCATCATCGTGTTGCCAGGACCAACGGACGGTGCCGACCTCGCCATTGTTCGCGTCGAAGCGCCCGTCGTCGGGCCCGGCGAACGTACCGCGGTACGGGTGCACGTGCTCAACTCCGGCCTGGCCAGTGCGCAGAACGTGACCGTCGCGCTGGCCGACGGATCCGAGCACGGCTCCGCCGGGATCGTCATGCGTCACCTGGGCGACATGCCGCCGGCCACCATCAAGACCACGACCCTGGTTCTGAGCTACTCGATCACCGACACGATCCGCCTCGACGCACTCACCGTCGCCGTATTCACCCGAACCCGTCCCATCGAAGAGGAGGACGGCGTCCGCCGCTCCTCCTCCCGCCCCGAGCAAGCGGTGCCGGTGACGGTTCGGTCGATCGGCGAGATCGCCTCGTGAGGTGCTGATGCTCTGGGCCGGCGAGCGCCGGCAGTCGCCCCGGGAATCAGTTCCGGAACAGGTAGCTCAGCTTGATGAAATAGGAGTCGTGCTGGCGGGAGAGGTGCCGGAACCGGAACGCCTCGGCCTCACCGAGCGTGCTGCCATACCCGATGTAGATCACCGTGCCGGGCGTCGGTAGGTAGGAGAACAGCCACTCCAGCTCGAGGCTGTTGTCGGTGAACCTGGCCGCCCGCTGCAGGGTGCCGCCGGGGCCCGGGACCAGCAGCGGATCGTTGGTACGGGAGTCGTCGCGCAGGGAATCCTGGAACTGCGCCGTATACTGGCCCACCAGACGCAGGAAGATCGCCCGGCTCACCTGATACTCCACCTTGAGCCGCGGAATCCGGCCCTCCGCCACCTTCGAGCCATCGGTCCGCCGGTAGTAGTACTGCCAGATGTAGCTCCCCTCGGCGCGCAGCCGGTCGGTCGGACGCCACTGGGTGCTCAGGTTGAGCAGGCCGATCCTCGCGCTCGACCATTCGAAGAAGTTCTCGTCCCGGCCCCAGACCCACAGCGCGCTCAGCGAAAAATGCTGGAACTGCGGCGTATCGAGAGACAGCACGTAGTCGAGGTTGGGAATGACCGGGGTTCCGGTGAATGCAATCGTATCGACGACGGAGCCCAGGTGGCGCTCGATCTGGTACCCCTGGAAGAGGGACGGGTCGAATCCGAACCGCTCCACCAATACCGATCCCCCCGCGTGCCAGCCGCCCCGGAAGTTGAAGTTGCTGTTGAAGTGGAGCTTCTTCTCCAGCGCCCCCCGCCCGTCGAAGAAATTCCGGTACTCCCAGGTCCCGTCGAGCAGCACGTCGAACGAGGCCCGCTCCAGCCGGCTCTTCTCGCCGCCGAACACGTTGTAGCTGTGGATCGCGATCGCATCGACGATGTCCGGACGGGAGATCAGCCCGCTGGACGCGCGGAAATCAGGCGAGACCCCGCTGAGACTATAGCGCGTTCCGAATGTCCGCCCGCTCCGGAGCAGCGTCGCCCCCCACTTCGGCCCGGTGAGTACCCCGACGCCGGGTCGCGCGGTCCGGCTCAGGGCTCCCTGTATCTGCAGGCTGTATCGGGGACCCAGCACCAGTCGCGTGTCCGCCTCCGCGAGCCGATTCGACGCCGCGCCATCCTCCTTGTCGGAGAACAGCAGGCCGGCGCGGGACGAGCGCCCGACGTCCCGCTGGACCCGGAGGATGTTGTAGACCGGATGGCTCTGGAGATCGAACGAGCCGACGGTGTCGTCCAGGGCGCCCAGGTAGCCGACGTTGAAGCCGGCAATCTTGCCGGTGAGCTTCGCCGCGGCGAGCGGAGCCAGGATCCGGCGGGTGTAAATGAGATTGCCCGGGACCGCGAACAGCTCGTTGCCCTCGAGAAAGAAGGGCCGCTTCTCCGGGAAAAACAGCGCCTGCCGGGGATCGGCCACGAGTTGCCCCGCGTCCGATTCCACCTCCGCGAAGTCGGGGCGGACCGTCCCGTTGAGGGTCAGATTGGTATTGATGCCCCAGCGCACATTGGCGCCGAATCGGGGGTGCTCCAGGCCGTGAGCGTCGTAGCCGTACCCCTTGTCGCCGGGCGCGCCCAGTATCCGGCCGGTGACCACCGGGGTCACGTCCAGCACCACCCCGCGCCGCATGTCGGTGAGGCCGGTCAGGTGCCCGACCTGCGCGAGATAGGAAGTCGCCGCGCGCCGGGCCGGAGCCCAGCTGTATTCGTAGCCCCGGCTCTGCACCTTCCGCAACACGTTGAAACCCCAGGTCTGGACGCTGGCCGAGGCGTAGCGGAGGGACTTGAACGGAATCCGGATCTCGATCTCGTATCCCGTGGCGGTCACCCGCCCCTTCGACTGGAACACGAAGTCCGGATTGATGTCGGGCGGCTCCCGTCCGACCGAGAGTCCGCTGAAACCGCCGCTGCTGGCCCCGCTCTCCACCATCATGCCGTCCCCCTGCACCCCCAGCGGATTGGCGGCGAAGACGGCGGCCTGGCGTCCATCGTTGAAAGTTCCCAGAAAGATCCCGATGTAGTCGTCGCTGTACATCCGGTCCCGGTCCGCCAGGGTGGCGTGCACGGTGCCCGGCTCGGCGAAGGCCCGGACCCCGAAGTGGATCGCGGTGGGCGAGTACCAGACGTAGACCTCGGTCGAATCGTCGGCCGCCACGTCGTCGGTCGGCGCGTAGCGGGAAAAGCCGATGAGCCGGGCCGCCTGCCCCCAGACCGGCTCGTTCATGACGCCGTCGATGGTGATTTCCGCTTCGATCCGCGGGATCTTGATATCCAGCTGGCGGGCCCGTCCGTCATAGCGATCGCCCCCGGGGCCGGCGGCGAGGAAGAGGGCGGCAAGCGCAATCATCACGCGGAACGCTCCGGAGTACGGGAGAGCATGGCGTTCACGCGGAACGCCGGTGCCTGAAAGGTTCGAGCGCCTGCGCCAGCCGGACGGTGGCGTCCTTGATCTCCCGCTCGCGGACGCCGGCATAACCAAGCAGCAGCCCGGGACGGATGGAACGGCCGCAGAAGGAGGAGAGCGGCAGCACGTCCACCCGATGTTCCCGCGCGGCGGCCGCGGCCGCGACATCGCTGACACCCGGCGGCAGCCAGGCCAGAAGCGTCATTCCGGCGTCGGATGGCTGAATGTCCAGCACACCCGCGAGCTCCCGGCGACCCTGGGCCACCAGGGTGTCCTGCCGCTCCTTGTAGAGTGCGCGCATCCGGCGGATGTGGCGCTCGAAGTGCCCCCCGGTCATGAAATCGGTCATGACCGCCTGGGTGAGCCACGGTGGCGAGAAATCCGCGAAGCTCCGGACCGCGGCAAAGACGTCCACCAGCGCGGGAGGAACCACCAGATAGCCGAGCCGCACCGAGGGAAAGGTCACCTTGCTGAACGTGCCGGCGTAAATCACGCAGCCGTGGGCGTCGAGCCCGTGGAGCGCGCCGAGCGGACGGCCCACGTAGCGAAACTCGCTGTCGTAATCGTCCTCGAAGATCCAGGACCCGGACCCGCCGGCCCATTCGAGCAGCTCCAGCCGCCGCGCCAGCGACAACGCCACTCCGAGCGGCAGCTGGCGCGACGGAGTGACGAAGGCCACCCGGGCGTCCGGGGCGAGCCGGCGGCCTTCCCGCACGACCAGCCCCTCCTCATCCACCGGCACCGCCACACCGCTCGCGCCCGCCGCCGCAAAGGCACCCCGCGCGCCGTTGTATCCGGGATCCTCGAGCCACACCTTGTCTCCCGGATCGAGCAGCACCCGCGCGGCGAGATCGAGCCCCTGCTGCGAGCCGTTGACGATCAGCACCTGTTCCGGATCGCAGCGGACCCCGCGGGCGCTGCCCAGGTACTCGGTGAGCGCCTGACGCAACGGAAGGAATCCGAACGGCCTTCCGTAGGAGAGCGACTTCGCCTGTACCATCCGCCAGCGCCGGGCCATGAGGCGGCCCCAGGTGTCCACCGGGAAGATGTCCACCGCAGGAACCCCGGCCCGAAAGGCCCGAGGCGCCTCGTCCATCAGATCGGGCGAGCGGGTATTGAGCGCCGTGACCTCCAGGGCCCGGGCCGAGGCCCGGCCGGGATGCACCGCCGCGCGGCGGGGAGTGAATCCCCCGGCCGGCGCCCGCAACGAGCGGTCCGGGAGGCTCACGGCCACCCGGGTCGCGGCGCCCACCCGTCCCTGGGCATAGCCCTCGAGCCGCAGCTGCTCGTAGGCCTGAATCACGGTGCTGCGGGACACGCAGAGATCCCGCGCCAGGGCGCGGGTGGAGGGCAGACCGCCGCCGGCCGGCAGCCGCCCCTCCAGAATCCGCTGGCGGATACCGGTGTAGACCTGCTGATAGATCGGCACATCGGAGTCGGAATCGATGGCGAGGTGGACGATGCGTCCACTGCTGGTGCGTCGGGGCATAGTATCCCCTACGTTAACCGGACCGGTCCAAACGGGCCAGTTTGCCCAGATCGACCAGACCAGTCAAAACCCGCGCCAGCGCGGGCCGCCGGGGGAAGCAGTAGAATTATCGGGTGTGCAGCGCGTCCGCAGGCCGGATCGTGAGCCGATGATCGAAATCCGCACCGCGGAAACCAGCGACGAAATCGAGGCGGTCCGCTTCCTGGTGCTGGCCCATGCCTCCTCGCTTCGGGAGCACCCCGGGTCGGAACAGGTGCGGGTCGACGCGGAGAACCTGCCGGGACCCTACATCGCGCCCCGGGGCCGGCTCTATCTGGCGCGCCTGGACGCCATGCCCGCGGGCTGCGTCGCCCTCCGCCCCATCGATGGCACCATCGCCGAGGTCAAGCGGATGTTCGTGCTGACCACGGCGCGGCGGCATGGCATCGCCCGCGCACTCATGGGCCAGCTGATCAGCGACGCCCGAAAAATGGGGTACTCCCGCGTCCGGCTCGGCACCCTTGCCGAGATGGAGGCGGCGCAGAACCTGTACCGCGAGCTCGGATTCGTACGGATTCCACGATACCGTGCCGATGAAAAGCTCGACACGGTATTCTTCGAGCTCGACCTGACCCGGCGGCCCTGACCCGCCAGCGTTCTCTCCCTTGTCCCGAGGTATCGACCCATGCGTATTCGTGCCGGAGCAGTCCTGTTTCTCCTGGTCCTTCCCGCGGCCGCATCGGCCCAGGCCGTGGCCGCCCTCAGTCCGCTCTACGAAAACATCAAGGGCAACCTCATCAAGTCGGCCGATCAGATGGCCGAGGCCGATTACGCCTTCAAGCCGACGCCGGCCGTACGCAGCTTCGGCCAGCTGGTCGGCCACATGGCCAACGCGAACTTCGCCATCTGCTCCACCGCCAAGGGCGAGAAGAGTCCCGCCACCCAGGACTTCGAGAAGGTCACCGAGAAGGCCGCGCTGGTAAAGGCGCTCCGGGATGCCTTTGCGTACTGCGATGCGGTCTTCAAGCTGCCCGACGCCTCGTTCTCCCCCATGGCCGAGCTGTTCGGGATGAAGATGAGCCGGCTCTCGTTCCTGATGTTGAACGTGGCCCACGATAACGAGCATTACGGCAACATGGTGACCTACTTCCGCCTCAAGGGAATGGTGCCCCCCTCGAGTCAGGGCGGCTGAGCCGGACATGATGCGCACCCTTCGGGTGCTGGTATCCCTCGCGGCGAGCGCCGCGGGGGCCGCCGCCCAGGGCGGGCCCGCCCCGGTCAACGACCTGCCGAATCCCTATCGGACGGTCGAGGGCTGGGCCAGGATGCCGCAGGGCCGCACCTGGGGATCGACCAGCGCGGTGGAAGTCGCTCCGGATGGCCGCGGCGTCTGGGTGGCCGAGCGCTGCGGCGCCAACAGCTGCGCCGGCTCCGCGCTCAACCCGGTCCTGAAGTTCGATGCCGCCGGCACCCTGGTGAAGAGCTTCGGCGCGGGTCTGATGCTGTCGCCGCACGGGATTTTCGTCGACCGGGAAGGGAACGTGTGGGTGACCGATTGCGCCTGTACCGGCACCGCGGCGCAGCGGAACACAGCCGGCAAGGGTCACCAGGTCTACAAATTCAGCCCCGACGGGACGCTGTTGTTGACCCTGGGCAAGGCCGGCGGGGCCAGGGACTCGGCGTATTTCTATCAGCCCAACGATGTGCTGGTGGCGCCGGACGGCAGCATCTTCGTCAGCGAAGGGCATTCCTCCACGGCCACCGCGAATGCGCGGGTGCTGAAGTTCGACAAGACCGGGCGATTCCTCAAAGCCTGGGGCAGGAAGGGCATCGGACGGGGCGAGTTCGACCAGCCCCACGCCCTCGCCATGGACTCCCGCGGCCGGCTCTTCGTCGGGGACCGCGGCAACAACCGGATTCAGATCTTCGACCAGGAAGGCGCCTGGCTCGCGACCTGGACCCAGTTCAGCCGGCCCAGCGGGATCTACATCGACCGGAGTGATGTCATCTACGTGGCCGACTCGGAGTCCGGCTCCGTCGATTCGGCCCATGGAAACTGGAAGCGCGGCATCCGGATCGGCAGCGCGAAGGATGGAACGCTGACGGCCTTCATTCCCGATCCGGTCGAGAAGGCCGACGATACCAGCGCCGCCGAGGGCGTGGCGGTGGACGCGCAGGGGAATATCTACGGCGCGGAAGTCGGTCCGCGCGCACTGAAGAGGTACGTCAAGCCATGAGCATCACCTTCAAGGTCAACGGGAAGTCCACCGCAGTCGACGTGCCTCCCGACATGCCGCTGCTCTGGGTGCTTCGCGATGTGCTCGATCTCAAGGGCACCAAGTACGGATGCGGCATGGCGCAATGCGGCGCCTGCACGGTCCACCTCAAGGGGGTCGCGACCCGCTCCTGCATGCTGCCGGTGAGCGCGGTTGCCGGGGCGAGTATCACCACGATCGAAGGACTCTCCCCGGATGGCAGCCACCCGCTGCAGCGGGCGTGGGAAGATCTGGATGTGCCCCAGTGCGGCTACTGCCAGGCCGGCCAGCTCATGTCGGCCGCGGCCCTGCTCGCCAAGACTCCCAAGCCGACCGATGCCGACATCGATGCCGCCATGAACGGCAATCTCTGCCGCTGCGCCACCTACCTCCGGATTCGCCAGGCCATTCACCAGGCGGCGGGGAGCCCGGGAGCGGCCGCCGGAGCATCCGGCAGCGGGGACGGGAGGACGCCATGAGCGCGAAGCCAGGGATGGCCCGGCGGGAGTTTCTGCGGGTGACCGCGGTCGCCGGCGGCGGGCTCCTGCTGGGCAGCTCGCTCCGGCGAGGCGGCGTCACCCGCGCGCTGGCCGCGGAATCCGCCGCCGAATTCATGCCCAACGCTTTCATCCGCATCATGCCCGACGGGATGGTCACCATCATCGCCAAGAATCCCGAGATCGGGCAGGGTATGAAGACCACGCTCCCGATGATCATCGCGGACGAGCTGGATGTCGATTGGGCCAGCGTCCGGGTCGAGCAGGCGCCGCTCGATGCCACCCGCTTTTCCAACCAGTGGGCCGGCGGGAGCGCGGCGACGCCCATCAATTGGCTGCCGATGCGAAGGGTCGGCGCCGCCGGACGTGCCATGTTCCTGGCCGCCGCAGCGGATACCTGGGGAGTTCCGGTGGCCGAGTGCACCACGGCCGGCGGAATCGTGAGTCACGCGGGCAGTGGGAAGAGCCTCCCGTACGGCGATTTGCTGTCGAAGGCCGCCACGATGCCCGTGCCGGACCTCGAGAAGGTGGCCCTCAAGGATCCCAAGGATTTCCGGATCATCGGCCGGCCTGCTCGGGGCGTGGACACCCACCGAATCGTCACCGGCACCCCGCTCTACGGGATCGATGTCACCGTGCCCGGCATGCTCTACGCCGTGTTCGACAAGGCCCCGGTCTTCGCTGCGACGGTCCAGAGCGTCAACCTCGAGGCGGTCAAGGCGCTGCCGGGCGTCAAGCAGGCCTTCATCATCGAGGGTGGTACGGTCTTCAACGGCCTGGTCTCGGGAGTCGCGATCCTGGCCGACACCTGGTGGGCCGCCCGCAAGGCACGCGAGCAGCTTCAGGTCGTCTGGCACTCGAGCCCGACCGAGGAGCAGAGCAGCGCGGGATTCGCTCGGCGGGCGGCGGAGCTCTCGAAACAGGCGCCGCAGCGCTCGCTCCGGAACGACGGCAACGTCACGGCGGGTCTCGCGGGGGCCGCCAGGGTGGTGACCGCGGAGTACTCCTATCCCTTCATCGCCCACGCACCCCTCGAGCCGCAGAATTGCACCGCCCGCGTCTCGGGCGGCAAGGTGGAAATCTGGGCACCTACGCAGACGCCCGACGACGGGCAGGGGCTGGTGTCCAAGGCGCTGGACGTCCCGCTGGCCGATATCACCGTGCACATCACCCGGAGCGGTGGGGGCTTCGGGCGCCGGCTCAACAACGACTACATGGTCGAAGCGGCCGCCATCGCCAGGAAAGCCGAGGTCCCGGTCAAGCTGCTCTGGACCCGCGAGGACGACATGCGGCACGACTTCTACCGTCCGGCGGGATTCCACCATTTCACCGGCGGCGTGGACGCGGCGGGCAAGGTGGTCGCCTGGAGGAACCACTTCGTGAGCTTCGGGAACGGCGAGCGATTCGCGCCGAGCGCCGGGCTCGGCGCCACCGAATTCCCCCAGCGCTTCGTGCCGAACTACGCCCTCGATGCGTCGATGATGCCGCTGGGCGTGCCTACCGGCCCCCTGCGGGCGCCGACCAGCAACGGCGTGGCCTTCGCGGTGCAGTCGTTCATCGACGAGCTGGCCCAGGCCGCCGGCAAAGATCCGCTCCAGTTCCGTCTCGATCTGCTGGCCGCCGGCACCCCGGGCGAGGGACTCAATGCGGCCCGGATGCGCGGGGTGCTCGAGCTGGTGGCCGAGAAATCGGGGTGGGCGGCACGCAGGCCGCCGCGGGGCACCGGCATGGGCATCGCGTTCCATTACAGCCACCGCGGGCACTTCGCGGAGGTGGTGCAGGCCACGGTCACTCGGCAGGGCGCGGTGAAAGTGGACAAGGTCTGGGTGGCGGGAGACATCGGGAGCGAGATCATTAACCCGCTAAACGCCGAGAACCAGGTTCAGGGTGCGGTGCTCGACGGGATCGCGGAGGCGCTGGGCCAGGAGATCACCATCGAGAAGGGCCGCACCGTGGAGAGCAACTTCCACCAGTTCCCGCTGCTCCGCCTGGTGCAGGCGCCGCCGGTCGAAGTCCATTTCCGGAAAACGGATTTCCCGCCGACCGGGCTGGGGGAGCCGGCGTTGCCACCCGTGATCCCGGCTCTCTGTGCCGCCATCTTCGCCGCCACCGGCAAGCGGATTCGCTCGTTGCCGATCAAGAAGCACGATCTCACGTGGAGCTAACCAGGGAGCCGGCCATGGACGAGAAGCAGGCGGTTTCGCGGCGGCGGTTCGTCGGCGGGGTCACCTCGGCACTCGGGTTGCTCACGCTCAAGCCGGGATCGATCGGGGCCCAGGCACCGGCCCAGGCGCCCCGTCCCCAGACGACCCCGGACGAATACGACCTCCTCGCCAAGCTCGCGAACAACGAGAATCCCTATGGTCCGCCCGAATCGGTGATGAAGGCCATGACCGGCGCCTTCAAGTACGCCAACCGCTACGGGTATCCCGACGGCGGGATCACCGAGGCGATCGCGAAGCACCACGGCGTCCCCCGGGAAAATGTGATGCTGGGGGCGGGCTCCGGAGCCATCCTGGATGTGGCGGGGACCGCGCTGCTCGAGGGGGATCGCAGGATCGTGAGCGCCGAGGTGTCCTACGACGTGCTGTTCCAGCACGTGACCGCCCTCAAGGCCGACCAGATCAAGGTGCCGCTGCTGCCGGATTACCGGCAGGATATTCCCGCGACCATTGCGGCGGTCCGCGCCAACTACCGGGACGTGGGAATGGTCTACCTCTGCAGCCCGAACAACCCCACCGGGCGAGTCGTGACCAAACAGGAGGTGGCCCAGCTGCTCGACGGAATCCCCTCCGACGTGCCGGTCCTGATCGACGAGGCGTACTTCCACTTCGTGGATGATCCCGCCTATGCCACTTCGGTGCCTTACGTGCTCGAAGGGCGCCAGGTCATCGTGTGCCGCACCTTCTCCAAGATCGCGGCGCTGGCCGGCATGCGGTTGGGGTACTGCATCGCGCCCCGCTCGCTGATCCAGCGGATGCGCCCCTACCTGGACGGCGGCGCCATCAGCGCGATCGTCAAATGGGGCGGGGTCGCCGCGCTGGCGGATACCGCCTCGCAGGCCTGGGTCAAGAAGACCACGCTCGATCTCCGGGCCCGGACCGGTGCCGCGCTCACCGCGTACGGGTACTCGGTGGTCCCGTCGGACGCGAATTTCTTCATGGTGCATCTCCGCCGGCCGGTGCAGCCGGTCGTCGAAGCATTCCGCACCAAGGGCATCCTGGTGGGGCGCCCCTTCCCCGGCCTGCCGGAACACCTGCGGGTCTCGATCGGCACCGGCCCGGAAATGGACCGCTTCGTCGCCGCGTTCAAGGAAATCTTCCCGGCGGTCAAGGCCGCGAACTAGGGCAGTCGCAGCGCCACCAGCGCGGTGCTCTCTCCGGCTCCGGTCGCGAAGACGATGTACTGTTTGCCGTCGTGCATGAACGTCATCGGCACCGCGGTGGTGCGTGCGGGAATTTCCACCGCGCCCACCTGTTTGCCGGTGGCCTTGTCGACCGCAAAGAGCATGGGCGTGCCGCCCCGGACACCGCCGTCCCGGCCGGTGCCATAGATCACCAGCGTGCGGGTGGTGATCACCTGGGCCTGGCCTCGGCTCGACCCGGGCGGCAGCGTGACCCCCGCGAACAACGGATCCTGGGTGGTGACGGCGGACTGCCCGCCATTCGAGGTCCACCAGAGCTTCTCCCCGCTGTTGATGTCGTACCCGGTGATGCCGCCCAGCGGCTTGGGCTTGAGAATGGAGACCCCGCCGATCTGGGCCGGCGGGCCCCGGTCATCGAAGCTCCCACCCTTGTCGGCCGGGGGCTGGTAACCCGGGGGCGGCGGCAATGCCCCGATCAATCCGCAGTTGTCGCGCGGGGAGCTGTAGCGAAACTCCGAGCAGGGATCCTTCTTGAGGGTGATGGCGTTGAGTCCGGTGAGCGCGGCGACGTACAGCCTGCCGGTTTCCGGATCCACCGCGGAGCCCCCATCGATGTTCACCCCGCCGCTCGCGCCCGGCGCATACCAGGAACATTTGAGCTTGCTGCTCCCGTCCGCCGCCGACCCCGGAATAAACCAGGGACCCATGCGGCACAACCGCGCGATCTTGAGCGCGGAATCCTTGATGGCCGGCGTGTAGTCGATCAGATCCGCCTCCTGGAGCCCCTGCTGCGCATAGGGCGCCGGCTTCGACGGAATCGGCTGGGTCGCCGAGGTTTGCTCACCGGGCACGTCGCTCTGCAGCACCGGGGTTTCGACAATGGGCCACACCGGCACCCCGGTGGCACGGTCGAGCACGTAGACGAATCCCTGTTTGGTGGTCTGGGCCACGACCTTCCGGCGCTTTCCGTCCACCGTGACATCCATCAGGTTGGGCGACATCGACGTGTCGTAGTCCCAGATGTCGTGGTGCACGAATTGGAAGTGCCAGCGTCGCTTGCCGGTCTTCACATCCAGTGCCACCAGGCTGGTGCCGAAGAGGTTGTCTCCGGGCCGATGGCCGCCGTACTCGTCCATGAGGGGCATGCCGACCGGGATGTACACCAGGCCCAGCTCCGGATCGGCGGAGTAGGTGGCCCACGCGTCGTTCTTGCCGACGCCTTCGCTGCCGATCTTCGAGCCGTTCTTCCAGGTCTCGGCGCCGTACTCGCCCGGCTGGGGTATCAAGTTGAATTTCCAGAGCTGCCGGCCGGTGTGCACATCGAATCCGCGGATGAATCCCGGGATGTTGTGGACCCGGATCGGGTAGTACCCATGGACCGAGCTGTTCCCGACCACGATCACGTCGTTCACCACGATGGCCGGTGAGCTGTTGGCGATTTCCCCGAACGCCGGGTCGATGCCGATGGTGCCGTCGGCGCCGGTCTTGGTCTTGGGGTCCCAGGTTTCCCCGGGCCGGGCCTTCCGGGCCGGCGCCGCATCGCTGATGATGAGCGGGCCGGAGTCGTCCACCGCGAGGGGAACCATCGGAAGCCCGAGCCCCTCCATCAGGTCCACCACGCCGTTCTTCCCGAATCGGGGATCGGCGATCCCGGTCCTCGCGTCGAGCGACGCAAGGTGATAACCCGGGGTCACCACGATGACCCGTTCCTCCTTGCCGTCGGTCCAATAGGCCAGCCCGCGGCCGGCAAACTGCCGGGGCGCCTTCTGCCAGCGGATCCCCTCGTCGAGACGCCACATCCAGAGGGTCTCGCCGGTGGCGGGGTCCAGCGCCGTCGCGACCCGGCGGGTCGTGGACACCGTGAAGAGCCGGCGATTGGCGTACAGCGGCGTGGTGCGATAGTACTCGTCGCTGCCGAAGGCGCCGGCGTTCCACTGCCACGCCACCTTGAGCGTGCTGAAGTTGCCGGCGTTGATCTGATCGAGGGGAGAGTACCGCGTGCTCCAGAGGTCGGCCCCCCAGACCCGCCACTCGCCGGGAACGTTCCCCCGCGCGCCCGCGACGGTCTGGGCATTCCCCTGACGGGCCAACAACAACAAAAACAGAACGCGGATTCCGCGGAGGGGGCGGATTACCCGGAGGAAACGAGCTGTCCCGGTTTCAAGGAGCGCTCCGCGAAATCCGTGTAGTCCGCGCACTCCGCGTCCGTCGTTTGTTGCTTTTGCTTGGCGCCTCATGTGGCGATCACCTCTCCAAGGTGGAATCCCGCTTCGCAGTCAGTTCGATCCTGACCTTCTTCAATGCGGTCGAGTCGGAGGAGAGCTCCTCCGCGCCGGCCGGCATCCCGTTCATCTTGAGCAGATAGGCCACCACACCGGCGTACTCCGCCGGCGCCAGGCTGCCCGGGTCGCTCTTGGGCATCAGCTCGCTCACATAACGATACAGATCCCAGAGCAGCCGCCCATCCCACCGGGCGGCAAACACCGGCCCGGCATGCGACGCCTGGGTGTGACAGCTGGCGCAGCTCATCAGGTAGATACTCCGCCCCCGGGCAGCCTGTGCCGCGGTGTACACCCCGAGGCGGGTGGGGCGAACCGAGTCGGCCTGTTGCGCCGCGGCGGCGGCGGGAATTCCGAGCATTCCCAGCGCGGCCACGACGCGGAGCCCGAGCCTCACGACCGCTCCGGTTCTACAGCGGGCTCCCCTTTCGGAGCCACCGGTGCGATCCGCCGGGCCAGTCCGTACATCAGCCACCCCACGATTCCCACGATCAGGACCAGCATCGCCATCCGCATCACACTCGCCAGCGTGACGACATCCAGAGCGGGCCACTGGAATCGGTATTCCAGGAGCGTGGCGCCCCGCTCGGTCATCCAATGCCACGCCGTGTGGGCCACGATGGCCGAGAGGACGATGGTCCCGGCGCGCTCCGGCACCCGACGGAACAGCCAGGAGAGTACCGGCACGGCCAGCAGCAGCACGAACAGCTGGCCCAGCTCGACGCCGATGTTGAACGAGAAGAGCGACGTCGCCAGGTGGGATCCGGCAAACTGGAGCGACTCCCGGAGGAAGAAGGAAAAGCCGAAGCCATGAATCAGTCCGAATCCGAAGGCCAGCAGCCAGCGCCGCTCCAGCCGGGCTCCCAGGATGTTCTCCAGCGCCATGTAGACGATGGAGAGCGCGATCAGGGTCTCGATCAGCGGCGCGAACCAGAGGCCGGTGGGCGCGAGCCCGAGACTGGAAGCGATCAGGGTGATGGAATGCGCCACCGTGAACGAGGTGACGATCGCCACCAGGGGCCGGAGTCGCCGGAACGGGATCACCAGGCAGAGCAGGAAAAGCAGATGATCGATGCCGTCCAGGATATGGAGGAATCCCAGCCTCACGAATCGCAGGGCGGCCTGGTGCCAGCGGGGATCCAGCCGGACCAGCCCGGGATCGCCGGTGAACTGATACACCCGCTCGGCGCCTCCCGGCGGCAGGAACCGGAGCACCGTGGTGGTGCGCAGGCCCAGCCGCGCCAGAGTGGGATCCACCGAAAAGCTCGAGTGGTCGGATGAGATCGGATATTCCAGCAGCACATCGAGCATACCCTGTTGCCACACCAGCTCGGTCTCGGGCGGGAGCGGCGGCCCGGCGATATGGGCGATGGCGTCGGGATAGGTCTCGAATGACCGATCGGCCGGCAGCGACACCTGGGTCGCGACGATGCGCGGGTCCCCCAGGGTGACGCCGTTCTCCTCCACCGTAAGGGAGCTGGCGATCCAGAGGCGGGCGGCATGCTCGAGCTCGGGGCCGACCCGCGCCAGGTCGAGGAATCCCTCCCCTTTGAGCGGGAACTCCATGTCCCGCATCGCCTCCAGCGGCACCCGCACGACCACCCGAAGCAGACGACCCTCGGGCCGGATGAACGCCAGGACGGTCACCCGGGAAGGAATCTCGTGGCCGGCCGCGAGTGCCGGATGCAGGACCGATGGTCCCGCCGCCAGAGCGACGGCCAGGACGAGCCGGGATGTTCGCGGGTGCATGGCGAGAGTATACTCTCTCCCGCCCCTCGAGACAGGGGGTGCGCTCCCGCGACCATGGAGATCCGCATGAACCGGAACCGCAGCGTGGCGGTGGCAGTCGGGCTCGTCGCCCTGATCGTGGCCCTGGGCACCGGGCAGGCCCTGCTGGAGGCGAGCCAGGGTCAGGCCGCCGAGGCGCCCCGGTTCGAGGTGGATCCGCTCTGGCCCAAGCCGCTGCCCAACCACTGGATCCTCGGCTCGACCATCGGCGTCGGGGTCGATTCCCGGGACCACGTCTTCATCATTCATCGGGGGGAATCGACCCTGGAGCCCACCACCGAGTCGGGCGCCGACGCCAACCCCTCGAGGGGTGAGTGCTGCCGCGCCGCGCCTCCGGTTCTGGAATTCGATCCCGAGGGAAACCTGGTCAACTCCTGGGGCGGCCCTTCCGCGGAGTACGTGTGGCCGCTGTCCAATCATGGCATTGCCGTCGACAACAAGGACAACATCTGGATCGGAGGCAACGGCCGCGATTCCTCGCGGAACGATTCCCAGATTCTCAAGTTCACCCACGAAGGCCGCTTCCTCCGGGCATTCGGCGCGCCGAACCAGCCGGCCAACAGCAACAGCATGGAACACTTCGGCCGGGTGGCCAAGATCTCGTTCGACGCCGCCGCCAACGAGGCCTACGTCGCGGACGGATATGGCAACAAGCGCGTGGCGGTCCTCGACATGGACAACGGGAACATCAAGCGCTTCTGGGGCGCCTACGGTCACAAACCGGACGACACCAATCTCGGCCCCTACCAGCCCGACGCTCCGCCGGCGCAGCAGTTCCGCAACCCGGTCCATTGCGCCGAGCCGAGCAACGACGGCCTGGTCTATGTGTGCGACCGGCCCAATGATCGCATCCAGGTGTTCAAGAAGGATGGCTCCTTCGTGAAGGAGGAGCGGATCGCCCCGCGCACGCTGTCCGACGGATCGGTCTGGGATATCGCCTTCTCCCGGGATCCGCAACAGAAATTTATCTTCCTGGCCGACGGAAAGAACGAGAAGGTGTACGTCCTGGACCGGCAGTCGCTGCGCATCCTGACCAGCTTCGGCGATGGCGGTCGCCAGCCGGGCCAGTTCTTCGCGGTGCACAGCATCGCGACCGACTCCAAGGGCAACCTCTACACCACGGAAACCTACGAAGGCAAGCGGGTCCAGAAATTTGTCTACAAAGGAGTGGGCCGGGTCTCGGCCGGGAACCAGGGTGTGGTGTGGCCGAAGAGCCCGCGGCCCTGACCCTTATCCAGTCATTCATTCTCGCATTCCGGAGGTACCATCATGAAGGCTCGATTCGGTGCGGTGCTCGCCCTGTTGTGTGCTCCCGCCACGGCGTCCGCCCAGGTCGTGAGCACGCTGAACCCGCTCTATCAGTCGGTCAAGGGATACATCGTCAAGTCCGCCGAGGAGATGCCCGCGGAGAGTTACTC
>DASYPZ010000050.1:0-32740 GCA_036006105.1 Gemmatimonadales bacterium | reverse complement strand
GACCCAGGTGGGCCGGTCGCTCTCGGTCGTGGCCATTCCGGCCTTTATCTGGTTCAGCACCCGGCTGTTTGCCGGGCTCCGCACCGCGCTCAATAACATCTACGACGTATCCATCCGTCCATCCAAGAAGCATTTCCTCTTGCGGTTCCTGCTCAACAAGCTGCGCGATCTCGGCATGGTGCTCATGACCCTCGCCCTGTTTCTGGCCAATACCGCCCTCTCGACCGGACTGGCGCTGCTCCAGGGGTACGCCACCGAACGGGGTCGCCCGGTGGCATCGACGCTGGAACGATGGGGGGCGGAAATCCTCGCCTTCCTGTTCCTGCTGGTGCTGTTCTTCCTGCTCTATCGGTACGCCTCGATCCGGAAGGTGCGCTGGCAGGGCGCCCTGGTCGCGGCGGGGTTCATGTCGGTGGCATTCGAAATCGCCAAGCGGCTGTACGGCCTCTATCTCAGGGGCACCGCCGGGTACGGCACCGCCGCGGCCGACGCGACGCTCGGAGCGGCCGCGCTGTTCATCGTCTGGCTGTACTATTCCGCGCTGGTGTTCCTGCTGGGTGGCGTCGTCGTCGAGACCTGGGAACTGCGCGCCATGCAGCGGGAACAGCGGGGCATCGCGTAGAAAATCCACTCCCATCGGTCACTGGTCCCCGGTTGCCGGTCGCGTTAAGTTTCCCTCGCCCCAGGTCCGAAGGGTGTCGGTGCGCGAACCGCGTCAGGACCTTGCCGGTAGCAGCGCTAAGCGATGTCCGGTGCAGCTTCGGGGTGCCTGGGGCACTCTTTCGTTGTAAGACGCTAGGACGCTAAGTCATTACCTTACGTCCTGGCGTTTGTGTTTTCCGGCCCCGATCCTCCTAGCGTCTTAGCGTCCTCGCGTCCTAGCGTCTTCCATGATCGCTCTCGCCCGCAAATACCGACCGAAACGCTTCGCCGATCTGCTGGTCCAGGATCACGTCGCGACCGCGCTTCGCGGGGCCGTGGCCAAGGGGCGGGTCGGTCATGGCTATCTGCTGACCGGCCCCCGCGGCACCGGCAAGACCACGGCCGCGCGGATTCTCGCCATGGCGCTCAATTGCGAGAAGGCCGATCCCAAAGCGCCCACCGGGGAGCCGTGCGGCATCTGCGCCAGTTGTGAGCGGGTCTGGAGCGGGTCCGCCAATCTCGACGTCGTCGAAATCGACGCGGCCAGCAACCGCGGTGTGGACGATGCCCGGGATCTGCGGGAGCGAGCGATGTACGCCGCGAGCCAGGAGGGCCGCCACAAAGTGTACATCGTGGACGAGGCCCACATGCTCACCCGGGAGGCCTGGAACGCACTGCTCAAGATCCTGGAGGAGCCTCCTCCCGGCGTGGTGTTCGTCTTCGCCACGACCGAGCCCCAGAAAATCGCGTCCACCGCGGCCCCGGTGCTCTCCCGCCTGCAGCGTTTCGATTTTCGCCGGATCGGCCCCGGCGCGATCCGGGATCGCTTGCGCCAGGTCCTGGCCGCGGAACACCTCTCGGCCGAGGAAGACGCGCTCGCCCTGATCGCCCGCTATGCCGATGGGGGCATGCGCGACGCGCTCTCGGTCCTGGATCAGTGTCTGTCGTTCGGAGAAGGGCCGATCACGGCCGCGGCGGTCCGCGACGTGCTGGGGCTGATCGGCGACGAGCAGTACGCCGAGGTGCTGCGCCTGGTCGTGGAGAAGGACACCGCCGGGGTCTTCCCCCTGGTGGACGGGCTGGTCAATGCCGGAGCCGATCTGGCCGAGTTCATGACCGGCACCGCCGAGCTGCTCCGGGCGCTGTTGATGGTGCAGAGTGGCGTCACCCCCGATGGCCTCACCGATACCCTGCGGCAGTCCATCGAGCGCGCGAAAGACGTGCTCCTCCCGGCCGACGCGGTCCGCATGCTGGCCCTTCTGGCCGACGCGGAGACTTCGATCCGGCGTTCCGCCAGCGTGCGGCTGGTGGTGGAGACGCTGTTGCTGCGCTGGACCCTGATGGACCGGGTGGTGGACCTCGAACAACTGATCCGGGGCGGACGGGTTCCACAGGGCGGAGGCGGTGGACCGGTGGCACCGAGTGCTCTGCGCGTCCGCAGCGCGCCGGTCTCCCCGTCCGTGGCGGCCCCGGTGCAGCGCAGCGCCCCCGCGGCCGCGGTAACCACCGCTCCCGTCCCTCGGGGAGAGCTTTCGTTCGCCACCCTCACCGCCGCCTGGCCGGAAATCGTGGAGGCCGCCCGGGCCCGGAGCAACCTGCTGGGACAGGCGCTCGAGGCCACGCCGCCGGGCTCCGTAACGAACGGTGAAATCCGCCTGGCGGCGAGCGCCGACCATGCCGTACTGGTCGAGGGGATTCAACGCCAGATCAGCCTGGTGGAGGAGCTGGTGCAGGCCCATTTCGGGGTGCGCGCCCGGATCACGGTCGCCGCGGCCGGACCCGCCGGCACCGAGGCGCAGGAGCGTCCCAAACGCATGACCGACCAGACCTTGCGCACCGAGAAACTGGAGCGGCTGCGGCGGCTCGATCCTGCCCTCGACGCGGCGGCCAATGAGTTAGATTTGGAGATCGTAGACGAAGGGTAAAGGAACTCCGATGGCCGATCTTCAGCAGCTTTTTCAGCTCGGTTCCCAGGTGCAGGGGCGCCTGTCGCAGCTGCAGTCCGAGCTCGCGGGTCGCAGCATCGAGACCACCGCCGGGGCCGGTCTGGTGCGGGTCCGGGTGGATGGAACGGGATTGCTCCAGTCCCTGGTCATCGACCCCGAGGCCTGGAACGGCCGGGACGCGGAATTCCTCGCCGACCTGATCGTCGGGGCCGTGGCCGAAGCCCAGCGCCGGGCCGCTGATCTGGTGCAGGCGGAGATGAAAAAAATTCCTCAGAACCCTCTCGCGGCACTTTGAGGCCGGTGGGCGCCATCGACGAGCTGGTGAACGAGCTCGCCCGCCTGCCGGGTATCGGCCAGAAAACAGCACAGCGGCTGACCTTTCACCTGCTCCAGCAGCCCCGGGAGCGGGCCGACCGGCTGGCGGCCACGCTGGCCGCGGTGGCCAGCCGGGTGCATCCCTGTAGCGAGTGCGGCAACTTTACCGAGGCGGACCGGTGCGCGGTTTGCGCCGATCCTCGACGCGACCCGGCGATTCTCTGTGTGGTCGAAGAGCCTTCGGCGGTGCCGGTGGTCGAGCGCGCGACCTCGTTCAAGGGTCGCTACCTGGTGCTGGGCGGACGCCTGTCCCCGCTCGAGGGCATCGGGCCGGAGCAACTCCGGCTCGGCTTGCTGCGTGAGCGGGTTGAGCAGGGGGGGGTGCGGGAGGTGATCCTCGCCACCAATCCCTCCCTGGAGGGCGAGGCGACGGCCACGTACATTCACCAGCTGCTGCACGGGACCGGGGTGCGTATCACCCGGCTGGCCCGCGGCATGCCGGTCGGCGGGGATCTCGAATACATCGATGGAGTGACCTTGAGCCACGCGCTCGACGCGCGCCAGGAAGTTCCGTGAGAGCGCCGCGCGGCCTGCTGGTCATCGCGGCGGCAGCCGCCGGCGTCACCGCCGGATGGCTGCTGGCCCAGCGCTACCTCGACCAGCACAAGCAGGCCCTGTTCAGCAAGACACCTCGGCTGCGCCATGCAGCGCTCGGCTACCTCTCGGGGCACCCGTCTCCCGAGACGGTCCGACTGCTGCGCGACTACGTGGCATGGGAGCAGCACGCCGGACTCAAACGCAGGGGCGTCCGGGTGATGCGCCGGCTCGAGGCCGCGCTCGCATGAGCGGCGCCTCGAGCTGGTCGTTCCGCGAGGAAGACGCCGCCCGGATCGGCGGCCTGCTCGACAGTCTCCTCCGGGAGGCCAATGCGAAAACCGCGTTGCTGGTGGACCGGACCGGGCAGATGCTCGCCACGGTGGGCGAGGAGCCCCGGTTCGATCCAGTGGCGTTCGCATCGCTGACCGCCGCGGATTTCAGCGCCAACGACCAGCTGGCCCGGATGCTGGGAGAAAACGAGTTCGGTGCCCTGTTCCACCAGGGAGAAAAAGATTCCCTGTATCTGGCGGACGTGGCCCGACGGGTGATCCTGGTGGTGCTCTTCGATAACCGGACCACGCTCGGGCTGGTCAAGCTCCGGGTCCGGAACGTGGTGGAGGAGCTCTCCGGGCTCTTCACCGCGATGTTCGCCCGGGAAGCGGCGGGTGAGCGAGGGATGGAGACCGGCTTCGTGGGAGAAGCCGAGGACGAAATCGACAAACTCTTCGGAATCTGAGGCCGCGCCCGCATGTCGCTCATCAACTACGCGTCGCGCGAGATCAACTGCAAACTCGTGTACTACGGGCCCGGGCTCGGCGGCAAGACGACCAACCTCGAGTACATCTACGAGAAGGTCGCTCCGGCCAGCAAGGGGAAGATGATCTCGCTCGCCACCGAAACCGAGCGTACGCTCTTCTTCGACTTTCTTCCGGTCGATCTCGGCACCATTCGGGGATTCAAGACCCGGTTCCATCTCTACACCGTCCCGGGTCAGGTCTACTACAACGCGTCGCGGAAGCTGATCCTCAAGGGCGTGGACGGTGTGGTGTTCGTGGGTGACAGCCAGATGGAGCGGATGGAAGCCAACATCGAATCGATGCAGAATCTCTACGACAACATGACCCAGCACGGGCTCGACCTGACCCGGCTGCCCTTCATCATCCAGTACAACAAGCGCGATCTCCCCAACGCGGCCCCGCTGGCCCAGCTCCAGGAGGCACTGAACCCCGGCTGGCCGGTCGAGGATCCGGTGCGCATGCGCCCGCTCACCGATCCCAACCGTCCGGGGGAGATGCTGGTGCAGGAGATGGACGGGGCGTGGATCGAGCGGGTTCCGTACTTCGAGGCCGTAGCGCTCCGCGGCGACGGAGTATTCGATACCCTCCGCGCCATCTCCAAGCTCGTACTCAAGACGCTGGGGTGAGCACGCCACTTCCGGCTCCCCGTGCTCCAGGCATTGTCTGGACCCTCCCCAACATTCTGACGGTGGCGCGGATCGCGATCACGCCGGTGATCGCGCTGCTGCCGTTCATCGAAGGGTATTGGCCCAAGCTCATCTGTCTGGTGATTTTCATCGCCGCCGCGATCACGGATGTGCTGGACGGCATTCTGGCCCGCCGCAACAACCAGGTGTCGGACTTCGGCAAGGCGCTGGATCCGATCGCCGACAAGCTGCTGTTGCTGGCCACCCTGGTTCCGATCTGGTGGATCTCCAGACAGCGCCATGACCTCTACGACATCCCGCTCTGGGGCAGTATCCCGCTGTGGGTCTGCATGCTCCTGCTGGGACGCGAGATCGCCATGACCGCCTTTCGGGTCTGGGCCAAGGGGCGCGGGGTCATCATCTCGGCCCAGGGGCCCGGCAAGCTCAAGACGGTGTTCCAGCACATCTTCATCGGCGGGACCATTGCCTGGTTCGCGTTTCGGGACGCGATGAAGCCGATGGGCTGGGAGCGGCAGCGGGCCGCGCTGTGGTGGAATCAGTTTCACGGACTGTTTGTGGCGGTGACGCTCGCGATCGCCCTGTTCCTCACCATTTATTCCTTCGTCATCTATCTCTACCGGTATCGCGGCCTGTTTTCGCAGCGATAGCTCCTCGCGGCAGTAACTTTCGGCATGGACCTCGAGCTCCTCACCGTCGGCACCGAGCTGCTGCTCGGCTTTACCGTGGACACCAACGCGGCGTTTGCGGGCCAGGCCCTGGCCGGAGCCGGGATCCGGGTCGTGCGTCGCACCACCGTCTCCGATGACCCCGCGCTGCTGCGGGACGCGCTGGCGGAGGCGCTCGGCCGTACCCGGCTCGTCCTGACGACGGGCGGGCTCGGCCCCACTCGTGACGATCTCACCAAGAAAGTGGTGGCGGACCTCCTCGGACTCGAGCTCGAATTCCAGGAGGAGCTCTGGACCGCGCTGGTGGAGCGGTTCGCCCGGATGGGCCGCAAGATTTCCGATCGCAACCGCTGCCAGGCCGAAGTGCCCCGCGGCGCCGTCGTGCTCCCGAACCGGTGGGGTACCGCGCCGGGTCTCTGGATCAGCGGGGAACTCGGCGAAGTCATCATGCTGCCCGGCGTCCCGATCGAAATGCGCGGGCTGATGACCCACGAGGTGCTGCCTCGCCTGGCCCCACGCACCGGCGCACGGGTGGTGCGGTCCCGAACGGTGCGCACCACCGGGATTCCCGAGTCGACCCTGGCCGATCGGGTCAGCGACATCGAAGCGACGCTGGATCCCCTGACCCTCGCCTATCTCCCCGGGCTCGAAGGCGTCGACCTGCGCCTCACCGCCTGGGACATGGAATCCACCGCGGCCGACGGCCTGCTCCAGGCCGCCTCCGAGCGGCTCCGGGTCCAGTTGGGAGACCACGCCTACGGCGGGGAGGGGGATGATCTGGCCGGGATCCTGCTCGACGAATGCCGCGCCAGGGGAAAGACCATCGTGGTCGCGGAGTCCTGCACCGGCGGGATGATCGGCGAACGCATCACCGCCATTCCCGGCAGCTCCGATGTGTTCCTTGGAGGCATCATCGCCTACGCCGACCGCCTCAAGTCGGCGCTCGGCGTACCCGACCGAATCCTCGAGGAGTTCGGAGCCGTAAGCGAGGAGACCGTCAAAGCCATGGCGAAGGCCGTCAGGGAACGGCACGGTGCGGACCTGGCGGTATCGGTATCAGGGATCGCTGGTCCCGCCGGCGGGTCGCCCGAGAAGCCGGCCGGCACGGTCTGGTTCGGATTTGCCGGGGACTTCGGGGTGGCGGCCGTGCGATGGGTCTTCCCGGGAACCCGGGATGAGATTCGGGCCCGGGCATCCCAGTTCGCCCTTTTCGGGCTGCTTCGCCACGCCAAATCGGCAGGTGCGTGAGGAACGCGGGTTGCTAGATTACAGGTTCCTGATCAGACCCTTTGAGAGCACGGAACCAATGACACGCAAGGAATTCGAGGAGAGTGCCCCGGTCGAAGACGCCCCCACTGGGGTCAACCTGCCGACCGAACCTCCTGAAGGGGCAGTACACCGGCTGGAGGAACTGCTGGGAGAGGCTCAGGACCGCCATCTCCGGCTCGCCGCCGAGTTCGACAATTTCAGGAAGCGGGTGGCCAAGGAACGCCTCGAGCTCACCGACCGGGCCCAGGCCGCCCTCGTGATGCGACTGCTGGACATCCTCGACGACCTGGACCGGGTCGCGGCCAGTGATCCGGGGACGCCGCCGGCTGCGCTCCTGGAGGCCACCGCGCTGGTGGACAAGAAGCTGCGCAAGGAGCTCGAGGCGGCGGGCCTGGAACGAATCGACCCGGCGGGACAGCCCTTCGATCCCTCGATACACGAGGCGGTATCGGCGCTCACGCCACCCACGCCGGAGCAGGATCACGTAGTCGCCGCGACCTTTGCGGTGGGCTATCGCTTCAAGGGCAACCTGGTGCGCCCCGCCATGGTGCAGGTGTACTCCTCGGGAGGCGACGCGTAAGTGGCGTCCAAGGACTTCTATCAGATCCTGGGGATCTCGGAAAAGGCGACCGCTGACGAGGTCAAGAAGGCGTACCGGAAGCTCGCCAAGCAGTTTCACCCCGACGCCAATCCCAACAAGCCCGAAGCCGCCGAGACGTTCAAGCAGATCTCGGAGGCGCACAGCGTCCTCTCGGATCCCGAAAAACGGAAGAAGTACGACACCATGCGGCGTCTGGGTGCCTTCGACCTGGGCCAGTCTCGGTCGTCCCCGCGCGGCGGGGGACGCCCGGGACCGCAGGGAGGCCAGCCGGACGACAGCGGGGTCTTCGACTTCGGTGAGATGGGCGGGCTGGGCGACATCTTCTCGTCGATCTTCGGCCGGGGAAACAAACGCGAAGAGCCCAAGGGCGAGACCGTCGAGGTCGTTCTCGAGGTGCCGTTCCGGACCGCCGCGCTGGGTGGCAAGATCCCGATCACGCTGTCCACCAACGGGCCCTGCGAGACCTGCGGGGGCAGCGGCGCCGCGCCCGGTGCCACGATGTCCCAGTGCCCCGAGTGCAAGGGCCGGGGCACGATTTCCTTCGGGCAGGGCGGGTTCGCGGTCAATCGTCCGTGCCCCATGTGCCGCGGGCGAGGCAAGATTCCCTCGGAGAAATGCCCCACCTGCAGCGGCGCGGGAGAGACCCAGGTCGAGAAGCGGATGATGATCACGGTGCCGGCCGGCGCGGAGAACGGCACCCGGATCCGGCTCAAGGGCCAGGGCGGGTCGGGCGGGAGCGGACGCCCCGCGGGTGACCTGATGGTCACCTTCCAGGTGCAGCCCGACAAGTTCTACCGTCGCGAGGGACACGACCTCATCGCCGAGGTGACCATCAACCTCGCCCAGGCGGCCCTGGGCAGCCGTCTCCGCGTGAAAACCCTCGACGGCAAGAAGGTGGTGCTCAAGATTCCCGCCGGCACCCAGCCGGGCCGCAAGTTCCGGATCAAAGGGGAGGGGATCGCCAAGGGCGACCGGAAGGGTGACATGATCGTGGTGGTGAACGTGACCGTCCCCGAGAGCCTCACCGAGGAACAGGCGGAGCTGCTTCGGAAGTTTGCCGAGTCGACCGGACTGGCTCACTGAGATCTTGACGATGTAGACCAGCGAAGATACAATTGAATCAATGCGTGATTCAATCGTATCTTCTCCCCCGAGTTCAACGGCCGGCCAACGCTGGCTGCTCCTGATTCACCGCCTCCCCCCCAAACCCGATTATCTGCGCGTCAAAGTCCGGCGCCGCCTCCACGGCATCGGCGCCGCGGCGCTCAAGAATTCGGTCTACGTGCTGCCCCATTCGGAGGACTCCCTGGAAGATTTCCAGTGGCTCGCCACCGAAATCCGCGCCGAGGGGGGCGAGGCCATGATCTGCGACACCGCCTTCGTGGACGGCATCAGCGACGAGGAGATCCAGGCCATGTTCCACCCCGAGGAGCCGGCATCGACCCTCTCGCCCGGGACGGCGGCCCGCGACAGCGTCGCGGCCGGCCGCATCTGGGTGACGAGGCGCGGAGTGCACGTGGACCGCATGGCCAGCGCGTGGCTGATCCTTCGCTTCATCGATCCCAGGGCCCGGTTCAAGTTCGTGGCCGCCAAGGGCTATCACCCCGAGCCCGGCGAGCTCCGCTTCGACATGTTCGACGCCGAGTACACCCACGTCGGCGATCGCTGCACCTTCCAGGTCCTGCTGGAGCGTTTTCAGATCGCGGATCCCGCCCTCGTGGCCATGGGAGAAGTGATTCGTGACATCGACTGCAAGGACGTGAAATACGGCCGGCCGGAAACCGCGGGCATCGCCGCGTTGATCGAAGGGATCGCCGAGTCCGAATCCGACGATGCCGAGCGCATCGCCCGCGCGGGGCCGCTCTTCGAGAGCCTCCATACCCGCTTCACCTCGCGGCACTGATGCCGGACGCCGGGGCGGATCCGCCTTCCCTCCGCCGGCTCTCCGCCTATTTCCTGCGCCTCGGCGCCACCGGATTCGGCGGTCCGATCGCCCTGGTCGAGTCCATGCGGAGGGAACTGGTGGTCGAGCGCGGCTGGTTTTCCCGCGACGATTTTTCTCAGAGCCTGGCCCTCTCCCAGCTGGCTCCCGGCCCGCTCGCCGCCCAGGTGGCCGTCTGCCTGGGATTCCTGCATTCCCGGATCCGGGGAGCGACCGTGGTGCTCATGGCGTTTGTGGCCCCCTCCTTTCTGCTGACGCTGCTGCTGGGCGCGCTCTACGTGCGGGCCGGCGGGATGTCGTGGATCGCGATCGCCTTTTATGGCGTCGGCGCAGTCGTCATCGGCGTGATCGTGCTCTCGGCCGTCCGGCTGGCGAGGAGTACCGCGGGACGGGACCCCGTGCTCTGGGGAATCGCCGCCACGCTCGCGGTGGTGACCGCCTGGCGGGCCGAGGAAGTCCTCTGGCTCTTCCCACTCGCCGGCCTGATGGGGATGATCCCGGCGCGCCGGGGGATCGTCGCCTCGGTCACGGTGGTGCCCCAGCTCTTCTGGTATTTCGCGAAGGCGGGCGCGTTCGTCTTCGGGAGCGGGCTGGCGATCGTGCCGTTTCTCTACGCCGGAGTCGTGACCCAGCACGGATGGCTCTCGGAGCGGCAATTCCTCGATGCCATCGCCGTGGCGATGCTGACGCCGGGCCCGGTGGTCATCACCGCCGCGTTCATCGGTTTTCTGGTGGCCGGAGTCACCGGGGCCGCCGCGGCGACGGCCGGGGTATTCCTCCCGGCATTTCTGATCACGGTGACGGCCTTGCCGCTGCTGACCCGGTTTGTCGAGAAGCCGGGGGTGAAGGGTTTTGTCCGCGGAGTCACCGCCGCCGCCGCGGGCGCCATCGCGGGCGCGTGCGTGGTCCTGGGCCGGCGAGCCATCATCGATGCCCCCACCGCGCTGATCGCGATGGCAGCGCTCGTGCTGATGGCGCGCACTCGGGTCCCCACGGGCGTGCTGGTCCTGGGTGGTGCGGTGGCCGGTCTCGTGGCCAGCGCCGCCGGTCTGGTACCAGCGGCCCCGTGAGCACCGCGACGCTGCTCCTGACCGGGGCCGATGTCCGAGCCCTCCTGCCGGCGACCGATTGCATCGCCGCGGTCGAGGAGGCCTTCCGGCGTCACGCGGCCGGCCTAAGCGTCTCTCCGCCGGCTCTGGGTGTCAGGGTGGCCGCTGGTGGCTTCCATGCCAAGCTGGCTTCCCTGGAGCTGTCGCGGCGCTATTTCGCCTGCAAGCTCAACGGCAATTTTCCCGGCAATCCGACGCGGCATGGCTTGCCGACGATCCAGGGCGTCGTCATTCTGGCGGACGCCGAGGACGGGAGAGTCCTCGCCCTCTTGGACTCGATGGAGATCACTCGGCTTCGGACCGGCGCCGCGACCGCCGTCGCGGGTCGGTACCTGGCTCGGCCCGAATCCAGCACGTGCACCCTCTTCGGATGCGGGCTCCAGGGTCCCATTCAGCTCGAATGCCTGTCGCGCGTGCTCCCAATCGCGCGGATCTTCGTCCACGACTCGAACGCGGAAGCCGCCCAACGGGTGGCCGCGTGGGCCCGCGACGTTCTTCACGTCGAAGCTGAAGCGGTCGATGCCGCCGAAGTCTTCCGACGTGCCGCCGAATCGGATGTCATCGTGACCTGCACTCCTTCGAGAACGGCATTTCTGGGACTCGAGCATGTCCGGGCCGGAACCTTTGTGGCTGGGGTGGGGGCGGACGATGCCGAGAAGTGCGAGCTTCATCCGAGGCTGCTCGAGGCGGCGACCGTCGTCGTGGATATTCTGGCCCAGTGCGTGGCGATCGGAGACCTGCACCACGCCCTCGCGGCCGGCGTCATGACCGAAGGCGATGTCCACGCCGAGCTCGCTGACGTCGTAACCGGGTCGAAGCGGGGGCGCGTCAGCCGGGACGAGATCATCGTCTTCGACAGTACCGGCACGGCGATCGAGGACGTTGCCGCGGCGGCAGTGAGCTACGAAAGGGCGGTCGCCGCGGGCCGCGGGACCGCGATCACCCTGGCCTGACGGGAAGGGCGGGCCTCAGTTGGTTTCGGGCTTGGGGGATTTGTAGCGATCGATCAAGGCCCGGTGGGTCGCGATTTCTTTCTCATCCGGGGTCCGCTGGGTCCACGAACCATCGGTGCCCATATCCCAGCCCTGGCGGTTGTCGGTCCACATGAGCTCGAGCAGCTGGCGCACCGCTTCCCGGTGCCCGGGTACCTCGAGCGGAACCGCCGCTTCGATGCGCCGGTCCAGGTTCCGGGGCATCCAGTCCGCAGAACTGATATAGACCTCGGTATCTCCGTCGCCCCCGAAGAGCCAGGCACGGGAATGCTCCAGGAAGCGACCGATGACGCTCAAGACCCGAATGCGATTGCTGACGCCGGGGATGCCCGGTCTGAGGCAGCAGATGCCCCGTACGATCAGATCCACGGTGACCCCGGCGCGCGACGCCTCGTAGAGCAGCGCGATCATCTCCCGGTCGACCAGTGAATTCATCTTGGCGAAAATCCGGGCCGGCTGTCCGGACTGGGCCCGGTCGATCTCGCCGCGGATCAGCTCGACCAGCCGCTTCCGCATGCCGGATGGGGCCACTACCAGCTTGCGATACCCGGTCGGACTGGCAAAGCCGGTCAGGACGTTGAAGAGATCGGACAGGTCGGCGCCCAGGTCCGGATCACAGGAGAACAGCCCGAAGTCGGTGTAGAGCCTCGCGGTCTTGGGGGCGTAATTGCCGGTCGCGATGTGCACGTACCGGCGGATCTGATCGCCCTCCCGCCGGACCACCAGGATCACCTTGGCGTGGGTCTTGAGCCCGGCCACGCCGTAGCTCACATGCACGCCGACGTCCTCGAACCGCTGGGCCCAACGGATGTTGTTTTCCTCGTCGAAGCGGGCCTGCAGCTCGATCAGCACCACCACCTGCTTGCCCCGCTCGGCCGCGTTGGCGAGGAGTCGCGCAATGTGGGAGTCTCCCCCGGTGCGGTAGAGCGTCATCTTGATGGCCAGGACGTCGGGGTCCTCGGTGGCGGTCTGGATGAAGCGCTCGACGCTCGCGGCAAAGCTTTCGTAGGGATGATGGACGAAGACATCCCCTTCCCGGATGATGTCGAAGATGTTGCGCCCGCCGGCGAGACGGCTCGGCACCGCCGGAAGGAAGGGCGGATCCCGCAGGTCGGGGATCTCGAGGCCGGCAATGGTCATGAGATCGGTGGCATCGAGCAGGCCGCACACCTCGAAGACGTCCTGGGGGGTGAGCGGCAGGCCGTCGGTATCCTGATCGGCGTTCAGCTCGGCGATCAGGAGCTGCCGCAGCGACTCCGGCATGCCGGGATGAACTTCCAGGCGCACCACCTCCGCGAACCGACGGTTTCGGACCTCCTCCTGGATCAGGGACAGCAGATCGTCCGCCTCATCGGGGTCGATCTCGAGGTCGGTGTTGCGGGTGATTCGAAACGGGTAACAGCCCAGGATTTCCACGCCGGGGAACAGCAGCTCGAGATTGGCCGCGATGACCAGCTCGAGGGGCACGTAGCGGTGCGTCCCCGGAAGGTGGACCCAGCGTGAGAGAATCTTGGGGACCTTGACCCGGGCAAATCGCTCCTCGCCGCCGTCGCTGCGGAGAATGACCGCGAGGGACAACGAGAGGTTCGAGATGTAGGGGAAAGGGTGCGCCGGGTCCACCGCCAGCGGGGTGAGCACCGGAAACACCTTGTCGGTGAACTCCTGCCGGATATGCGCGACATCGTCGGGGGTGAGGTCCTCGGGCGCCGTGATCAGCGTGATACCCCGCTCCTTGAGGCTGGGGATCACGTCGCCGGTCAGGATGTTGCCGTGCTCCTGCTGGAGCTCCCGCACCAACGGGCCGATCCGCGCCAGCTGATCCTCGGGGGTCATGCCGTCGTCGGTCAGGTCGGTGACCTTGGCGCACACCTGCTCCCGGAGGCCGGCGACCCGCACCTGGAAGAACTCGTCGAGATTGGACCCGAAGATGGACAGAAACTTGACCCGCTCGAGCAGCGGGGTACGGGGATCCCTGGCCTCGTACAGGACCCGACGATTGAACTCGAGCCAGGAGAGCTCGCGATTGATGTACAGGGACGGCGCCCGCAGATCGGGTGGCGGTGGCGCCGCAATGGGGTGTTCGCCGGGGGGCCTGATGGCAACGGGGGCTACGAGCTCTTCGGACATGGGCGAAAGATACGCGCTCCGGCGGGCGTCAATCGGAAGCGTTACAAAATGTGATCTGGGCCCGCCAATATACCCCTATGGGGTATTGTTCGTGGCTCCGGGACGGAGGTAGGTGTCCATCCAGTCGAGGAGCGTGTCCCACCAGATCCGACGATTCCGCGGCTTCAGCACCCAGTGTCCCTCATCGGGGAAGTACAGCATTTTCGCGGGGACGTTTCGGATCTTCAGGGCGGTGAAGGCCTGCAATCCTTCCGACAGCTCCAGGCGGAAGTCCTGCTGGCCGTGTACCACCAGCATCGGCGTCTTCCAGCGCTCGGCGAACATGTGGGGCGACCAGCGATCCAGCATGGCGCGGGTCTCGGGATTGGTGACTCCGCCGGGACCGAACTCGTGGTTGGGGAACCAGAGCTCTTCGCTGGCCCCCTGCGCGCTGGCGAGGTTGAAGATCCCGTCGTGGGAGACCATCGCCTTGAAGCGATCGGTGTGGCCCTCCATCCAGTTGATCATGTAGCCCCCGTAGGACGCGCCGGCGGCGCCCATGCGGGTGCTGTCGACATACGGCAGCGCGGCCACCACATCGAGGCCCTTCATCAGGTCTTCGTAGGGATAGTCGCCCCAATGCTTCGAGATGCTGTTGACGAACTTCTGCCCCCAGCCCGGGGTGCCGTGGAAGTTCACCACCGCCACGACGTATCCCCGCGACGCGAACATGTGGTAGTTCCACCGCGCGCCCCAGTAATCCAGCATCGGCACCTGGGGGCCCCCGTGCACGATGTAGAGCAGGGGATACTTCCGGGCCGGATTGAATCCGGGCGGCTTGAGCAGCCAGGACTGGACCGAGTCGCCCAGGGCGCCGACGAAGCTGAAGCTTTCCAGCGGCGCCAGATCCAGCCCGGCCAGCGCGGCGGCGTTGAGCGGCGCCAGGGAATGGAGTCCGGTCCCATCGACGCCGACGGTAAAGATCTCGGGCGGCAGCGTGGCGGACTGGCGCAGGAACACCACCCGGCTTCCGTCGGGACTCACCTGCGGATTGCTGTTGAGGCCACCGCCGACGATCCGGGTCCGGCGCATCGACGCGACGTCGAGGGTGTAGAGGTTGTGATTCCCGCGCTCCTCGACTTCGAGCACCAGGGTGCGGGAATTGGGGGCCCAGGCGAAGCTGACGATGTTGAGATCCCAGGTCGCGGTCAGGGACCGGTGCCGTCGCCCAGCCCGCTCGTACACCATCAGCTGCTGCCGGTCGGCCTCGAAGCCGGGCGTCTCCATCGACAGGTAGGCGATGAGCTGCCCATCGGGGGAGAAGGCGGGCGAGTTGTCGTTCCCCTGGCGAGTGGTGATCTGCTCGGGTTGCCGGTTGCCGCCGCGAACCAGGAAAATATCGTTGTTGGTGCTCTGGGCGACGTCGGCATCGTTGTTGTACGTCACCAGCAGATTCCCCGACGTATCGGCGGCGACATCGTTCCCGCCCAGCGCCAGGGTGGGGACGTCGCGATCGATGGGAGTCAGATCGGTGACCGACTTGTCGGTGAGGCCGGCGCGAAGCACATGGGACCGCAGGCCGGCCCGCCATTCATTCCAGTGCCGGTAGAACAGATTGTCCCAGATCCTGGCCTGGGTGGGGTAGGCGCCATTGCGCCGGTCAATTTCCTGTCCGTCGACCGGCCATTTGACGTCGCTGGTGACGTAAAGCGACCGCCCATCCGCCGCCCAGAAGAAATCGTTGACTCCGCTCTCGATATTGGTGACCTGACTCACGGTTCCGCCGGCCAGATCGACGGTCCAGACCTGGGGGCTGCCGCCGCGGGTGGAGACGAAGGCGACGGCGTGTCCGTCCGGCGCCCAGCGCGGGGCCAGATCGGTGCCCGGCCCGTTGGTGAGCTGCTTCGGTGTGCCGCCGGCGACCGGCGCGATCCAGACCCGCGACACATTCCGGTTGTCCTGCAGCGATGGGACCGTGACGGTAAACGCCACGGTCCGGCCGTCCGGAGAGAGCCGGGGATCCCCGCTGATCTGTAGCGCGAGGAATGTCTCGAAGGTGATCGGCTGTTTTTGCGCGAGGAGCGAGCCGGGGGTCGCGAGGAGCGAAACCGCCCCGGCGGCGATCAGCGCGAGCTTTCCCATCATGTGATGACTCCACCGCCCAGAACCTGTCCCTGGCGGCTGTAGAGGACGCCCGACTGACCGGGCGTAACGGCGCGCAGCGGAGTATCGCTCAACAGGACCATCCCGGTGTCGTCGACGTGCGTGACGGTGGCCGGCACGGCCGCGGCGCGATAGCGAATCTGGATTTCACAGCGACTGCCGACCGAGAGCGGAGCCGACAGCCAGTTGAGCTCGTCGAGCCGCACGTGCACGCTGCCGAGCTCGCCGGCATGGCCGACCACGACGGCGCGATCCTCGGGGCGAATGGCGAGCACATACAGGGGCAGGCTCCGGCCGCCGGGAAGCCCCTTGCGCTGGCCCACGGTGTACCGGGCGAATCCGGCGTGCTGCCCGACGACATCCCCGGCGCTGGTGACGAACGGTCCGGGCGAGAGAGCCGGGGCGTCGGCGGGAAGATGCTGCTCCAGCACGGCGGCATAGTCGTCGCCGGGAACGAAGCAGATCTCCACCGATTCGGGCTTGTCCGCGGTGGTGAGCGCCAGCTCCCGCGCCAGGGCGCGGGTTTCCGCCTTGGTCATCTCGCCCACCGGCGTCAGCATCCGGGCCACCACCGCCCGGTCGATGCCCCAGAGGAAGTAGCTCTGATCCTTGGCGGGATCCTGGCCGCGGAACAAGCCGCCATCCCGCGCCACGGCGTAGTGTCCGGTGGCGATGAAATCGCAGCCCAGCGAATCGGCGTGGGCCAGGAGGTCCCGGAACTTGGTGAAGGAGTTGCAGCGCACGCAGGGAATGGGGGTGCGTCCGCGGCTGTATTCGGTGACGAAGTTCTCGATGACGTGGCGGGAGAACCGGTCTTCCAGGTTCAGCACGAAGTGCGGCACGCCCAGCGCGGCCGCGACATCCTTCGCGTCGTTGATGGAGTCGAGCGAGCAGCAGGGCCGGTCGGGGACGCTGTCTCCATAGCAGAACAGCTTCATCGTGGCCCCGACGACCTCGTATCCCTGGCGAACCAGGCGGGCGGCGGCGACCGAGCTGTCGACCCCGCCGGACATGGCGACGAGCACCTTCTTACGCACGTCCCAGCACCACCGAGAGCTTGCGGACCTTGTCGACCACGGAGGGAAAGACTTCGACCACCCGGTCGACGTCGGCCGGCTTCGACTCGTGGCCCAGGCTCATCCGAATCGAGCCCAGCGCGAGGGCCCGAGGCACGCCCATCGCCGTCAGCACATGCGAGGGCTCCATGGCCCCGGTGGAACAGGCGGATCCGCCCGAGGCCGCGACTCCGGCCAGATCCAGGTGCATGAGGAGCGCCTCGCTGTCGGTGCCCGGCACCGCGATGTTCAGGATATGGGGCGCGCGGGGCCCCCCTTCTCCATGCACCACCAGGTCCGGCACCGCGGCCCGAAGCTCGGCGCAGAGCCGATCGCGCAGGGCCCCGAGCCGCTCAGCGAGCGAGGCCTGGTCCTGGGCGGCGAGGGTCGCGGCCCGCCCGAGGGCCGCCGCGCCGGCCACGTTCTCGGTCCCGGGCCGGAGGCCGAACTGCTGGCCGCCACCGTGGATGGTGGCCTCGACCGCCTTGCGGTCCCGGACGATCAGCGCGCCGATGCCCTTCGGCGCGCCGATCTTGTGGCCCGAGATGGTGAGCAGCGCGCAGGAGAGGTGCTGGATGGCGACCGGGACCTTCCCGAACGCCTGCACGGCGTCGGTATGCAGCAGGACCCCGGCCGCGCTGCAGCGCTCCGCAATGACTTCGATCGGCTGCCGCGCGCCCATCTCGTTGTTCACCCACATCACCGACACCACGGCGGGTTTGCGGCGCAGCGCCTCGTCCAGGGCGTCGAGGTCGAGCTGTCCGCTGGGCAACACCGGGAGGATGATCTCTTCGCCCCCCTGGTGGGACACCTGGTGCGCGGCGGCGAGCACCGCCTTGTGCTCGATGGCGGAGACCGCCACCAGCATGGCTCCGCCATGATGCGCGGCGGCGGAGGCGGCACCGATTACGGCGAGGTTGTCGGCCTCCGTGCCGCCGGAGGTAAACACCACCTGGGACGGCTCAGCGCCCAGGGCGGCCGCTACTTCCCGCCGGGCCTGCTCCAGCCCGGCCCGGGCGGCGCGGCCGAACCGGTGGGAGCTCGACGGGTTGCCGAAACTGGCGCTGCCGAGGAACGGCAGCATGGCCTCGAGCACCTCGGGACGGACCGGTGAGGTGGCGGCGTGGTCCAGGTAGACGGGGTCCTTGGGCATGGGGGAAATCTACCTCACCTCTTACCTTTCGCCGATGCCAGTCGATCTCCTTGCCATTGCGGCGCACCGGGACGATGTCGAGCTCACCTGCGCCGGGACCCTGCTCAAGGCGCGCGACCAGGGACACGCGACCGGAATCCTCGACCTGACCGCGGGTGAGACGGGCACCCGGGGCAGTGCGCCGCTCCGGGCCCAGGAGGCCGAGGCGGCGGCGAAGATTCTGGGAGTTTCCGAGCGGCGGAACGCCGGTCTGCCCGACGCCCACCTCGAGAACGACGAGCGCTCTCGCCGTGTGGTGGTCGAGGCCATTCGCCACTTCGCGCCGCGGGTGGTGATTCTGCCGTTTCCGGTGGGCCGCCACCCCGATCACCGGATCGCGTCGGAGCTGGGACGGGACGCCTGTTTCCTGGCCGGACTTTCCAAGTACGAAGCCGATGGCGCGCCCCACCGGCCCCACAAGATCCTCTATGCGCTGTCCTACCGCGAGGATCCCCTCAAGCCGACGTTCGTGGTGGATATCACCGAGCAATTCGAGCGCAAGATGGCGGCGATCCGCTGCTATGCGAGCCAGTTCGACGCCGCGGTCAGCGCGGGGGAGATCTTTCCCACCGGGCAGGATCTGTACAGCCGCGTCGAGCATCAGAATGGACACTACGGCTCGCTGATCCGGACCCGTTACGGGGAGCCGTTCTACACCCACGAGACGGTGATGGTGGAGGACGTGGTGAGGCTGTCGGTGCAGTCGATGTAAGAGGCTAGGACGCTATGACGCTAGGAGTCTACCTTGCCCTCTTAGCCTCCTAGCGTCTTACCCTCCTAGCCTCTCACTCGTGCCGCAGCGCCTCCACCGGGTCCATGCGGGCCGCGCGGTTGGCAGGCAGCAATCCGAAGATCAATCCGATCCCGATCGACACCATCGTCGCCACCACCGCGCTCCAGAGCGGCACGCTGGCTTCGAGCCCCAGCAGGCGCTTGACCACTTCTCCCATGGTCAGCCCGACCAGAATGCCGGCCAGCCCTCCGATCAGCGTCAAGGTGGATGCCTCGACCAGGAACTGCCAGAGGATTTCGCGGCGGGTCGCGCCGCACGCCATCCGCAGCCCGATTTCCCGGGTGCGATCGGTGACCGACACCATCATGATCGCCATGACACCGATGCCGCCGACCAGCAGGGCCACGCTGGAGATGGCCGTCATCACCAGAAAGAACATCGAGGTGAGCGAATTCATCGTGTCCAGGATCTGGTCCTGGGTGATGAAGTCGAAGGTGTTGGGCATGCCCGGACGGAGCCCTCGGTGGCGCCGCAGGGCCACGGTCGCCTCGTCCTTGGCACGGTCCACCGAGATGCCCTCCCGCCCCAGCACCACGATGAAGAGGTCGTTGGTATCGCTGTAGTGGAAGGCGTGTTTGGCCACCTGGTAGGGGACCATGCCCCCGATGCTGAACCCGGGGGGCTGAAAGGCGTTGTCGGGCCGCTGCCAGATCCCGATCACGCGAAAGGGCCGGCCCCCGATCTTGACCATCTGTCCCAGGGGATTTTGCCGGCCGAAGAGTCGCCGGGAGAGCTCGATCTCCAGCACGGCGACCTCCCCGCCGTTCAATTCAGCCGGGGTGAAGTTGCGTCCGGCGGCCAGATTGCCGCCGTTGATCTGGAGGAAGCTGTCGTCCGCGCCATAGATCAGCACGGGTTGCGACGACTCGCCCTGGTATTCGACCCGATTGAAGGATTGCACCCAGACCCCGGCGTGGCGGACGTCCGCTTCCCGCGCGATCGCGGCGGCATCCAGCTCGTTGAGGACCGGCCGGATCCGCACCTCATAGGGAAGGTTGTCCGGATTGAGCGGAGTCTGGGAAAAGAACCGCATCACGTAGAATGCGTTGGGCGAGGCGGCGTTGAGGGCGTTGAAGATCTGGGTCTTGACGCCGTCCACGATGGAGGCCATCAGCATCACGGTGGAGACCCCGATGACCACCCCCAGGATGGTCAGAAAGGAGCGCAGCTTGTTGGCGCGGAGATTGTCCGCCGCCACGCTCATGCCCTCCTCGAGATTGCGAATGAACATCCGCTATTCCTGGCGCAGCGCGGTGATGGGATCGAGCCGCGCCGCACGGCTTGCCGGGTAGACGCCGAAGATGATTCCGGTGCCGGCTCCCAGGGCCAGGGCCACCCCGACCGACCAGGCGGTGACCCGGGCCGGCAAGGGGCTGATGGAGGCGATCAGCTGCGCCAGCAGGGCCCCGCCGAGGATACCGAACACCCCGCCCATCATGGAGAGCAGGATCGCCTCGACCAGGAATTGCCGGTGGATGTCGCGCCGCCGGGCGCCGAGGGACTTCCGAATGCCGATTTCGTGGGTCCGCTCGTTGACCGACATCAGCATGATGTTCATGATCACGATCCCGCCCACCACGATGCCGATGCACACGACCGCGGGGATGATGGTGAACAGCACCCCGGTCAGGCGGGTCCAGAACGCGACCAGCGCATCGGCCTTGTCCACCGTGAAGTCGTTGGCTTCGCCGGGCCGGAGCCGGTGGGCCAGCCGCATCGCCTCCTCGGCCCGGTCCATGCCGCCGGGAAGCTCTTCGGGATCGTGCATCTTGACCGAGATCGTGGTGGTCAGGCGCCGGCCGTGAATCCCCTCGAAGGTACTGATCGGAAGCAGCGCAAAGCCGTCGAACGACTGGCCCAGCATCCGTCCCTTCTTGGCGACCACTCCCTTGACCGTGAACTCGGTGGCCCCGATGCGGATCTTCTTGCCGACGGCGAGCGCGGGATCGTCGAACAGCTTTTCCGCGATCTCGCTTCCGATGACGGCCACCAGCCGGCGATCGTTGACATCGGGCTCCGCGATCGGATCCCCATCGGTGAATTTGTAGTCCTGGACCACCTGGTAGTCGGGGGTCACCCCGAAGATCGTCACGCTCCCCACCGTCCGGTTCTTGTAGGTCACGTCCCGAGTGGGGGTCGGCCACCCCGATTGCAGGGAGACGGCCTCGGCGTCGGGAAGCGCCGCCCGAACGGCGGCCGCGTCGGTCTTGGAGATGATGGGGCGCTTGTTGAGCTCCCGGACGGTCGAGTCGTCGATGATGCCCATGGCGATCGGCCAGCGGCGCACCTGGAAGGAATTGGTGCCGATCATGGCGCCACGGAGATTGTCGCGAACGTACGAATTCATGCCCTGGATGATCGCCACGACGGCGACCAGGAACCCGACCGAGACGATGATGCCGAGCAGGGTGAAGAAGGAGCGCAGCTTGGCGCTTCGGATGGCTTCGATGGCGAGGAAGAGGGCTTCTGCGAGGGGCATGGCCGAAAACTGGGCGGGAGGGCGGTAGGGCGGTAGGGCGGGAGAGGGTTACCGCCCTACCGCCTTACCGCCCTACCGCCTTACCGCCTTTACTCGTAGCGCAGCGCCTCCACCGGGTCCAATCGGCTCGCCTTGGTGGCCGGGTACATACCGAAGAAGACTCCGGTGACCGCCGACATGACCAGGGCCGCCACGACCGACCACAGCGGCACCGCGGCGGGAATCGGGGTGAACTTGGCGATGGCCCACGCGAGCAGCGCCCCGACGGCGAGTCCGATGCCGCCGCCCAGCAAGGTGAGCGAGGAGGCTTCGACCAGGAACTGGAAGAGGATCTCCCGGCGGGTCGCGCCCAGCGCCTTCCGCACGCCGATCTCCCGGGTGCGCTCGGTCACCGAGATCATCATGATCGCCACGACACCGACGCCGCCCACCAGCAGCCCGACGCTGGAGAGCGCCAGCATCACCAGGAAGAATCCGCTGGTGACGCTGTTGAAGGTGTCCATCAGTTTGTCCTGGGTCACCACCGAGAAATTGTTCTCCTGCGACGGCTTGAGGCCGCGTTTGACCCGGAGCGCCGCGATGACCTCGTCCTGGGCCTGGGCCACGGTCGCCGAGTCATTGGGCAGGACCACGAAGTCCAGCCATCCCTTGAACCAGTCGGCCACCTTGGTGAACGTGGTGTGCGGGATGTTCACGATCGGGCTGGACGCGCCTCCGAAGAGGCTCGCCGCTTCGGCGTAGACCCCGACCACCGTGAACGGCTCGCCGTAGATCTTGATGCGCTTGCCGATCGGATCGAGGCCGGGGAAGAAGGTATCGGCCATCTTGTCGTTGATGACCGCGACGTTGCTGCCCGCGGCGAATTCGATATCGGTCCAGTTGCGCCCCTGGGTGATGGTGCCGCCCGAGACGTTGGGCCAGTTGGTGGTAAAGCCGGTGATGCTGACGCTGGAGAGCTTCTGGTCGCCGTAGCTCACCGGACCGCCGGATCCCTCGCGGTATCCCACGTCCTTGATGGAGGGCAGGCCGCGGATCAGCTGGGCCTCCTCGGTGGTGAGCCACGGGTTCCGCCGCCAGGGCGACATCTCGTCCGAGCCGTCGGAGATGTTGAGGCCGCCCTGGAAGAACCGGAAGACGAAGAAGGTCTTGGGTCCCAGCGTCTCGAGCTGCTTGGCCACGGCGCGGTTCACGCCGGTGATGGCGGAGGCCATGGTGATCACCACCATCACGCCGATGGCGACGCCCAGGATGGTGAGCGACGCGCGCACCTTGTTGGCCCGCACCGAATCCAGCGCCATGCCCATGCCTTCGAACACCCGAGCGATCGAGCCCCCGCGCGTGTTCTTCATTCGGCCCTCAGGGCGGTGATGGGATCCAGCTTGGCGGCCCGGTTGGCCGGGTAGATCCCGAAGATCATGCCCACGCTGACCCCGAGAATGACGCCGGCGGCGACCGACCAGGGAGCCACCGCGGCCGGAAGCGGCGTCACGGCGCGAACCAGGAACGCGAGCCCGATGCCGGTGATGATGCCGATGCCGGCCCCGACCGTGGAGATCGTGGCGGATTCCACCACGAACTGGGCCAGGATATCGCGGCGCTTGGCGCCCAGCGCCTTGCGGATGCCGATCTCGACGGTCCGCTCCGCCACGGCCATGAGCATGATGTTCATGATCACGATGCCGCCCACGACGACCGAGATCCCCACCAGCAGCGGGAGCGCGAGCATCAGGAACCGGGAAATCTTCTTCCACCCCTCGAGGGCTCCTTCCGCCGTCTGCATGGCGAAGTTGTCCTCCTGGGCCGGCTTCAAGCGGCGCTGGATCCGCATCATTTCCTCCACCTCGCCCAGCGCCGTCTGCATCGAGGCGATGTTGGCGGTGTGGACATGCAGCTCGTCCATGAAGCCCAGGCGGCAGGCGGCCCGGTGGACCGGCGCATCGAAGGGCACGACGGCGAACTTGTCCAGGGAGATACCGAAGATCGTCCCCTGCTTGGCGACCCGGCCCACCACCCGGTAGGGAAGCCCCTGGATGGTGACCGACTTGCCCAGCGGATCGGCGCCCTTGAAGAGCTTGTCGGCCACTTCCCACCCGATCACGGCCACGGCCTGACCGGCCCGCGCCTCCTGCGGGGTGAAGGTGCGGCCGGCTTCGATGTCGAAGCTCTTGATGGTGAAGATGGGCGCGTCCGCGGTCCAGACATCCACGTCCTTGGCGGTCTTGCCCTCCCAGATGAGGGACATCCGCTGGCTGCAGTAGCGCGAAAAGATCGCCGGCGTCTTCATGTGGGTTTCGATATACGCGGCCTCGGCGTAGTTGATCCGGGGCCGGCGCTGCCACGAGCGCCACATGTCGTCGGTCACGTTGCCGGAATTGAAGTTCGGCATCCGGCGGAGCTGGAAGGTGTTGAGCCCGACCAGCCGGTTGGCGAACTGGTCTTCCATGTACACGTTCATGCCCTGCACGATCGAGACGACGGCGATCAGGAACGTCACGCCGATCAGCACGCCCAACAGCGAGAAGAAGCTCTTCAGCTTCTGGGTGCGGATGGTATTGAGCGCGATCTTGACCGCGTCCCGGATCATCATGTCAGGCCGCCGCGTTCCGCGTGTTCGTCGTATCGCTGGCGACCCGGCCGTCCCGGAGCACGATGACCCGGGCCGCGTGGGCCGCGATGTCGGGTTCGTGGGTGACCATGATGATGGTCTGTCCCTGGGCATGCAGGCTCTCGAACACCTTCATGATCTCTTCGCTGGTGGTGCTGTCCAGGTTTCCGGTCGGTTCGTCGGCCAGGAGGATGGCGGGGTCGTTGACCAGCGCGCGGGCGATGGCCACGCGCTGACGCTGCCCGCCGGAGAGCTCGTTGGGGCGGTGGCCCATCCGGTCGCCCAGGCCGACCCGGGTGAGCGCCGCCTGGGACCGCTGGCGCCGCTCGCGGGCGCCGACCCCGGCATAGACCAAAGGGAGCTCCACGTTCTGCAGGGCCGACGCGCGGGGCAACAGGTTGAAGGTCTGGAACACGAAGCCGATTTCGCGGTTCCGCACCCGGGCCAGCGCGTCATCCGGCATCCGGGACACCTCCTGCCCGTTGAGCCAGTACTCGCCGGTGCTCGGCGTATCCAGGCAGCCGATCAGATTCATCAGGGTCGACTTGCCGGAGCCGGAGGGACCCATGATGGCCACGTACTCGTTGCGCCGGATCTCCAGGGTGACGCCGCGCAGCGCGTTGACGGTCTCCGCGCCCATCACGTAGCTGCGGGCCAGGTCCCGGATCTGGATGACGAGGTCGCTCATGGCGTCTTCTTGGCGACGTCGCCGGTCTTGAGGTCGCGCTGCGGCCGCACCTTGGTGCTGTCCTTCATGTCGCGCACCGCCTGATACGGGCCGGCCACCACGCTGTCGCCGGCCTTGAGCCCGTCGATCACCTCGAAGAACTCGTCGCCCGCGATGCCGACCTTGACCGGGCGGAACGAGGCCACGCCGTTCTTCACGATGAACACGCCTTCGCGCTCCTTCGGCTTCTTGCCGTCGGTCTGCGTGCCGACCGGGGTGCCCTTGCTCGACTTGGCCTCATTGGGCACGTCTTCATGCTGCCGCACGGTGAGCGCGATGATCGGAATCGCCAGCGACTGTTTCCGGGTATCGGTCACGATACGCGCGGTGGACGACAGGTCCGGCCGGATCCCCGCGGGGGGATGGTCGAGGGTGACTTCGACGTCGAAGTCCACCGCCCGGTCGGTCGCGGAGCCGCTGGAGCCTCCGGTCTGGGTCAGCTGGGCGCTGTTGCTGATCTTGGTGACCCGCCCGACGAACGACGTATCGGGGAACGCGTCGATGCTGACCGACACGGAGTCGCCCAGGTGCAGGCGGACCACGTCGGTCTCATCGACCTGGACCTTGGCCAGCACCACCGACAGATCGGCGATGGTCATGAGCAGGCCGGTTTCGCGGGAGAACGTCCCGGGCACCGCGACTTCGCCCTCCTCGACCGCCAACCGGACGACCCGGCCGTCGATCGGCGCCGTGAGACGGGTCTTCGCCAGGTTGGACCGCGCCTCGGCCAGGGCCGCGCGAGCCTGATCGACGCCGGCCTGCGCGGCGGAGAAGTTGGCTTCCGCCACGTCGTGGGCCTGGACCGCCTGCTCCACGACTTCCCGCGCGATCAGCTCGGCGTTGGTCTTCTGAATGCTGAGCGACCGGTCCGCCTGGCGCTTGGCCTGATCGCGATTGGTGCGCGCCTGGGTCAGCGAGGCCTCCATCTGGGCCACCTGCCCCTCGAGCCGGCTCACCACCGACAGGTACTGGGCCGGATCGATCTGGAGCAGGAACTGTCCCTTCTTCACCAGGTCGCCTTCCTTGACCCCGAGGGCGGTGATGCGACCGGTGATGTCGGCGCTCACATCCACCTTGGTTTCGGCTTCGATCTTGCCGCTCGCCGTGACGGCCGCGACCAGATCGCGGCTTCCCACCGCCTCGAGCCGGACCTCGGTGGCACGACCGCTCTTCTTGGCGGCCGTCAGGGCGAAGAGGCCGCCGCCAACGACGACGACGATCGCGAGCCCCAGAGTCCACTTGGCACGACGTGACATGATCGATCCTCTGTTAGCGCAGTGGGCGGCCGACCGCGAACTCGAGCGCCGCGATGGCCTTGTGGTATTCGTAGACAGCGGTGACGTAATCGCCTTCGGCGCGTGCCAAGTTGTTGGTCGCGTCGGACACTTCCAGCGAGGAGCCGGCGCCGAGGCGGTAGCGATCCTGCGCCAGGCGCATCTGCTCGCGCGCCGACTGGCGGCTCTGCTCCTGCACCTGGATGGTCTGCCACGCGCTCTGGACGCCGAGGTACCGGCTCGAGACGTTGGTGGCCACCAGGAGATTCTGGGCCCGAACGCTCTCGGCCAGGTCGTCTTCCTGGGCTCGGGCCTGGGCCACCTGCAGGTTCCGGGTAAAGCCGTCGAAGATCGGCAACGAGATCTGGACGCTGGCCCGGAACGGCTGCTTGGTGAAGCTGAACGGGAAGACGCTGTTGCTCTTCAGGATCTGGTTCTGGAATGTGGGATCCAGGGCCAGGCCGGTCGCGTCCAGGTTGGAGAAGGCGTTGCAGTCGCCGATGATCCCGCCGTTGGGGAAGCCGTTCAGCTGGCCGGCCGGAAGCCCGGTGATGATCGCGTTCTGAAAGCGGCAGTTCTCCGCGTTGCTGATGGCGTTGCCCAGCCGCTGGTTGAGGAGCAGGTTCTGGTTGGTGAACTGCTGGGTGAATCCCTGGAGGCCGGCCTGCACCTGGATGGTCGGCAGAAACTGCGACTTGGCCGAACGGGTATTCCAGGTCGCGGCCGTCTCGCGGGCCCGGAACGCCTTGATGGTGGGATTCTCCTCCCGCGCCATGTCGAGCAGCTGCTTTTCGTCGAGCACGATCGGCGTGACCGGGAAGCTGTCCGGAAGCGCGATCAGCTCGGGTTCGGCCGGAATGGGAACCCCCATCCGCCGGAAGAGCTCGAGCTTGGCTTCGTTCTCGGCCTGCTGGGCCTTGAGAAGCGCCACGTCCGCCTGGCCCTTGGTCACTTCGGCCTGGCGCACGTCGAGCATCGTGTTCTGCCCGACCGTGTAGCGCGCCCGGGCCAGGCCGAGGAAGTCGGCGTTGCGCTGGACACTCTGCCGGTCGACCTCGGTGGTGGCCACGGCCTGGAGCGCAGTCAGATACTGAAACGCGATGTCGTTGCGGAGCGACTCACCGGCGTTGCTGATGTCGGCGTCCACCGCCCGGCGGGACGCGCGTTGCTGCCCGGTAGCGGCGAGCACCTGTCCGGAGAGCAGCCAGTTGAAATTCAGTGAATAGCCCGAGGAGAGCGAAGGCGACGACTGATTGAACGTCGATCCGCCGAAGGTCGAGGAGCCCGAGCCGGTGTAGCTCATGTAGCTCGAGACGTTGAACGTCGGCGCCAGATTCCCGTACGCGTTCCGCACCCCCCAGCTGGCCGGGGTGATGTCGTTGAGGGTCTGCCGGTACAACGGGCTGTTCCGGCGGGCCTGTTCCATCGCTTCCGAGAGCGTCAGGGTGACCGTAGGCTGACGACGAACCGGCGTCGGCGGCACCGGGGCAGTCGCGGGAGCCAAAGGCTGCTGAGCCGCGACGGCGGCCGGCAGCACGAGACAAAGACCGGTAAAGGCACGAGCCCAGCGTGTCATGGCAGTTCTTCCTTGTCGAACGGTCTTAAGTGAACTCCGCTAATGACGTTACAGCCTCGCGAAAGGTTTCAGCTTGCGACGAGCAGTATGTAAGATAATGGGATGAAGTGAGTTACGAAATCTGCGGAATCGAGAGATGCTGGGTCAGCGTTTCGAGAATCGCCGCGTAGAAGCGGGCGCCTTTTTCTCCGGACGCCAGCAGCGTCGGCGATGTGAGGGACAGATCGACTAACTCGGGCGCCAGAAACATCATGAGCGAGGTGTCGACCTCGCCGCCGTGCCAGGGACCAAACCTCGATTCGAGCAGCGGTGGAAGGCTGTCCAAGGCCAGAATGTCGGCGACCCGCACCCGCCCCACGGTCCGAATGGTGGAGAGCGCCTCGAGGTGCTGATCCGCCGCGTGGGCGGTCAGGATCAAAGTGTCCCGGACGCCTCCCACCTCTTCCCATAGCTCGATAAGTTCGTTCATGGCGCGGTGGAGGGTCTTGCGCGAGAGCGCGGCCGTGCCGGGAACCGGTTCGTCCTTGGTGGCATGGACGCCGTACTCGATCGCGGGAGTGCGGGGAATACCGGTCGACGCCGACAGGTCGTCGGCCAGCCGCTCGAGTATGACCGTGTCGCAGCCCAACGGAAGGTGGGGGCCTCTGGCCTCCACGGTTCCGGCGGGGACCAGGAGCCGCGAGGTGGACTTGAGCGCTTCCGCGGCCTGGCCCGGTGTCATCTCCTTCAACCGCAGCGGACGCCCCATCTGACCGCTCCCTTCTTCTGGTGGGTACTCAGCCTCGCCGGCCTGGCGGTATCCGCGGGCGAATGGCTGCGAATGCCGTCGCGTTCGATGGCGCTCGCGACGATTGCGCTGGCGCTGGTGACCCTGGCGCTCAAGCGACGCGCCGCGCTGCTTCCGCCGCTGGTGGCGCTCGCGATTGCCATCGGCGCGGGCCAGTTCCGCCTCGAACGGCTGGCCGGCCACTGGGCCGAGGAGCGGGAAGCCCGGATCAACAGCGCGGGCGCCAAGCTCGAAAGCGAGCTGCGCGATGCCCGGCTGCTGGCCGACAGCCTGGCTCGGCGCGCGATCCGACTGGTCCCACTCCCCCGCGAGGCCGGCTTCGAGGCGGTGCGCGGATTGACGCGGGGCACTCCGATCGAGGCCGGTGTCGCGGTGTTCGACTCCGGCGGTGCGCCCCTGATCTGGGGGGGCCGCTTCCGCGTCCTGCCCGCGTCGCAGGGCGATTCGTCCAACGTGCACCTCACATCATACTACGCTGTGCTCGAGGTGCGGCGCCACGACGTGCTGGGACGGACCGCGGTCGGCGCCGTCCTGGTTTCGGCCGACGCCGCGGTGCCCGACCAGGATCGGAGCGTCGCGGCGCGCTTTCAGCAGCGCACCGAGGTAGGGCTTCGCATCACGGCGCCCAGCACCGCTCCCAACACTCGCGATGTCTACGACTACGTCCAAGCCACGGAGCGGGGGGGCTCGGATGTGCTCTTCAGCGCCCAACTGGTGCCACCGGATCAGGCCGGCGCCATCGCGCGAGTCCGCGCCGACGCGGGGCGGTGGGTGGCGTGGGCGCTGATGCTGGCCATCGTCGCGGGCCTGTGGCTGGTCCCCGCGGGCGTCATGCGGATCGTGCTCGCACTGCTGCCGGTATTGGTGGCCCTGCGGTCGCCCCTGGGCGTCGACCTGGGACTCTCCCGGCCATTCCAGGGCTCGTTCTTCGCGAGCGCGCTGCTCGGACCGGTGTCGGCGTCGGCCGGACCGCTCGCCCTGGTCGGGGTGGTGCTGCTGCTTCTGGGGGCCCTGCTGTGGGAGCGCGGTCCTCCGCGCCGCTGGCCCGGTATCGTCGCCGGAGTCGTCCTGCTGGCCGGCGCCCCGTACCTGGTGAGCGGTCTGAGCCGGGGCATCGTGCCGCCGTCGTTCGGCGTGTCCATGGGTCTCTGGCTGGCGTGGCATCTCACCCTTTTCCTCTTCAGTGCCGGCCTCATGACGCTGGGCGCGGCGCTGTTGCGCGGTGCCGAGCCTCCGCCCGAGGCCTGGTGGCCTCCGCTACTCGGCGCCGGCCTGGCCACCGCCGCCGCCGCGGTCGGGGTGATGGTGTGGAACGCGCGCTATGGGTGGCCCGACTGGTTCACCGTGCTCTGGCTGCCGCCACTGCTGCTGGTGACCCGCCCCGCGAACCGGCGCGCGACCATCCTGGGCATCGCCGTTTTGGCCGGCAGCGCCACCGCGATGCTGGCCTGGGGCGCGGAAATCGAGGGCCGGCTCCTCGCCGCACGAGCCGATATGGTCGCCCTGGGCGACGGTGCCGATCCGAATGGAGAGGCCATGCTCCGCGCGCTGGGCGATTCGCTGCAACGCCTCCCGGCCCCCCACTCGTCGCCCGAGCTCTACGCGCTGTGGCGGTCGACCGCGCTGAGCCGATACGGTCGTCCCGTGGCCCTGGGGGTCTGGCGGCCGGACGGAACGCCCGAGGTCGAGCTGGCGCTGGACCAGCTCGATTTGCCGGCAGATTCGGTGGCCGCGATGGTGCGGCGTCTGCCCGCAGGTGACTCGATCGGCGTGCTATCCCTGCGCCGGGAGCCGGCCACCCACCTGCTGCTGCTGGTCCGGCGGGAGGGGAGTGTTCTCTCGGTGGCGCTCGGGCCTCGATCCGAGCTGGTTCCTCCGTCCCGGCTGGGGCGTTTGCTCGCGGCCAACCCGCCCCGCGAGCCGCTCTACGATCTGACGCTGGCGCCGGCGCCGTCGACCCGGGCGCCCGAGGAAGGCACCGCGCTGTGGCGGCGCGAAGGGTGGCAGGCGATGGGGCGACGCACGGTGCTGATCGGCGGGATCGCGCGGGACGTGTATGGCACCGTGGAGCTGGGATCGCCGGCCCGACTCGCGGTGCGCGGGGCGCTGGTCATCGTCCTCGACATCGGTGTCCTCGCCGCCCTGTGGGGGCTGGCCGCGCTCCTGGGTGGACTCGGACCGCTTCGGATCAGCTGGATACCGAGGTTCCGGTCCTACGAGGCCCGGCTTGGCCTCGCGCTGGCGGTTTTCTTTCTGGCCCCCACGGTGGGGTTTGCCGCCTGGGGAGTCGGACGACTCCGCAGCGAAGTCCTGGAGAGCCGGGACCGCATGATCGAGCAGTCCCTGCGCGACGTGGTTCCCCCCGGGGCTTCGTTGCCCGCGGATACCGCGGCGCTGTCCCACGAGCTTCGCGATCTGGGCGACCGGATCGACGCGGCGTTCATGCTCTACCGGAACGGCGCGCACATCGCCGGGTCCACCGGTGGTCTCATCGAAGACCTGGGCCTGGTCGGCCCGCTGATGGATCCCGGGGCCTACCACCGCATCGTGATCCACGGCGAGGCCTCGGCCTCGGCGCCGGGACCGTCGCGCGCGGTCGCGAGCCGGATCGGCTATCGGGCCGTGCTCCTCTCCGACATGAGTGCCGGCGCCCTGGCGATGTCACAGGTCGCGGCGGACCCGGTGCTGTTCGACCGGCAGCGCGATCTCGCGCTGCTCCTGCTCCTCGCCACGCTCGCCGGGGTCGCCGCCTCGCTGCTCGCGGCCCGGGTGGCCGCGCGGGTGCTCGCGCGGCCGGTCGCCGATCTGCGGCACGCGGCGCTGGCCTTCGGACGCGGGGAAGCGGCCACGATGCCGGACGCCAGGCCGCCCCAGGAATTCGCCCCGGTCTTCGCCGCGTTCGAGAAGATGACCGAGGACGTGCGCCGGGCCCGCGATGCCCAGGAGCGGGTGGCCCGCATCGTCGCCTGGGGACAGATGGCCAACCAGGTGGCACACGAGATCAAAAACCCGCTCACCCCGATGCGGCTCGGCGTCCAGCACCTCCGCCGGGTGTATCACGACGGACGAACCCCGATTGGACCGGTGCTGGAAGACACCACCCAGCGCATTCTGTCCGAGATCGACCGGCTCGATCGGATCGCCCGCGCCTTCAGCCGGTTCGGTGCGCCGGCGTCGGACCGCGGCCCGCTGGAGGAGGTCTCGCTGCCTCGGGTGGCCCGTGAGGTCGCGGATCTCTATCGCCTGGGCGACGAAGGCGCCGAAATCATCGTCGAGGCCGAGCCGGGCGGCGTCGCGCAGGGGCGATCCGACGAAGTGAAGGAGGCGCTGGTCAACCTGCTGGAGAACGCCCGGAACGCTCAAGCCACCGAGATCCGAATCCGCATCGTGGGAACGACCCTGGAGGTCGCGGACGATGGCAGCGGGATTCCCGCGGAATTGCTGCCCATGATTTTCGAGCCCCGATGGTCAACGTCGACCAGCGGCTCCGGTCTGGGGCTTCCCATCGTCAAACGCCTGGTCGAAGGCTGGGGCGGACGCGTGGAGGTCGAGAGCGAGGTGGGACGGGGAACGATGGTGCGCTTGATCCTGCTGCCCGCGACGGGGAGTGGCCCGGGTTCTGCCTGATGGTATGGCAGGAGTTCAGCCCAGGCGGAGCAATGAACGTCGACCCGATTCCAAAAAACCTGATTGCCGTCCACGACCTGTTGACGGAAGCGCTTGCTACCACGAACGATAGCGATCGCGCCCTGGGGTACGGGGTCGCCCTGTTTCCTCGCTCTGGTCGTTTTGAGGCGCCGGTTTTCGGTGTGGTCACCCGTGGCGGCGAGTCCACAACCCTTACCTACCGGATGCTGCAGAATCTGCGCGACCATCCGGTCTATGTATCCGGTCGGGTGACGGCCTGGGTGCGCGATGGAATGTCCTTCGGGCCGCCGCGCACGCCCCCGCCGGCACTCCTCGATCAGCCGGTGCTGCATGTGTCGCTCACCTGCTCGATCGGCATGACCCCCGACGATCACGATCGGACAATGCCGCTGGAGACCACGATCTTTTCCGGGGACCTGCGCGCCCCGATCGTGCTGCTGATGGAGCATCGTCCCGAGGGCTGGCCCCGCTAGTCAGCGGGTCGCCGCCTTCATCGACCGGACGAACCCCGACACATCTCCCCCGTCCGCCGCGAGCCGCACCACCGCGGATCCACTGATGGCTCCCGCCGCGCCCATGGCGAGCGCGATGCGCACGTGCTCCGGCGTCGCGATGCCGAACCCGAGCACCGGGGGTGGCGCCCCCAGCTGCTTCAATCGACCAATCACCCCGGACTGTCCCCGGCCCAGTCGTTCGTCGGTGCCGGTCACCCCTTCGCGCGAGGTGACGTAGGTATAGGCCTCTCCGGCGGCGGCGATGGTCGAGAGCCTGGTGTCGTCGGCGTTGGGCGGGGCGATGAACACCGGTGCGATC
>DASYPZ010000049.1:0-4827 GCA_036006105.1 Gemmatimonadales bacterium | reverse complement strand
CCCAGCTCCAGCTTGCGCTGTTCACCGGTGGCGGTCGTGACGATCTCTTCCAGCGTGAACGCCACGATGTCGAGCGGGAAGTCCAGCGTGGCCGCCTGGCCCGCGGCGACCACGATCGGCTTCTTTTCCGCCGCGTAGCCGACCGCGATGACCCGGACATCGTAGCTGCCGGGGGTCACATTGGCGAAGGTGTACCGGCCGTCGGTGCGCACGATCACCACCTGTCCCGTCTGGGACAGTTGGAGTCGCGCGCCCTGAACGGCCTGGCCGGTTGCCTTATCGGTGACCTTCCCTGAAATGGATCCTGCCTGGGCGGCTAGGGGAGCCGCGGCCAGCAGACACATCCAGGTGAGCCCCGCAAGCAGCCGACGAACGCTGGGGAGTGGCCTCATGGGTGCGATCCTCGAAGTCTGGTGACGAAGGGGACGCTGATTCCGAGCGTAGATAGCTCAGACCTGAGATTATATCATCTTCCGTGCCGGATGGAAGGGGGAGTCCTGCCTGCAGTTAGCTCCCGATTCGGAATTGCGAGGGACGTTCCGACACGCTCCAACGACCGGGCCGTGTCGGATGGACACGCCGCCCCAGCAGGTTCGACGATGTCCCGGGAACGGGACGCTCGTGCGGTTAGTATTGTTCTCCCATCTCACATCGGACAACGGGACCCTCGTGAGTCTGCTCTTTATCCTTCTTGGCGTGCTGGCAGGGATCCTGGCCGGCATCTTCGGCATCGGCGGCGGAGTCATCATGGTGATCGGACTGGTTGGGGTGCTGAAGCTCCCCTTCCCCACCGCCACCGGCACCTCGCTCGCCGCGATGATTCTGCCGGTCGGCATCTTCGGCGCCCTCGAATACCACCGCCGCGGTCACGTCGATGTTCGCGGCGCGCTCCTGCTGGCGGTCGGTTTGACGATCGGGGTCTGGGTGGGAGCCAGGATCGCCCAGGTCACGCCTCCCGCGACCATGCAACGGCTCTTCGCGGTATTCCTGGTGATCATCGCCGCCCGCATGTGGTTCACGGCGCGCGGGCCGGGGTAGGCGCCAGCATGACGCCGAGCCGGGCCCGGAAACGGAGCAGCAAAGGCTGGCTCATGCCGTCGGGTGCGAGGTTCCGGGTCTCCAGCGGATCCCGAACCAGGTCGTAGAGCTCCTCGCTGTTGTCCCCGTTCCGGATGTAGTGATGACTGGCCGTGACCAGGGAGTACATGTCCGGCCCCTTGCCGATCGGGTACCACCCCTGCCGTACCAATCCGCGTTTCAGCTCGGAGAGGACGGTGTCACCCGTCTCGCTCGGCGCGCCAAGCGGAAGCAGCGAGCGTCCGGGAAACGGCGCCCCGGCGGCCAGACCCAGCAGGTCCACCACCGTGGCGGGAAGATCGGTGAGGCTGACCGGACCCGGCACCCGGATGCCTTGGGGCAGCCGGGGCGAGGCGATCACCAGGGGCACGTGCAGGGGTGTGAGGTAGAGGCTGTTGATGTGCTCGAACAGGCGGTGCTCCCCCAGCTGCTCCCCATGATCTCCCGCGACGATCACCAGCGTATTGGCCAGGGTCCCCCGGCGCTCCAGCTCGGCGAGCAGGCGTCCCAGCGCGTCATCGGCTTCACTGACCGCGCGCTGGTAGGCGCCGGCGTGAATCGCGACGTCGGGAGCCGACAGGGTCCACTTGTCTTCGATCCACGCGTTGTCGCCGGAATGCAGCCCAACCACATGCTCGTACCGGGTCCACTTGGGGCCGGGCCGGAGGATCGACCCGGACCGGCCTTCGGGAAAATAGGGTTCGTGGGCGTCGAAGAAATTCACGAACGCGAAGAAAGGCCGTCCCACCTCCTGCGCCTGCCAGGCCAGAAAGGCATCGGCCACGTCGCGCGCGTGCCGCCGGTTGAGCAGCTCGTGATTCCCGAAGACTCGGCGCAGCCAGGTGGTGCCGGCCAGGGCCCGGCCGATGCTCGAGCTCAGCACCGTCTGGCCCAGGCTGGCCTGATAGTCGTCGTAGCGAAGAAACCCGCGGGCGAGTCCGCTGGCCCGGGTGGCGAACTGGAGATTCCCCACGAAACCGGCGGTGACGTACCCCCGTGCGGCGAGATACTCGGCGAGAGTCGGAAAGCGATTGTCGAGCGGCACCCCCCAGTTGGCCCCATGCTCGTGCAGCTGCCGGCCGGTGAAGAAGCTCGCGTGCGACGGCAGCGTCCACGGGGCCGGAGCCAACGCCATGTCGAAGGTCACCCCGCGCCGGGCAAAGGCGCGGAGCGCCGGGGTTCGGCTCGATGCCGAGTCGTCGAGTCCGGTGCTCTGCTCCCGCACCGTGTCCAGGATCAGGAGCAGCACGTTCATCGCGCCCCCGGCCGGAGCCGGCAGCGCGCTCAGCGCCTCGGTTTCCCGTCGGGCCTCGGTCCGCCGCGCAGACACCCCCTGGAACACCACGTAGGCGGCCATGACCAGCGCGGTCGGACCCACCAGCGCGAAGAGCCGGCGCCATCGCGGGGAGTGACTGAATCGCGCGGCCTGGACACCCACTCCGACCGCGAGCAGCAGCACCGCGCCGTGGTGCAGCGACTCGATCTGCAGCGCTGCGCTCGCGGCGAGGAAGAAGCCCAGCGCGCCGACGCCCAGCGCGACCGCATCCCACCCCCGGCGCAACCGGGCGAGCCCCAGGGCGGCCAGGACCGCGACCAGGGCGAACCCGACGTCCGCCACCGGTGCCATCCAGACGTAGTCCGCGCTCAGGCGTACCGGAACACCGGAACGAAGCGCGAGCTGAACCACGATGATTTCGATGACGCCCGCCAGGAGACCGAACCAGACGGCGAGCAGCAGAAGCCGGAGAGATGAGCGCAAGTGAGAGGGCGGCCCGGCCCGGTCTACTCCTTGGATGCGGGCTTGGCCGGCGGCGGCGTCCGCCGGAAGAGCCGGGCCAAGCCGCCCCGGACCATGGCAAAGGTCCGGCGGCCGAACATCAGGACGACACCGATCGCCCCCGCGATGGCGGATCCGACGGGAACCACGGTTTCGGGGCCGAAATAGAGCATGCTGGCGTGGGTCCGGAACGTGGGAGGGACCGACTCAAGTTCGAGACGCAGAATACGCCGGAACCGAGAATAATGTCAACGGTACGGGGCCGGCGGCCGCGCGGTTTTGAGCAGCTCCGCCAGCGCCGATCGGTAGCGCGCCAGCTCCAGCTGGTAGGCCGGATCGGCGATCAGGTTCTGCACCTCCCAGGAATCGCGGCCGAGATGATACAGCTCCTCGAGACCGTCACCGTTCCGGATGTACTGCAGGCTGTCCAGGACCACGGTGCGCATCGGGCCCCGGAGCACCGGCGCGGGCGGAAAGTGGGGGATCAGCCAGTTGTAGTCGACCGAGGCGAGCAGGGTATCGCTGACCTGGGGCGCGCCGGGGGTCCAGAACGCGTCCATGGAATGACCCGGGAGCCCGGGGTTGGGGACGCCGGCCAGGCGCAGCAGGGTGGCCGGCAGGTCCCGCAGCGAGGCGAGGGAAGCCACCCGGGTATTCGCGGGGATCCGGCCCGGCGCCACGATCAGCAGCGGCACGTGCAGCACCGGCAGGTACAGGTTGTTGCCGTGGCCGACGATGCCGTGCTCGCCAAAGAGCTCGCCATGATCCGCCGTCACTACCACGATCGTATTGTCGAGAACCCCCCGCGCCCCCAGCGCCCGGAGCAGCGAGTCCACCTGCTGATCCAGGTAGGTGATGGCGCCATCGTAGGCATCGAGCTCTTCGCCGAGCTCCTCCGCGGGCACCGGGGGTCTTCCATAGGCGCGCTCGACGTTTTGCCAGAACCGGTCCACCGGCGGATCCGACCGGCCCATGTACAGGGTGTCGAAGGGAGCCGGCGGGAGATAGGGGGCGTGGGCGTCGAAGTAATTGAGAAAGGCAAACCAGGGGTGGGCCGATTCGGCCGGCCGGCGTCCATCGAGCCAGGCCAGGAACCGGTGGTTTACCTCCGAGGCCACCAGGCCGGGGATGGTCCGGCGCCGCCCGACCAGGGCCTTGATCCGGTCGACCCGGAGGATGCGGCCCCCGATGGTGGTGGCGCGCAGCACCGCGACGGCCTCGAACGGATAATCCTCGTAGTGGGCGAAGCCGGCCGAGAGCCCGGTGCCCCGCCCGAGGTTGAGATAGTTCCCCGCCACGCCCGAGGTGGCATAACCCGCGTCCCGCAGGACCTCGGCGAGGGTCGGATACTCGCCGTTGAGGGGCGTGCGCCAGCTCACCGGAAGATCGGTCGGATAGCGGCCGGTGAACATCGCGGCGTGGGACAGGGTCGTCCAGGGCGCCGGGGCCAGGGCTCGCTGGAACAGCGCGCCTTTCGCGGCCCATTCCGAAAGCCGGGGAGTGGTCGCACGCCTCCAGCCGTAGAGCGACAGGTCCCAGGCGCGGACGGTATCGAGCACCAGTAGCAGGATATTGGGGCGCGCCGCCGGACCGCCGGGAAGCGCCGCCAGCTGGCGGTGCTCGCCGGCGGCTCGCCACCACATCTCGCCCGCGCCCGCGAGGGCAAGCGCCACCAGCGCCGTGAGCACGCCCGGGCGCAGACCCCGCCGCACGGTCTCCGCGCGCGACGCGAGGATCCGGGCGCAGCCAACGCCGAGCCCGATGGCCAGGACCGCCTCGGCGGCGATGTGGATTTTCTCGGTCAGCAGCAGGGCGGCGAACGCCACCAGCCCGAACCCCAGCGCCAGAATGACTCCGGAGTCCCGGAGTCGCGACCAGGCCGCGCCCAGCGCCACGATCGGCACGGCGAACAGCACGAAGATGACCGCATCGGCGAGAGGAAGCCGCCAGATCATCTCGGGGCCGACGTACAC
>DASYPZ010000048.1:0-13936 GCA_036006105.1 Gemmatimonadales bacterium | reverse complement strand
GGTGGTGGCCCAGAATGCCACACCGAGCGAGCTCCGCACCGAGTATCTGGCCCATATGAAGTATGTGGAGGACAAGGTGGTGGGCCTGGCCGAGGCCTTTCCGGCCGACAAGTACGCCTGGCGGCCGGGGCCGGGCGTGCGCTCGGTGTCGGAGGTGCTGATGCACATCGCGTCGGAGCACTACATCTATCTGCCCGAATCCATCGGTGCCACCCGTCCCGCCGACTTGAAGATGGGAGACGGCGATGCGGCCTACGCGAACCTGGAGAAAGTCACCGACAAGGCCGAAATCATCCGGCACCTGAAGGCGTCGTTTGCCTACCAGCGATCCGTGCTGGAGAAGTCCGATGCGGCGTTCAAGACCGGCAAGGTGATGAGCTTCGGGAAGGAAGTCACGGCCAATCACGTGTTCATCGACATGATCGCGGACCAGCACGAGCATCTCGGCCAGCTCATCGCCTATGCCCGGGTCAACGGGATCGTGCCCCCGTGGAGCAAGGGGATGTGAACCGGGTGGAACCATCGCGCCGGCCCGCGCGTATGGTTGGAATCCTCCCCAGGGCCTTGCAGCATGGAACGTGTGGCACCCCGAGATCAGACCGCCTTTACCAGCCTGCCGATTCTGGGCGGCATCGGGGTGCTGCGCGCCACCTACCATTCGCATTCGTTCAGCCCGCACACTCACGACACCTTCGCCATCGGGGTCTTCGACCGCGGCAGCGCCACCGTCCGGTGCGAGAATCGGGTCTCCGATGCCGGCGTGTCGGATGTGCTCGTCATTCAGCCGGGCGCGGTCCACAGCGCCTGGTCACCCGGGGGACGGGAGTGGAGGTACCGTTCCTTCTATCCCTCGGCTCACGTCTTCGCGTCCCTGGTGGAAGAGTCCGGCGCAACCACGGCCCATGAGGGCTTCGGCCGCCACGTCATCCCCGACCCCGGGCTCGCGCGGCGACTGAAAGCGGCCCTGGCCGCGATCGAACAGCAGGACTCGCCGCTGGGTATGGAAGAGCTCCTGGTCGCCGCGCTCCAGAGTCTCTGGTCCCACGCGATTCCTCACCGGTCCCCCGCACCGATGCGCGGGGCTTCGGCGGCTTCCCTGGCCCGGGCCAAGGAATACATCGACAGCCATGCGGAGCGGCACATTTCGCTCGCCGACATCGCGCAGGTCGCGGGACTCAGCCGCTACCGCCTGATCCGGGCCTTCGCCGAGCGGTTCGGCCTGACGCCCTACGCGTATTACATGCAGCGTCGGATCGCGGAGGCCAAACACCTGCTCGCCGGCGGCATGGGCCCGGCCCAGGTGGCGGTCTCCTGCGGATTCGCGGACCAGAGTCACTTGACCCGGCATTTCAAGCGGCTGGTGGGAGTCACTCCGGGGGCCTACGCGTTCGGGCTCTCCCATCGGCCGCTCTGGTCGAACAATTAACCCGGCGCGAATCCACCGTCGCCCAAGGAGCTGCTCATGAATCGCCGGGACGTGATGCAGCGAATCCTGGCCGGTGTGGGCGTCATCGTCGGCGGCTGGGTCCCGCGCCTCCCCCTCGCGCGAGCCCGGCGCGGCGACGGTCGCCTGCACGCGCCGGTTCGACCGCCCCGGCAGACCGCCGTCCCCGGTCTCCAACATCTCGGACTCGGAGGCTCCCGGGACGGTCTGCTCTACGTCCCCGCGAGCTACCGCGCCGCGGCACCCGCTCCCCTGGCTGTCCTCCTCCACGGCGCGGGGCAGGAGGCCGCCGAGATGGTGAACCCGATGCGGGAGCTGGCGGACCCTCTCGGCCTGATCCTGCTGGCGCCCGACTCGCGAGACGTGACCTGGGACGTTACCCGGCGGGAGTACGGACCTGACATCCGATTCATCGAGCAGGCGCTGGCGTGGACCTACGACAGAGTCCGGGTCGACCCGGCGCGGATTTCCGTGGCCGGCTTTTCCGACGGGGCGAGCTACGCGCTGTCGATCGGGCGGATCAATGGGGACCTGTTCCACCGGATCGCGGCGTTTTCGCCCGGGTTCGTGGCCCCAGGGGAGCCCACCGGGCATCCCAAGATCTTCATCACCCACGGCACCAACGACCGCATCCTCCCGATCGACCAGGCCAGCCGGCGCATCGTCCCCGACCTCAAGGCCCAGGGGTATCCCGTCGAATACCACGAGTTTCCCGGACCCCACGCCATGAATCCGGCTCTGCTCAAGGTGGCGGCCGCCTGGCTCGCCGCGCGTTAGGGAGCCTTCGGTTGGTTCTTGTTGCAAGGTGCCGCTAGGTGACCGGTGTCCCCCTCCGACCCAGCCACGCGGCCCGGAGCTTGAGCTGGGCCGGCGTGGCGTTCGAGTCCAGCTCGAACCGTACCGGAAGGCCTTTCTCATCCTCGATCAGCCGGATGCCGAGCTTGGCGTAGTACTCCTTGACCGGCGGGTGTTCGGCGCCCTCGACGTAGCGCCGAAGGAAGTCGCCGATCTCGGGCGAGGTCCGCTCGGTCACGATCGCGAACAGCGAATCGTCGGGGAATGCGCGTTTCTTTCCATAGGTCCGGCTGAGCCCTCCGATCAGGTCGCGGAGCCCGTGCTGTCCGTCGGACAGTTCCAGGAGCCGGATGTCGAGCAGACCGGCCACCACCGCCCCCCGCATGTAGATGTTGCCATACTGCTTCTGGCCTGAATCGCTGAACGACGTCATCGCCAGCTCGGAGAGCGAATAGGTGGTGTCGAATCCGAGACGATCGAACCGGATCTTCCCGACCAGGCCGGCCAGATAGGTGCCGACCGGCTTGAGACCGGATTCGAGCTGCATCTTGTGCGCGGCCCACTCCGTGGCGCCCTCGTAGAGCCAGAGATGCCGCGAGGGGACCGGAGTCTCGAAGTTGAAGTGCTCGATGATCTCGGAATGGAGATTGAGCGGTGTCACCACGTGGAAGAACTCGTGGGCCGCCATATCGGTGACCGCCGCGCCGGTCTGCGGAGAGTAGGGGTGATCCCGGAGCGAATACTCGGAGCCGTAGGAGTGTTCCCACGCCCCGTCATCCGAATCGGTGAAGTGGAACAGGAAGGTGTACCGGTCCACCGGCAGCTTGCCCAGGAACCCGCCGGCCGCCAGCAGCATGCTCCGCATGGCGGTGAGCAGCTGCGGCGCCTTGATCTCGCCGGACCTGGAGTAGACCAGGATCTGGACCGGCACGCCGGTCACCAGGATTTCCGCCCGAGTGAGCCGGCCCGCCATAATCGGCGAGTCCACCAGCTGATCGTAGTCATCGGCGAAGTACAGTCCCCGGCGCTGGCGCAGTGGGGTGCCCACGATCCAGCCGGCCGGCCGCAGCAGCTGCACCGAAATCGGCGCCGACTGCATTCCCCGGGGAAACCCGAACACCGCCTGTCCGTTGATCAGCGCATGATCGCCCCAGAGCGCCGAGCCGCACATGCGGTACACGGGGTGCTCGGTGACGGGGGTATCGTAGGTCTCCCGGATCTCATAGCGGATGAGACGGACCCGCCGCGGCGTCGCGATCCGCCACTGGTTGGTGCCGATCCGGGTCGTTTCGAGCTCCGCACCCGCACGGTCGAAGGCCCGGAACCGGCGCACGTAGCGGCCGATGTCCATCACCTGGTAGGTACCCGGCGCGGTAGAGGCGAACTGATACACCCCGCTCTCCCCCGGCAGCGAATCCACCCGGAGGGTGACTTTGAACACCGAATCGGCCCGGTCATTGAGGTCCACGGTGTAGCGAAGCGGGGGAGCCTGCGGGGGAACGGTGCCGGTCAGCGACAGGGCCAGCAGGATATGGGTCAACGGGTTCATGGGCTCGGACGCAGAGGGTCAGGAGGCGGCGCCAGGGTGGCTGGAAACCTGACGGGCGAGGCCCGATGAAGTTTCGTGTGGCTGGACCGGCTTCACTCGTCTCAAGTGGTCAGAGTCGGTCCCCCGGTGTATGCGAATCGCGCGGAATTTACCCTTGGAGTATTGTCATGCGAGTCTTTACGGCGTTGGCGGCGGTACTGGTAGCGGCGGGTTGCAGCAACTATGGCACCGGCTCGCAGAGCTCCGACAACAACCTGAGTGCCCTGGTGGTGACCGGCGGCACGCTGGCCCCGGCGTTCTCCTCCGCCACCACCACGTATACCGTGGCGGTCACCAATGACATCACCCTGATGGTCGTGACCCCGACCACGTCGAACGTCTACGCCACGGTCCGGGTCAACGGGGCGGTGATTCAGAGCGGCACCCCGTCTCCCGGAATCGCGCTGGCGGTGGGGGACAACCTGATCACGGTGGCGGTGACCGCGGAGGCGGGGGGGAGCGCCCGGGTCTATAACATCACCGTCACTCGCGCCCCGTGAGGTCGATGCCCTAGCATCCTGTCGCGAGGTCGCCGAGGGGGTGGCGAAACCATCCCCTCATGGGCGCCGTAGGTTGTCTCACTATGCAACCTTTCCTCCTGACCCTGCTGGTACTCCAGTCCCCCCTTCCACCCAAAACCCCAGTCCCACCCGATAGCTACGCCGACTCAGCCACCGCCACCCTGGTGGCCCGCACCCGCGGGGCCCGGGAACGGAACGAGCGGCTGGTTACCTCCTACACCGCGACCGTTTCCCAGCGCATGGGAGCGGGCATTCACGCGCTCTCCCGCGACCGCATGCTGTTCCACCAGGAGCTGTCGGCCAACATCTCCTGGAAGCGCGACGGCCCCAGCACCGTGACCGTGACGGGGGCCCGGGAGGCGATTCCAGTAGCTCGGCGGAAGGACCAGGTGCCGGGAGATCTGGACGCGAACATCCGCTGGCTGGTGGTGAATCCCGCCGAGGATTACCTCGGCATGATGGGCGTGGAAGAGGACGGCTTTGCCTATCCCCTCAAGGAAGGCGGGGAGCAGGACTACAAGTACGCCATCGGGGATACGACCGTCATCACCCTGGCGACCGGCAAGAAGATTCGGCTGCTCCAGCTCAAGATCACGCCGCGCCGCGCCGACTGGAAACTCATGTCGGGCTCGCTCTGGTTCGACGCCGACAGCTACGGCCTGGTGCGGGCCGTGTTCCGCCCCGCGCGGCCCTACGAGCTGCAGCGCGATGCGGACCCGGACGACAAAGAAGACATCCCCAATTGGGTCAACGCCAAAGCCGAGATCAAGTTCATCACCCTGGAGTACGGCCTCTACGAGAACCGCTGGTGGATGCTCCGGTACGCGGCGCTCGATGCGAGCGCCAACATGGGTTCCTGGCTCGGGATGCCGCTCCGGTTCGAGCGGGTGTACGACAATTACGAGGTGGAGGGCGGAACACCGCCACCCGTCGGCAGCACCTTCCGGCCGGCGGGGACCGTTCGCCACGAGGAGCGGGACACCATGCCCCCCGATCCGGAGGGTGACCGCCGCCGGCGCGCGGAGCGCCGGAAGGTCCGGGCGGACTGTCTCGCCAAGGCCAACGACGACGACAAGGAGGCGACCGACGCCTGCTTTCACCCGCGTAACCCGGAAGACTCGACGCTGGTCGTGATCATTCCGAAGGACACGCTCGCGCTGGTGTCGAGCCCGACCCTGGGGCCGCCGGTGCTCGAGATGGGCGATCTCATTTCCGAATCCGAGATCCGCGGCCTGGCCGACGCCATCCGCCAGATGCCTGGAGTACCCAGGCAGGACCGCGTCGTGCTGCCCCGGCACCTGAGTGCGTTGCTCCGGGACGCCCGATACAACCGGGTCGAGGGGCTGTCGCTGGGACTCTCCGGCACGGCGCAGCGGGGCCGGTTCCTGGCCGATGGCCTGGGACGGATCGGCCTCGCGGATGGGGTGCCCAATGGCGAGCTCGGCGTCTCGATGGGCGGGCAGCGGAATCGCATCCGGCTCGGCGGATACCGCCGGCTGGCGGCGGCGAATCCCGATACCAAGCCATTCGGCCTGGTGAACAGCGTCTGGGGTGTGATCGCGCAGCGGGACGACGGCGAATATTTCCGCACCCAGGGCGTCGAGCTGACCGCCCAGAACGTCGAGACCGGGTGGTGGAGCTGGCGACTCTACGCGGAGCGCCAGACGGCCGCGTCCGTGGAGACCTCATTCAGCATTCCGCACCTCTTCAACTCGGATCATCTGTTTCGGCCCAATCTCGTGGCCGACCGGGCCCAACAATTCGGGGGATCGCTCACACTCCGGGGCAACCAGCCGTTGTCCCGCTCCCTCCAGGTGGGTGGAGAAACCACGATTGATGCCGCGACCGGCGACTACCGGTTCGGGCGAGGGAGCGCGACGGTCCGCGCCATCGTCACCCCGACCGGACCGCTGGCGCTCGCCCTCGAGGCCGCGGCCGGCACCAGCACCGGCACGGTGCCGGACCAGAGCCGGTTCTACCTCGGCGGACCGGCGACCCTCCGCGGGTACTCCGGCGCGGTCAGCGCGGGCGAATCGTACTGGCGGGGGCGGGTCGAGCTGGCCAATTCATTCCCCGGATTCCGGCTGGCGGCGTTCAGCGACATCGGCTGGGCGGGAAACCGGTCGGCCTTCGGAACCGGAAAACCGCTGCTCAGTACCGGGGTGGGTGCGAGCATTCTCGATGGGCTGATCCGGCTCGATCTGGCCCGGGGGATGCGCGCACCCAAGGGCTGGCGCTTCGATTTGTATTTCGACGGACGGCTGTAGAAAGGCGGTAGGGCGGGAAGGCGGGAGGGCGGAGTATTGAGGAAGGAGGGGGGCGCTACCCGATCGAGGTGGGATCGGTGCGCTCGAACAGGGCGCCGAGCCCGCCCACCAGGAATCCGACCTCGATCCCCAGCGCAATGACCCCCACCGCGGCTCCCACCGCCACGCCGATCCCCCCCACGGTAGGCCGCAGGACCGTCGCGATCGTGACGGCGGCGCCGACCGGCAGCACCAGCGAGAGCAGCAGCACCAGCATGGATCCGATGGTCACCACCAGGGTTTGTCCGATGGCCTCGATGCCTCCCGAATCCGCGCCGAGTCTCACCCACGTCGGAAAGAGGAGCGCCACGGCGTTCTGCACGCCGACGCTCGCGGCGTTGATGGCCAGGATGGCGAACGGCAGCACGAGTCCGATCGCCAGCGTCGACGGCAGGTCGACCACCACGCGATAGGCGGCCGGCAGCATGACGTACGCCATCGCCAGCATCGCGAATTGAAAGACGCTCAATACCAGCGTGGGCGATGCCATTTCGGCGAGCACCACCATGGCGCCGGAGAGCGGGTAGGTCTTGATCGAAGCCAGGCTCAGCAAGTCCTGGCGAAGATCGTTGCGGACCATCCGCGGGCCCAGCACGAAGGCCATGCCGGCCAGGATGAGAAAGGGGATGGCAGTGGCGGGACCGCCGTTGTCGGCGGCTCGCATCATGACCCCCGACATGGCCACCAGCACCAGCACCACCATGAGGGCGGCACGCAGGATTCCGGTCCGGATCAGGGCCACCGTGTTCTTCCAGACGATGGCGACGGCCGGTTGTCCCAGCGGCGCCAGGGGAAGCCAGCTTCGGACCGCTTTGCCCGGGCGGATCACGGCCGCCCCGCCGGCGCGACGCTCCCGAAAGGCGGAGATCCGCTTGGCCATGTCGGCCGAGGCCGTCGCGGCGACCTCTTCGAAGGCCACGTTCAGCGAGAGCACCCACACCAGGTGGAGAAGGATGACGCCCAGTACGATCGCGAAGGCCGGGACCCATGCCGCCAGCGAAGGTGCGTACAGCGGAGCCAGCATCAATCGGAAGGGCGCCAGCGCCCAAGCCGCTGGCGGTGCCGCCAGCGCAGCTCCCAGGGCACGGAAGCCCTCCTCGAAGCCCAGGGTCCGGAGCCTCAGGACCACCGGCCCCACCCCGGCCAGCAGACCGAAGGCGGCGGCCGCGGCCAACGCCCGGCCGGCATAGAGCGCCGCCCGTCTTCCTCCGGTCAGGGGCTGGGTCATGACCAGGGCGGTCCCGAGTCGATGCAGACTCAGCACCGAAAAGAAGCCCCAGATGGTGGCAAACCGGAGCGGTGCGCTCAACGTGACGCCCCATCTCCGGGTCAGCAACGTCCAGATGAGTCCGCTCAGCAAGAGCAGCAGCTGGGAGCGAATCACCTTGTATCCGATGAGGGTGCGCCGGGAGACCGGCGCGGGAAACAGCAGCTGCACCTCCGCGGGCTGAAAGGCGAGTGCTCCGGTCACGCCTCCGCGGAGCCACCACACCAGCACGGTGATCGCGAATCCGATTCCACCCACCGTGCCGAGCACCGGACTGGTGCCGACCGTTCCCGGGTTCCTGCCGACCGCGCCGGGACGCGCGAAGACCAGCCAGAAATAGAGGAGCCCGACGATCGCCGCGATGGCATACCGGGGACTCTTGAGACGGCCCAGCTGCCGGGCGATGCGGTTTCGGGTGGTGCGCGCGATCAGGAAGGCGAGCGCGCCCGCGGTACCGGTCATGCGGTCAGGGAAAGGAAGATGTCTTCGAGGCTCTGTCCCGCCAGGTCGGGTCGGGTAGCGACGATTTCGGGCAGGGTGCCGAGCGCCACGCACCGGCCCTTCCGGATCACCAGGAGACGGGTGCAGAGCTCCTCGACCAGGTGCAGCAGGTGCGAGCTCAGGATCACGGCGGCCCCCTCGCGCGCCCGATCGGCGATGGTGGCGCGCATCTTCTTGATGCCGGCCGGGTCGAGCCCGGTGAGCGGCTCGTCCAGAATCAGCGCTCTGGGACGATGCAGGAGCCCGCACGCAATGGCGAGCTTCTGCTTCATGCCGCGGGACAGCTCGCCCGGGAGCGCGCGTCGCTTGTCGGTGAGCTCCAGCTCCTCCAGCAGCCGGGGCGCCCGATCCGCCGCGTCGGCAACCCCATAGAGCCGGCCCACGAACTTGAGATGCTCGTCGACGGTGAGATAGTCGAAGAGCTGGGGCTCATCGGGCACGAAGGCGAGGGTCGCCTTGGCCCTGGGGCCGTCGGTCCGCAGGTCGTGGTCCGCGATGCGGATGTTTCCGACGGTGGGATTGATGATCCCGCAGAGGCAGCGGAGGGTGGTGGTCTTGCCGGCGCCGTTGGGACCGACCAGACCCAGGACCTCGCCGGGAGCCACGCCGAACGACAGGGCATCGACCGCGGTGACGGTCCCGTAGGTCTTGGTGAGTCCGGACACTTCGATCATGGGAGCCCCGGCCTCCTCGCGGGCCGGACCGGGGCATCGACGGAAGGAATTGGCATTGCCGGAAATGTAGCGCTGCGGCCTTCAAGATGATCAAGATGTAATACAGCTCCGTCGAGAACGCTTTTTGCGCGTGAATTCGATAGCTTGCTGATCGGGAGAGGGTCGCCTAACCCGGGTTCACGATGCGGACGTCACGTCGGAGGAGGAGCGCGCCATGGATCCCACACTCGACAACCAGGTCACCAGTATCCGGCTTACCCTGCAGGCGGTCGAGGCGCAGGTCGGCAGCGGGCGGATCCAGAAGGGAGCGCTGGATGATCTCAAGAGCGCCGTCGACGAAATCCGGCTTCGCATCTGGGCCATCATGTCCGCGGCGGCCGAGAAAAGCGACGGGTTGGCGCTGGAGCGTTTCCGGCTCCGTCGCGCCATCGAGTTCTGCGACAGTCTGAATCGGGAATTCGAGCTCGGCACCATGCAGGCCCATCACCGCGAATGCATCGGCCTGAAGACATCGCTCGACCGGCTCGCCGCCCATCTGACCAAGGCCAACCCGGGAGCGCGCTGACCGAAGGCTGGCGCCCCGCAAGACCCGCCGACTGTCAGATGTCCGGTCGGTGGGGCTAACCTCCGCTATGGCATGGCTTCCCACTAGTCAGGAATTCGACGCTTCCGGGGCACGTGGCTTGCCATTCCGGCGTCCATGGTTTCACGAGCTCTCCCCCGGCTGGCCCTGGTGCTCCTGGCGGCATCCGCCTGTGCAGCACCTCGATCATCGCTCGCCCCGGATCCGGTTGATTCGGGGCTGACGCCGCGCGGCATTTCGGCCGAGGCGTGGGCCAACGGCCTCGCGGCCCACCGCCTGGCGACCCTCGAAGGGAAGACCACCAGTTCGCTCCTCACCATCATCGACTTCACCCGGCCGTCCACGGAACAGCGGCTCTGGGTGGTCGATGTGGGAACCCATGAGGTGCTGGCGTCCGAATACGTTGCGCATGGGCAGCGTTCCGGAGGTCTCTGGGCCACCCGGTTCTCCAATCGGGACGGCACCCATGAATCCAGCCTGGGCACCTTCATCACCGCCACGACCTACATCGGAGTTCGGGGCCTCGCCCTCCGGCTGCGCGGCCTGGAACCCGGCATCAACGACAACGCCTGGAATCGTGGCATCGTCATTCACGGCACCCCGAATGTCAGCGCGGCGCGGGCCCGCAAGGGCTCCATGGGCCGCACCGAAGGCTGCCCCGCGGTGCCTCGGGAATCGGCTCGGCGCCTGATCCGTCTGATCGAGAACGGGGTGGTGGTCTTCGCGTGGTATCCCGACCCCGCCTTCCTTACGACTTCGGAGTACGTCGAGCGGACGAGTGGGGCGAGCCAGCGCTGACATTACCCCCCGCCGGGAACGCCTGCTGCCCGCCCGCCGTTCGCTGCCGTCCGTGTGTTTCCCTCCCGCCGCAAAATCGTCCAGCCTCATGTGGACAGATTAGCGACCCGTAACCCGGCAGGTTGGCCGTGATGAATCACATCGCGTCGATACGCGCACGGCAGGCGGCTCCGGCCGCGCTGCTCGCAGCGCTGATGGCCTTGAGTCCTCTGGTTCCGGCGACGCTGGCCCAGAGCAATCGGAAATCGGCGAGGATGCCTCCACCCTCGTCCACCTTTCTCCGCCACCTCGACAAGGGCGGCTTCTTCACGGTCGATTACCCCGATAACTGGCGCACCTACCCGGCGGGGCATGCGGTGTCGATCGCACCGGAAGGAGGCCTGGCGCCGGGAGGCGGTCGGCAGCAGCTCCTGGTCTACGGCGTGGTGATCAGCCACTACTCTCCCTACGCGAGTCCCGCCACACGCCGGAAGCTGAGCCTGCGGCACCACTACGCGCCCTTCGAGGACACCACCCGGGCCCGCGACGTGCTGGAGGACATCACCGACGATCTGGTGCGTCAGATCGTGGACGTCAATCCCAACCTGCGGGTGCTCGAGGGTTCGGCGCGTCCCGCGACGATCGACGGCGCCCCGGGATTCTCGGTGCCGCTCACCGGACGTTCCCCGGTCACCGGCGAAGGCGAGCGCGGGGAGCTGGTGGTGCGGAGCCTTCCGGACGGGCACGCGATCTACGTGTTGTCGATCGCGCCGGCCCGGGACTACGAGGCGTTCCAGACGGCCTTCGCCCGGATGATGCGAACTCTGGTCGTGAACGACGATGCGGTGCACGCCGCGGCGCGGCTGCGGCCGCTGGCCGGCGTCGCCAAGCGGGGAACCCCCAAACCGGAATAGGGACCGAGGACGCGACAGAGAGAAAATCGGTCTGTGCAGGGGCTCTGCCCTGACCCGTCTACCATGGCAATGACGCCACCTGCCAGCACTCTTCGACGGACCGGGCTCCTGTTCCTCCTCGCCGTGAGCCTGACCGGCCGATCGGAGGCTCAGGAGTCCGGCGCCCTCTCATCCGACTCCATTCCAGGGGACATTTCCACCGAGGTCTTCCGGCACGCGCTGGCCGCCCACAAGCAGGCCACGACGGAAGGAAAGACCACCAGCCTGATCCTGACCATCATCGACTACACCCGGCCCGCCACCGAAAAGCGGCTCTGGGTGGTGGACGTCATCACCCGGGAGGTCCTGGAGTCGGAGTACGTCGCGCACGGCGAAGGGTCGGGGGATCTGCTGCCGACCCAGTTTTCCAACCGGGATGGAACCCACGAGTCGAGCCTGGGCACCTTCATCACCGGTTCGGTGTTCGAAGGAGTACGGGGGCACTCGCTCCGGCTCTTCGGACTGGAGCCGGGAATCAACGACAACGCCTACCTCCGCGGCATCGTCATCCACGGCACCCCGGGCGTCAGCGAGGCGAAGGCGCGGCGAGGCGCGCAGGGACGCACCGAGGGGTGTCCCGCGGTCCCGAGCGAATCGGCCCGGCGCCTCATTGGTCGGATTGCGAATGGCTCGGTGGTGTTCGCGTGGTACCCCGATCGGGAATTCCTCGAGAAGTCGGGATTCCTCGATCGGGGCGCCGCGGCGGAGCGACTGGGATCGATGCTGCAGTAACCTCTCGCCCCCGCTCGACGCAGGTCCGCAGGCCTCAGGCAACTCGAGAGGCTATATCCAGAAATCATTACTCCGGAGACATATGACTCCCCGGTAATAATTTCCCTTGAACTCGCCAACGACGGCGCGGCACCGGAGATCGATGCCGCGCGCGGGTGATACGGTTCAGGTCGAGGTGAGAAACCGCTTCACACCGCCGGCCGCGAGCACCACGCCGGAGATCAGGGCCAGGTAGAATCCGATCCCGAAGCTGAAGAGGTCTCCCATTCCGCCGCCCGGACCACCGCCGCCGCTCAGGGCCCGAGTACCCGACCACAGTGCGTAGAGCAGCACCACCAGGGGCAGGAGCAGGAGCAGCCAGCTGCGGCGGTCCCGCCAGAAGAAGGGGACCGCGAATCCCAGGTAGGCGAGGATCAGCCCGAACTTCACTCCGCCGCCCCCGCCGATCTGGCTCAGCAGGCTGGCCAGCTCGAAGAGCGGCTTGCCCTCGGACATACCCATCATCTTGATGGAGATCGCGTTGAAGAAGAGGGTGCCCAGCAGATAGACGCCGTAGGCGATCAGCAGGTTCCGTCCGTAGAAGCCGACGATATTGCCTCCGCCTGCGGCGGCACCCCCCTTCGCCAGTCCGCTACTGAGCTCTCCCACGAAGCTGCCGAGTTTCCCGGTGAGCTCGGCGGTCTTTTCCCGCATCAGGACGTCATCCGCCACCAGCGACACCGATTGGGGGCGACCCTCGGCCAGCACCAGCTCCACCGTCTTCCCCACGGCCGGCGGGGTATCGCTCTTCCACATGGAAATCTGGAACGGGTACTGCTGGCCGTCGGCCGAGATGAGCCCGGTGCCATCATTGCCGTTGTATTGCAGGATCCTGCCGCGCATGGGGTCGTCCTTTGGGGGAGGGAATGCCGGACCGGCCGGGGCAGAGCCCCTCGACAATACGATATTGCGTGAGAGTCCGCTAGAAACCGTCATTGAGGGCGGAAAAGGCGGTAGGGCGGCAAAGGCGGTAAGGCGGTAAAGGCGGTAAGGCGGTAGGGCGGTATAGTGGACCGCGTAGCGTGAAAGCGGCGTCCGTCAGCCCAAGGTCGAGAACATTGTTCTAGGATGGCACCATTCGAACGGTTTCGGGCTTGGCAGGAGGCACACCGCGTTGTCCTGAGCGTGTACAGGGCAACCGAATCCTGGCCGAGCCGAGAGAAGTATGGGTTGACTTCGCAGGCCCGTCGCGCGGCATTCTCCGTGGCCGCCAATATTGCCGAGGGTGCCGCTCGAAATGGACATCGCGAGTTCCGGCGGTTTCTCGATGTTTCGCTGGGCTCCACCTCGGAGCTCTGCTACGTTCTGCGCCTTGCCCGAGACCTCGGTCTGCTTTCGCAAGGTGAATGGGAAGCGTTGGAGCAGCAGCGCGATCTCTCTGGAAAGCTGCTGTGGCGCCTTCATCAATCACTCCGCAACTTCGCCGACTAACTACCGCCATACCGCCATACCGCCTTACCGCCATACCGCCCTCCCGCCCTCCCGCCCTACTCCGCGCGCAGCGACTCGGTCGGGCTCACTCGGGCAGCGCGCCAGGCCGGCAGCAGCGCCGCCAGCGTCCCCGAGAGCAGCAGCGCCCCGCCGGCCAACCCAATGCTCAGGGGATCGGTGGCGGTGACTCCGAAGAGAAACCGCGCCGCCACCCGCGCCAGCGCCACCGCCGCGACGATCCCGAGGCCGGTTCCGGCGGCCACCGGCAAGAGGCCCTTGCCCACTACCTGCTGAAGGACCTGACCCGGCGTGGCACCGAGCGCCA
>DASYPZ010000047.1:0-16233 GCA_036006105.1 Gemmatimonadales bacterium | reverse complement strand
ATCTCCTCGAGACCCTTGTAGCGGTCGTAGCCGGGGAAGTTCCCGGGATCGGGGAGGGTGCCGCACCGGGGGTGATTCACCAGCTTGATGACGCCGACCAGCCAGTCACCGTGGGTCGAGAGGCCCTCGTGATTCTCGACGATCACGTTGATGTCGCGCGAGGCGCCGTATTCGGTCAGGCGGCGGAGCCCGTCGGCGCAGAGCTTCTGTTGCTCGGCGGGCGTGCCCTCGCTCTCCGCGTTGACCCGGATGGTGATGCAGCCCAGGGTGCGGGCCGCTTCGACCCATTTCTTGTGGTTCTCCACCGCCTGCTGCCGGAGGGCCGCGTCGGGGTCTCCCAGCCGGCCCTCGACGTCGATCATGATGAGATGCTGGAACACCCCCTGATCCTTGGCGCGGAGGTTCATCTCGGCGAGGTACGCGCGATTGGTGGCCTTGTCCTTGAAAAACGTATTCACGTATTCCACGGCCCCGATGTCGAACTCGGTGCGGGCCACCTTGGCAAAATCGAGGTGGTCGAGCTGGCCGGCCTTGAGTGCCTTGTGAAAGGACCACTGGGCCAGCGAGATCCGGAAGGGAGGGTCTTCCTGGGCGTCGACGAACATGGGGAGGGCCATCGTCTGGGTGGCCGCGAGGGCAGCGCCGGCCAGGAACTCGCGCCGTGTTACCGTGACTGGCATGGGACCGGTCTCCTCTCTCGACGCGTTCAAGTCTACCCCGCCCGCCCGGCGCAGGATAGCTTCCTGCCGACATGCCACCATCGATCGGAATCGGCCTGATCGGCCAGCAGTTCATGGGCCGGGCCCACAGCAATGCCTGGGGCCAGGTCGGCAAGTTCTTCGAGCTTCCGGTAATGCCTCGGCTGGTGGCGATCAGTGCCCGGGATCCGGACACTCTGGGTCCGTTTGCGCTGCGCTGGGGGTTCGAGCGCTATACCACGGACTGGCGCCTGCTGGCGCACGACCCCGAGATCCAACTGGTAGACGTGGCCACCCCCAATCACGTGCACGCGGAGCAGGCCATCGCCATGCTCGAAGCGGGCAAGCACGTGGCCTGCGAGAAGCCGCTGGCCGGCACCCTGGCCGATGCGCGCGCGATGCGGGATGCCGCCCGGCGCGCCAAGACCAAGACCTTCGTGTGGTTCAACTATCGGCGCTGTCCGGCCATCGGGCTGGCGTGGGGTTTGATCCGGGATGGCGCTCTGGGACGGATTCACCATGTTCGGGCGCATTATCTGCAGAGCTGGGGCGGCCGGGAAACGCCGCTGCTCTGGCGGTTCCGGAAGGGTGAAGCCGGCTCCGGGGCGCACGGAGATCTCAACGCCCACAGTATCGATCTGGCCCGGTTCCTTTCCGGTCAGGAAGTCGTGTCGGTGGACGGCGCGGTGGCGCGAACCTTCATCGGGCGCCGGAAGCTGCCGGGCTCCCGGAAGACCGGCCGGAGCACGGTGGACGACGCGACGCTGTTCCTCGCCACGATGTCGGGCGGTGCGGTGGCCAGCTTCGAATGTTCCCGGGTCGCCACGGGGCACCTCAACGACAATACCATCGAGCTCAACGGAGAGCGGGGCTCGGTCCGGTTCTCCTTCGAGGACATGAACGTGCTCTGGTATTTCGACGCCACGCTCCCCCGGGGCACCCAGGGATGGCGCCGGATCATGGCCAGCACCGCGGGGGAGCATCCCTATGTGGCCAACTGGTGGCCGGAAGCCCACCTGCTCGGATACGAGCACACCTTCGTCAACATGGCGGCCGACGTGCTTCGGGTGCTGGGGCGCCGCCGGCCCGAGCTGCCCCTGGTCGATTTTGCCGATGCCTACGAGACGCAGCGGGTGCTGGAGGCGGCCCTGATCAGCGCGAAGGAGCGCTGCGCGGTGCCGATGCGGGAGGTGCGTTGAGAGGTTAGGAGGCTACGACGCTAGGACGCTAAGACACTAAAGACGCCAAGGCGCCAGGAACTCATGCGACCAGTCACGCTGTTTACAGGACAATGGGCGGACCTGCCGCTCGATGCCCTCGCCGCCAAGGCCAGGTCGTGGGGCTACGACGGCCTGGAGCTGGCCTGCTCCGGCGATCATTTCGACGTGCAGCGCGCGCTGAACGAGCGGGGCTACGTCCGGGACAAGTGGACCCTGCTCAAGGACCACGGCCTGCTGAGTTTCGCGATCAGCAACCACCTGGTCGGGCAGGCGGTCTGTGACCGCATCGACGCGCGGCACCGTGCCATTCTCCCCGAACCCGTGTGGGGCGATGGCGACGCCGAGGGAGTCCGCCGCCGGGCGGCGCAGGAAATGATGGATACGGCGCGCGCGGCGCGTAAGTTCTTCGATGCCGCCCCTGCGCCGGTGAAGAAGCATCTGGCGAAGAGCGGTCGCACCGTCGTCAACGGGTTTACGGGCTCTTCGATCTGGAGCCGCATCTATTCCTTCCCTCCCAACCTGCCGGGAGAGATCGACGCCGGCTTCGCGGACTTTGCCGCCCGGTGGCGCCCGATCCTGAACGCGTTCGCCAAGGCCGATGTGTACTTTGCCCTGGAAGTGCATCCCGCGGAGATCGCGTTCGACATTGCGTCGGCCCGGCGAGCGCTCGCGGCGGTCCGGAATCACAAGCATTTCGGCTTCAACTTCGATCCCTCCCATTTCGGGTATCAGGGGGTGGATTACCTCGCCTTCCTGCGCGAGTTCGGCGGCCGAATCCTTCATACCCACGTCAAAGACGTCTGGTGGAGCTCCACCCCGACCGAAGCGGGCATTTTCGGCGGGCATACCGAGTTCGGAGCACCGGGCCGGGCCTGGGACTTTCGGACCCCGGGCCGGGGACTCATCGATTTCGACGCGGTCATCCGCGCCCTGGGCCGGATCGGGTACCAAGGGCCCTTGTCGGTCGAGTGGGAGGATCCGCAGATGGAGCGGGAGCATGGCGCGGCGGAGGCCGCGGGGTTCGTGCGACGGCTCGATTTCCCGGTTGCAGAAAAGATGTTTGACGCCGCCTTCTCGAAACAGCGGCGACCGCCTACTCGGAAGTAACCAGGTGACTTATGAGGTTGCGTCGTCGGCTTCTTCTGGGCGTCACGCCCGTCGTTCTGTTCGTCTCGGTACCGGCATCCCGGCCTGAGTCAGTCTCGGAGTTTCCTCGCGCGCGTGCCAACGATAATCGGACACCCGCGGGCACCATGCAGGGCGACACCCTGGTCCTGTCCCTGACGGTCGGCACCGCGCAATGGTACCCGGAGGCGGAGGACGGGCCCCATATCTCCACCCCGGCCTTCGGGGAAGAGGGGAAGCCGCCCAGCATTCCCGCTCCACTGATCCGGGTGCCCACCGGCACTCCGCTGCGGGTCCGGGTCCGTAACACGCTTCCCGATTCCACCATTCACCTCATCGGGCTGACCACGCAGCCCATTCCGGGTTCCGACACGCTGCACATCGCTCCGGGCGCTTCGGCCGAAGTACGCTTCCGGGCCGGTGCGCCCGGCACCTATCTCTATCGGGCCGTGATCGGGAACGACCCGGACGGGCGCCCCTCGGAGACCGAAACCGCCAACGGCGCCTTCGTGGTGGATCCGCCGGGTGCGGTGCCGGCCGACCGGATCTTCGTCGTCAACATCGCCGCGTACGAGCTGGACTCGCTGCACCTGCGACAGGCCCTCGGCTTCAACGGCAAATCGTGGCCCTACACCGAACGGCTTTCCATCACCGCCGGAGACTCCGTCCGCTGGCGGCTGGTCAATGGCTCGACCCGGGGGCATCCGCTGCACCTGCACGGCTTCTATTTCCGGGTCGACGAGGCGGGCAACGGGCTCGCCAGCCGGGTGATTCCGGCGGACCAGCGGCGCCTCAGCGTCACCGAACAGTTCTTTCCGTGGCAGACCCGGCTCATCAGCTGGTCGCCCGACCGTCCGGGCAACTGGCTCTTTCACTGTCATCTCACCGCCCATGTGACGCCCGAAGCGCGGCTCGATCATCCCGACGAGATGGGTCACGAGGATCACTCGCCCAGCGCCATGCAGCATATGGCGGGGCTGGTGCTGGGGATTTCGGTGGCGCCGCGTCCCGGAGCGGTGTATGGACGGACCGGAACGCCGAAGCGGCTGGAGCTGTTTGCGCAGCAGGGCGGACCGCGCGGCTCCATGCCGATGACCTACAGCTACGTGCTGCAGCGCGGCGGCGCCGCACCCGCGCCCGATTCGGTCGAGACGCCGAGCTCCACCATCGTGGTGACCCGGGGCGAACCCACCGACATCGTGGTGCACAACCGGAGCCGCGAGGCCACCGGCATTCACTGGCACGGGATCGAGCTGGAGAGCTATTTCGACGGCGTGGTGGGGTGGAGTACTTCGGGCAAAGCCATGGCACCGCCGATCGCGCCGGGCGACTCCTTCGTGGCTCGGCTCACGCTGCCTCGGGCCGGGACGTTCATGTACCACACCCATCTCAATGACATCAAGCAGGTGACCGCGGGCGCTGCCGGTCCGCTCATCGTACTCGAGCCCGGAGAGACCTTCGATCCGTCCCGGGACCACATCTACCTGGCGCTCTGGGGCGGCCGCAACCCGGTCCTGGGCCGCGGTCAGGCCCTGATCGTCAACGGCGACGCGGGCAGCTCACCCGATCTCGCCCTGGCTCCCGGCGTGAGCCATCGGTTCCGGTTCATCAACATCGGGGTCGCCTTGAACGTCCGCTTCCAGCTCCGCCGCGACACCACCACGGTCGAGTGGAAGGCGCGGGCCGAGGATGGCGCCGATCTCCCGGGGGCGCTTCAGGTCATGCAACCGGCGACTCAGTCGGTCCCGGTCGGCAAGACCTTCGATTTCGAGCTGACGCCACCGGGCCCGGGGGTCTACGAGCTGAGCGCAGTCTTTGTGCAGCCGCCCGGTTTCACGGCCGCGGGGCCGGTCCAGCGGTGGCGCCAGCGCATCGTGGTCCGCTGATCCCGCGGGGGAGTGCGGCGGCTAGCCGGCGGGCGGCTCGACCGGGACCGCGATCCGGCGCCATTTTCCCTGGCGGAACCGCAGGACGCTGAGGGTGCACCGGGTGGCATGTCCGATGACGATTGCCATCCAGACGTCGGAGGGAACCAGGGCCCGCATGGACTGGAGAATCGAGAGCAGTCCGATCGGAATCAGGAACTGGGAAATCAGCGAGATGTAGAGCGGGCTTCGGGTGTCACCGGTGCCCTGGAGGCCGCCGGTATAGGTGAGGGCCACCGTAATGAAGAGACCCGAGACGCTGAGATAGCCCAGCAGCTGAATCCCGATGCCCAGGACCCCGGGCTGATTCAATCCGAAGAAGCCGAACAAGGCGTGGGGAACGAAGAGAAAGAGGAGCCCGACCACGGTGGCGATGGCGACCCCGTATTGCGCGGCGGTCTGGACCGCGCGCACGCTGCGCTCGGGATGGCCGGCGCCGAGATTCTGACCGGCCAGCGCGGCGGTGGCGCCCATCAGCCCCACCGAGGTCCAGGTCACCAGGGAGAAGAGCTCGGTGTAACCGACCGCGTACGCGGCCTGGGCTTCCGCGCTCTGGGCGACGGACCCCAGGAAGCGGAGCAGCATCACGCCGGCCACATTCATCGCGATGCCCTGCAATCCGGTCGGAAGCCCGAACCGGAACAGCGATTTGATGATGGGCCAATCGGGCTTCCAGCTCTGGCCCCGGAAGTCGATGACCCAGCGGCCGCCGAACAGCTTCACGAGGGCGTAGAGGCTCACCAGCGCGCCGGCGGTGACGGTGCCCATGGCGGCGCCCTTGGTGCCGAACGCGGGGATCGGCCCCAGACCTCGGATGAGAATCACGTTCAGGGCGATATTCAGGGCGGTGAGTCCGATCCCCAGCTTGAGCGGGGTCCGGGCGTCTCCCGCCGAGCGGAGCGCGCCGCCCAGCATGAAGAAGAGCATCATGCCCAGGCCGAATACGAACATGATCCGGAGAAACGGAAGCGCCTGGGCCTGGACTTCCGGCGCCGCGTTGACCATGCCGAGCAGGTGGGGGGCCAGGAAATACCCGACCGGGGCCAGGAAGCCGAGGCACAGGGCCACGGCGGTAATGAACGCCTGCACCGCGGTACGGTTGACGGCCTCCTCGTTGTTGGCCCCGGTGTAGCGGGCGATGAGCACGCCCATCCCGGTGAAGATGGAGGCGATGAAGACCATCACGACCAGGAAGATCTGGAACGCCACCCCGATGCCGGCGTTGCCGGCAAAGCCGACCAGGTGTCCGACCAGCGCATGATCGACGACGCCCTGCAGACCGCCGATCATATTCTGCAGTACCGAGGGCCACGCCAGCTTCCAGACGGCCGTGCCGATGGGTCCTTCGACGAGGGAGCGATCGAACCGCGAAGTCTTGGTCGCCATGGAGCGGGAAAGGTAATCCTATGAGCTTCCGGCGTTTTACCGATGCGACGCAGCGGGACTGGGAAATCCGGCCCCTGTCGAACAGCGTGTGGGAGTTGAGTCCGACGGGAGAGAACACCGGACGGCCGCGCACCGTGCCGGCCCCCGGCTACGAGAAGGATCCGTGGGAAATGAGCCAGGAGGAGCTGCAGCGTCTGGTCGACGCCAGCGTGGAGCCGCCGGTCCGCGCCAGGAAGAACCCGTTCGGCGACGGGTGACGGTGATGCGCCGGGTGTTCGCCGCGGCCGTCCTCGCGGGCGCATTGAGCCAATGCGACCACGTGGCCCGGCGCGCGTCCATCGTCTACACCACCGCCGCGATCCGGCTTTCCCCCAATCCGGTACGATTCACGCTGCAGCGCTCGTTCATCGAAGCCTACAAGGACCGGGTCACCATCGCGGCCAACTTCACGGTGGATGATGCGCCGAGCGGACCCTCGCCGAACCTCTTCGACGGCGACATGCACTTCGCCGGTCGCGCTCCGGAGGTCGGGCTCCGGATGGTGGCGGAGATCGTGAACGCCGGCGAGGAGGACAGCGCCGTGGCACAGGTCCGCCGCGCCGCGAAGAGCCACCGGCCCATCCCGATTACCGGCGCCTGGCGGCTCTGGCCGGAGCATGCGCTCGGCGCGCCCGAGGTCCAGGGCGTTCCGATCCCCGCGCTCGAGAATGCCTATCCCGATCACGTCTTCGAGATTCACCCGGTGCTGACCCTGGGCGGGCTCGGCCTGCTGGGCACCATTCACACCGTCGAGGGTTACCGGGCCGGCGCCGCCAAGCGCACCTTCGGCATCTATCAGAGTGCCGAGCTGGGACTCCGGAGCACCCCGACCACCGTCACGCTCGACACCCCACCCTCGCTCTACAACGATGTCCATTTCCTGATGGAGATCACGGGATCCCGGCAGGAGGTCGTGGAGGGCGGCCGCTTCGTAACCGCCTCCGCCCTGGATACCGAGGGCAATCTGCTGGTCGAGGGGCTCCGAATGGTGTTCATCAAGGGAAGCGCGCCGGAACGGCGGGTGAGCTCGCTTCGGCGGGGCGCCCGGCTGCATGTCTACGGGTTACCCCGGATCAGCTTCGCGGAGATTTCCCGCCGGGTGCAGGCCGCCGGAAACAGCGGCGCCGCGGTCGAGGGCCCGCTCCCCTACGAGATCGTGATTCTGGGCGTGTTCCCTTCGGATACGATTCCCTGACCTCCACCTGGAACCGCACCGGGGACCGGGATATCCTTCCCTCCCCTGATCGGCGTGGAGGGCGACATGAGGAGACTCGGCCGGACCAGCGGGATGGTGCTCCTGGCAGCAGGCCTGGCGTCCGCGGCGCGGGCGCAGGACACCAAGAAGCCGGTGAGCTTTACCGGTGACATCGGTTTCGTGAATACCTCCGGAAACACTCACCTGACAACGCTCAGCCTCGGCGACAAGCTCGGTATCACGGCCGGCAAGCTTCTGCTGACCCAGACCTTTGCCCTGGTATACGGCAAGAGCGAGGGGACGCAGAATGCCAACAGCCAGCTGGTGCGGGCCCGGGGGGACTATCCGTCGGGTGCCCGGCTCTCGGTGTATGGGTTCGCGGGATACGAGCGGAACCGGTTTGCCGGCATCGATCACCGAATCGACGAGGGCGTCGGCCTGGCGGTTGCCGTATTGCGCGGCGGAGTGAACGAGCTCGACTTCGAAGCCGGCGTCGGGCTGGTGCAGCAGCGTCTGCAACCCGACCCGGACCTCGACGTCACCGTGGGCGACAACTTCGTGTCGGGTCGTGCCGCGGCCAGGTTCAAGCACGCATTCAACAAGACCACCTACGCGCAGCAGACGCTGGAAGTGTTGCCCAATCTGGAAGCCACCAGCGACTATCGGATCAACAGTGAGACCGCCCTGGTCGCGCCGATCTCCCGGCATCTCGGCCTCAAGGCGGCCTACCTCGTCAAGTACAACCATGCCCCGCCGTCGCCGGCGCTGGCCCGAAGCGATCGCATGCTGACCACCGGGGTCCAGGTGAATTTCTAGCGGCGCCCGGGCTGCTCCGGCGCTCGCGGCTTGGCCGCGGACGGCGGCGAGTCGTAACTTCGCTGGGCTCGATGGACCTTCGAGGGGGACGCCTTCTTGCCCGACTGGGTTGAGCGGTTGCTGGAGCACGGGATGCGCCGACTGCCGGTCGCCCCGAGGCGCGAACGCCTGACGCCCCCGCTCGATCCGGAGAAGCACTGACCATGTGGGACCTCCCGACGCCCGCCCTGATTCTGGATTTCGACGCCATGACCCGCAATCTGGATCGCATGGCGCGGCACTTTCGCGGCAAGCCGGTCTCCCTCCGCCCCCATACCAAGACCCACAAGAGCCCGGCCATCGCCGCGGCGCAGATCAAGCGCGGGGCCACCGGCATCTGCGTCGCGAAGTTGAGCGAGGCCGAAATGATGATCGGGGCGGGCATCACCGACATCCTGGTCACCACCGGCATCGTGGATCCGCTGCGGATCCGCCGCCTGGTGGCGCTCGCGGGGACCCACCCGACCCTCCGGGTCGTGACCGATCACGCCGCGAACGTCGACCTGCTGGCCTCGGCCGCCGCCGTGTCGCAGGTCACCCTGCGAGTGCTCATCGACCTCAACTGCGGCGCCAACCGAAGCGGGGTGATGGTCGGTGCCGCGGCGGTGGCGCTCGCGGAGCACGCGGCGCGCAAGCCCTCGCTCAAGCTGGAGGGGTTTCAGGCATTCGCCTCGCACGTCATGCACCTGCCGGGATATCAGGAACGCCGAAGCGCCAACCTCGAGGCGCTGGAGGGCGTGGTCGAGACCCGGCGGATGGCGGAGCGGGCCGGGCTCGAGGTGCCGATCCTCTCGGTCGGCGGCACCGGCACCTGGGACATCGACTCCGAGCTCGAGGGGATCACCGAGGTGCAGGCGGGCTCGTACGTATTCATGGATGTGATGTACCGTTCCATCGGAGGAAAGCGGGGACCGATCTTCGACGACTTCGAGCCGGCGTTGTTCGTGCTGACTACCGCCATCAGCCAGCCGGTCGCGGGGGAAATCACCGTCGATGCCGGGTACAAGGCCTCGGCGACGGACCATCAACCGCCCGAACCCTGGGGAGTGGGCCAGGTGAGCTATCGCTGGGCCGGCGACGAGCACGGGATTCTCACCTTGAACCGCCCCACGCGCCCCATCAAGATCGGCGACCGCGTCCTCCTGGTGGCGAGCCATTGCGACCCCACCGTCAACCTCTATGACTCCTATTGGGTGTGCAGTGGCGAGCGGGTGGTCGCCCAATGGCCGGTCGCGGGACGGGGCATGTCGCAGTGACCGCGGCGCGGCGCGCCCCGCTGGGGTCCGCGCTCCGGGTTCTGGTGGGACTGGCTCTCGGACTGACCCTGGGACTCGCGGCGTCCCGTTCCGGTTCTCCCGTCCTTCTCGCCCTCGCCCGGGGCGTCGAGCCGGTGGGGACCGTCTTCGTCAATGCCATCCGGATGACGGTGGTGCCGCTGGTCGTGGCCCTGCTGCTCACCGGTATCGTGTCGATCGGCGAGACCGGACTCCTGACCCGCCTGGGGTTGCGGAGTCTGGTGCTGGGCGTGGGACTCACCGCCGCGGTCGCGGTGTTCGCCATGCTGATTGCCGTGCCGTGGCTGGCGCGAATCCGAATCGATCCCGCGGTCGCGGAATCCCTGCGACAGTCGGCGCCGAGCGTGGCCGTGGGTGGGTCCCCCGCCGGCCTTTCCCAGTGGCTCCTGGATCTCATTCCTGTCAATCCCGTCAAGGCGGCAGCGGACGGCACTCTGTTGCCGCTGCTGGTCTTCACCATCTTGCTCGGGCTCGCCCTGACCCGGGTGCCCGCCGGGTCGCGCGCGGCGGTGGTCGACTTTTTCGCGGGTTTGGGGCAGGCCATGATGACGCTGGTGGGGTGGGTCATCCGTCTGGCCCCCCTCGGCGTCTTCGCGCTCGCGGCGCCCCTGGCCGCGAAAATGGGAGCCAGCGTCGCGGGGGCGTTGCTGTCCTATATAGGGCTCTCCGCTCTGCTCACCCTCTCGGCGCTGGCGCTGATCGTCTATCCGGTGACGGTGCTGCTCGGGCGGGTCTCGCTTCGGGACCTCGTGCGCGCCCTGGCGCCGGCCCAGGCCCTGGCGTTCTCATCGCGCTCGACCATGGCTACACTGCCGGCGATGATCGAATCGGCGCGGCGGCTCGGCGTGCCCGAGGCCGTCGTGGCGTTCGTGGTGCCGCTGGCGGCGTCCATGCTGCGGGTCGGCTCGGGAGTGGGACAGACGGTGGCGGTGCTCTTCGCCGCGCGTCTCTTCGATGTGGCGCTCTCGGCGCCTCAGCTGGTGTCGGTGCTGCTGACCACGCTGGTCACGTCGTTCGCGGTGCCCGGCATTCCCGGCGGCAGCATCATCGTCATGGCTCCAATCCTCGTGTCGGCCGGCGTGCCCGGCGGCGCCATCGGCATCCTGCTGGGCGCGGATGCGATTCCCGATATGTTCCGCACCATGGCGAACGTGACCGGCGGGATCTGCGCGGGCGTGGTGGTGGGGCGGGAGCACCCCGGCGTGTAGGGTATATTCTCCCCGTGCTCCTCATCCCCGCCGATCTCACCGCCGCGCTCGCCGATCGCTACGAGCTCCGCGAGGTCCTGGGCCGCGGCGGCATGGCCACGGTGTACCTCGCGTTCGACCGAAAGCACCATCGCGTCGTCGCGCTGAAGGTGCTTCGCCCCGAGCTGGCCGCGACCCTGGGGGCGGAGCGATTCCTCAAGGAAATCCAGATCGTCGCCCAGCTCACCCATCCGCACATCCTGCCGCTCCACGATTCCGGCGAGGCCGGCGCCTTTCTCTACTACGTCATGCCCTACATCACCGGCGGATCGCTGCGGCAGCGGATTCTGGATCGAGGGCCGATGACGATCTCCGATGCACTGGCCATCGCGGCCCCGGTCGCCGACGCGCTGACCTACGCCCATGCCCAGGGTATTCTGCATCGCGACATCAAGCCGGAGAATATTCTGTTTTCCCAGGGTCACGCGATCGTCGCCGATTTCGGCATCGCCAAGGCGGTGAGCACCGCCTCCGAAACCCAGCTGACCCGGACCGGACTCTCGCTCGGCACGCCGGGTTACATGAGCCCGGAGCAGGCCGCGGGGATGACCGACCTGGATGTGCGTACCGACGTCTACAGTCTGGCGGCGGTGGTCTACGAGATGCTGGTAGGAGAAGTCCCCGGCCGGTGGCCGACCGAAGAGGCGGTGCGCGTAGGCCGCTTTCTCGAAGCGCCGGCGGGGCATCGTCCCCGGATCACCGCCGTGGGCTCGGGGGTCGAGGGAGCGATGGTGCGCGGTCTCGCGATCCGGATGGAGCAGCGCACCGCGTCCCCCGAGGCATTGCTGAACGAGCTCAGCGGCGTCCCGCCCCGGCGCACCTTCCGCTCCGATGAAGCGGTGGAGATCGTGAAGCGCGCCGCCATGCTCGAGGCCACCAACCCCACCCAGACCGGCGCCATGACCATGGGCGGCGTCGAAGCGCTCGGCGCCGAGGTGGGGATCGCGCCGGAGCTGGTCCGCTCGGCCGCGAAAGGCGTCGGCCGGCGAATCACCGGGGCCGGCACGCTGACTGCGGAGACCAGGTACAGTCCCGTGGCCGGCGGGCCGACCCGGGTGTTCTTCGAGCGGGTGGTTGACGGCGAGCTCCCCGAGAACGAATTCCCCTTCGTGGTCGAGGAGATCCGCCGGGTGATGGGGAACGCCGGTCAGGTGAGCCAGCTGGGCCGTTCGTTCAGCTGGGCGTTCAAGAACACCGGACTGCGCCGGGATGTCGAAGTCAGTGTCACCGTACGGGCGGGCCGCACCCGGGTCGTGGTCATGGAGAATTTCAACCAGCTGGCGGGCGCGGTGTTCGGCGGGATCGGCGGCGGCATGGGTGGAGGCGGCTTCGGTGTGCTGGGCGGCGTCGTCGGCGGAGCCCTCAACGCTCCGCTGGCGCTTCTCTTCGTCATGCCGGCCTGGCTGCTCCTCACCTACGGGATCGCGCGCACCACCTATTCCCGCTCCTCCCGCCGGCGCGAGCGCGAGCTGGAGGCGCTCTCCGATCATCTGGCCATGGTGATCCAGGACGAGATCGGGCCGAACCCGCGGCTGCCGGGGCCGTCCTAGCGCTCCCTCGCCGCCGCTCTCCGGCGGGCGTATACTCCTGTCGTCCCGTCGCCCTGCCCGCGTCATCATCGTTCGAACGACCCCGCTCCGGAGTCCCGATGAAATCGAACGTCGGCCGTCTCTCCCTGATGATGTTTCTGCAGTACGCCGTCTGGGGAGCCTGGCTCCCGCTGGCCGGCCGGTATCTCACCGCGCCGGTGTCGGGCGGCGGTCTCGGCTTTACCGGGACGCAGATGGGAACCATCCTGGGCCTGGCCGGATCGATCGGCGCGATCTGTTCTCCCTTCATCGCGGGCCAGCTGGCCGATCGCTACTTCAGCACCGAACGGTTTCTGGCGGCGCTGCTGGCGATCGGCGCCGTGATCAAGTGGATTACCGCCAGCCAGCACAGCTTTTCCGCCTGGCTCATCCTTTCGATTCTGTACAGCATCGTCTACATGCCGACCCTCGCGCTGTCCAACTCGATGGCCTTCGCCAACCTGACCGACCGGGACCGCCAGTTTCCCAAGGTGCGGGTCTGGGGGACGATCGGATGGATCGCGGCGAGCTGGATCTTCCCGATGATCTACCTGCAGTCGGGCCTCCATATCCAGGCGATGCCGCCTTTTCTGGTGGGGCCCGAGCTGCCCAACGTGACCGCGCGCCTGGCCGATTCGCTGCGGTTCTCCGGGATCATCTCCATCGGCTACGCGCTCTATTGCCTGTCGCTTCCCCACACGCCGCCGAAGAAGGACGCCACCGAGAAACTCGCATTCAAGAAGGCGTTCGCCCTGCTCAAGGAGCGCTCGTTCGCCGTGCTGGTGCTGGCCAGTCTTCCGATCAGCATCATTCACCAGGTCTACTTCCTCCAGACTCCGCCGTTCTTCTCGCATCTGGGCCTGGGAGACAGCCAGATCGGTCCCGCCATGACCATCGGCCAATTCAGCGAAATCGCGGTGATGGCGGCGCTGGGTGGCCTGCTGGCCCGGCTGGGATTCCGCAAGGTGATCACCATCGGAGCGCTGGCCTACTTCGTCCGTTACGCGATCTGGAGCTTCCCGACCGTGCTCCCGGTGTCGGTGCTGGTCGGCAGCCAGTTCCTGCACGGCATCTGCTACGCCTGCTTCTTCGCGGGAGCGTTCATCTATACCGACCGGGTTGCCCCCGCCGATGTGCGCCACTCCGCCCAGACGGTGTTCGGGATCATCATTCTGGGCGGCGGGCCGGTGCTGGGCGGATTGCTCTCCGGCTATCTGGCGGATAATTACGCCCAGACCGGAGGACAGCTGGATTACGGGGCGCTCTGGCGGGTGGTCTCCCTGATCGGCCTGGCCGCCGGGGTGTTCTTCTGGGCGTTCTTCCGGGAACGGAAGATTCCCGCTCCTGCGTAGGAACCAACCCTCGGGGGCCGGCCGGCATCCCATTGTCGTGTCCACTTCTGCGCTCGCACTCGGCCGGCCGGCCCCGGCGGCCACCGCCTCCCACCGGCCCGCCGCCGCCATGAGCGATCTGGTCGGCCGAGCCCAGGCGGGCGACGAGGATGCCTTCGCCACGCTGTACCGGGCCCATGTCGGCCGGGTCCATGCGCTCTGTCTTCGCATGGCCGGAGACGCCCAGGCCGCCGCGGATCTGACCCAGGATGTCTTTGTCCGCGCCTGGGAAGCACTCCCCGGCTTTCGAGGCGAGAGCGCGCTGGGCAGCTGGCTGCACCGGCTCGCGGTGAACACCTTTCTGGGTGAGAAGCGCAGCAGCGCCCGGAGGGAGCAGCGCGTCTTTCCCCTGGCGGAGCCGGCATTGCTGGAGCGGCCCCAGGAGCCGGTGGCTCCGGGGCTGGGCATGGATCTGGAGCAGGCCATCGCGGCCTTGCCCACGCGGGCCCGGCTGGTGTTCGTGTTGCACGACGTGGAGGGCTATCAGCACGGAGAGATCGCCGAGATGGCGGGCATCGCCGCGGGCACCTCCAAGGCACAGCTGTTCCGGGCCCGTCGTCTCCTGCGGGAGTCCCTCGACCGATGAACTGCGCCGAGCTGCGGGACCATTTCCCGGCCTACGTGGCGGGTACGCTGTCCGACACCGAATCGGCGGCGCTCGAGTCCCACCTGGACGGATGTCACGCCTGCCACGAGGCCCTGGCAGCGTCCGACCGTCCCCTGAGCACCGCGGAGAATCTGCCCCGCTCGGTGATTCCCCCCACCGACCTGTGGCCCGGCATCGAACGCGAGCTCGCGACGCGACGGCGGGTGCGGGGAAGGGTGGCGCTGCCGTCGTGGTTGCTCGCGGCGGCGGCCCTGCTGCTGGTGGTCCTCTCGTCGGGTGGAACGGCGCTGCTGCTGCACCGGCGGCAGACCGTGCCGGTGGCGGTCGAATCCTCCCATCTCACCGCGCTGGAATCGCAGTACAGCGCCGCCAGCGCCGAGCTGAGCGACGCGCTGGAGCGGGCCCGGGCCCGGCTGGCGCCGGAGACCGTGGCCACGATCGAGCGGAGCCTCCGCATCATCGACCATGCACTGGCGGAGTCGCGCCAGGCGCTGGCCCGGGACCCGGGCAACGCGGCCCTCGGCCAGCTGGTGGCGGCGGCATGGCGCCAGAAGGTCGACCTGCTGCGACGGGCCACCGCGCTCGGCGGTGCGGGTTAATGCGGCTTCGACTGGCGGCGGGGTTCCTGCTGGCGGCCGCACCCCTGGCGGCGCAGCAGCGGGTCGAGCGGCGTATCGCCATCGCGCCCGACGCGTCGATCCGCATCACCAACATGGCGGGGATCACCCGGATCAGCGGATGGGACCAGGACTCCATCGTGGTGACCGGCGCGGTGGCGCCGGGCGCCGGTTTCTTCTTCGGCGGCAGGGGACAGTTCGCCAAGATGGGTATCGAGCGGCGGGACGAGACCCTTGCGGAGCCCGGCAGCACGCTGGAGGTCAAGGTGCCCCGCGGCGTGCGGGTCTGGATCAAGTCGGGCACCGCCAACGTGGAGGTGACCGGCCTGCGCGGCGAGGTGGAATGCGTCTCGGTGAGCGGCGCGATCCGGGTCGAGGGGTCGCTCAAGCTGCTGATTGCCGAGTCGATGGAAGGCAACCTCAACGCCTCGGGCCCGATGGATGTGGCGCGCCTCAAGGGGGGCGCCGGCACCGTCACGATCCGGGGCGCCCGCGGCGACGTCACCGCCACGACCGTGGGGGGGGCCATCGTGGCGATGGACGGCGCCGTGGTGCGGGCCCATCTGGAGACGGTCTCCGGCACGATCGCCTACGACGGAAGCGTGGATCCGCGCGGTACGCTGGAGGCGGTCACCCACAGCGGTGACGTGACGCTGCGGCTCCCGCCCGACATCGCGGCGGAGTTCGAGCTCGAGTCGTTCGACGGCTCGATCGCGGTCGGCCTGGACGGCAAGGGCTCGGAGAAGCCGCTCAAGGGGAAGCCGGTGAACTTCGTGACCGGCGACGGCGGCGCGCGGGTTATCGTGCGGTCGTTCAAGGGAGAGGTCCGGATCCTCAAGCGCTGACCGGCTCAAACCCGCGACCTCGTCGCGACATCTCAGGAAGGAGCGGCCGACGACGGCCGCGAAGCCATCCTTCCCCGGAGGTGTCCCATGCTTTCTCGTGTTGTCCTCACCGCGTTACTCCTTGCTGCTCCATCCGTCGCCGTTGCCGGTCCGCCCTGGATCTCGATCGAGCTGCCCGCCAATCCCTGGGACCGCGATACGCGCGGGGCGTTCCTGGTGG
>DASYPZ010000046.1:0-7334 GCA_036006105.1 Gemmatimonadales bacterium | reverse complement strand
GGCCTGCGCCAGCGCGGTGCGGGCCTGGAGCACATCGGCGATGGTGGCGAGCCCGACATCGTGGCGTTGCTGGGCCGCGGCGAGATTGGCCCGCGAGGTTTCCAGCGACGCCCCCTGGGCGGCGAGGAGCTCGCGGGCGGTCTGGAACGCGAAGAACGCGCTCTCCGCCTGCAGCATCACGTCCTGCAGCGTGGCGTTGTGGGCGAAGTCGGCGGCGAACAGCGCCTGGCGGGCCGACTCGATGGCGCCTCCGCGGCCTCCGGCGTCGAGCAGCAGCCACGCGAGCGAGAGACTGGGCCCATAGGTCAGCCGATTGCTGGGGAGGCGCCCCGGAGAGGAGGACACCACCTTCGAGGGTCCCCCCGAAATCTCGGCATCGATGGCGGGGAGATAGGCCGCCCAGGCCGCGCCGACCCCCGCGGCCGCCGCCCGCGCGGTCCGCCAGGCCGCGATGGTCTGCGGGTTATGCCTGAGGGACAGGTCGACCACATCGGCCAGGCCCAGCGCCGCCAGCCGCCCCGCTTCGCTGTCCGGAGCGACCGGCTCGGGGAGCGGCCGGACCGCCCGTGCCGGCGGGGTCCACCGCGCGGCCGGCATGCTCGACGTGGCGGGCGCCCCCGCGACCGTCGCGGGTCCGTTGCGGGCGCACGACGCCGCCAGCACGAGGCCGAGGGCGCCGATCCCGGCCGCGCGCCTGGCATGACCCTTCGGAAGGAGCTGCACCTGATGTCGACCGCCGCGCGATGATGTTCTTCGTAAATCGAACTAATATTCAGTATACGCCGCGTCGCACCGGATCGTTGTTGCCCCCCGACGGGGGCAGACGGGAGCCAGATCACCGAAGTGGAACACCGCCCCGAGGCCAGATTCCTGTTTTCCGCACCGGCCCGCCGGCCCGGCCCGAGCCACCCCGAGCGATGCGCCGGCGCGGTGATGGAGATCGGTCTGCTGGTGACGCGGCTGGTGCGCCGGGAGGTACGCCGCAGCCGCCCCGCGGGGCTGTCGCTGCAGCATTTTCGGGCGCTGGCCGGGGTGGCCGAGGGAAGCGCCGGCGCCCCCTCGGCGCTGGCCTTGCACCTGGGGGTGGCGCCCGCCACCGTGACCAAGCTGGTGGACGATCTGGTGAGAAAGGGATTTCTGCGCCGGTCCACCGGCACGGTGGACCGCAGGAGCAGGGTGCTCCTGGTGACCGCCGCCGGGCGACGGCGGCTCCGGGAGGCATTCGTGGCGTTTCGAGCGGAGTTTGCCCGCCGGGTCGAGTCGCTGCCGCCCCGCCAGCGCACGCGAATCACCGAAGCCGCCGAGCGGCTTCGCCCCTTGCTGCAGGGAGACTTCCCCGACCGATAGCCGCGCCGCGCTATTCGGTTCGCAGCGCTTCGCTGGGCTCCACCCGCATCGCACGGCGCGCCGGCAGCCAGCTCGCCACCAGCGCCACGACCCCCAGCGCCAGCGCCACGGCGCCGAAGGTGAGCGGATCGCGGGGGGCCACCCCGTACAACAGCGATCCGAGCCAGCGAGCCCCCGCGAACGCGCCGACCACCCCGATGCCCAGCCCCGCCATGACCATCCGGGCGCCCTGTCCCAGCACCAGGCTCCGAACGCTGCGACGGTCCGCACCCAGCGCCATCCGGATCCCGATCTCCCGGGTGCGCTGGGCCACCGTATAGCTCAGGACCCCGTGCACCCCGATCATCGCCAGGAGCAGCGCGACGCCCGCGAAGCTCCCCAGCACCAGCATGGTGAACCGGCGCTGCCCGGTCGAGTGCGACAGGGTCGTCGCGAGCGGCTCGACGCCGAACAGCGGCACATCGGGATCCACGGCGCGCACCACCGAGCGGAGCCCGGCGGCCAAGGCCGTCGGCTCTCCCGCGACCCGCACCAGGATGCTGCCGTTCGGGAGCGGCGCCTGACTCGCGGGGAGGTACACCGCGGGGGGAGCGGCCTCCGCCAACCCGTGCATGCGCTCGTCGGCCAGCACCCCGACCACCAGGCGGTCGCTGCCCCACAGCTGAATCCGCTGCCCCAGCGGGTCCCCCGCTCCGAAGTAGGCCCGCCGCGCGGCCTGGTTGATGGAGACGACCGGCGGCGCCTCCAGATCGTCGGCATCGGTCATCGGGCGCCCGGCGATCAAGGGCACCTGCATGGTGGCCATGTAACCCGCGTCGACAATCCGGATCGAGGGCTCCGGCCAGTTGGTCGGGTCGGGGTCCCGGCCCACCACCAGGATCGAGCTGGTGTAACCCGCCTCGAGGGGATGGGCGTTTGCCATGGCCACCGCGGTGACGCCGGGCAGGGCGGCCACGCGCCGCCGTACCTCGAGCGCGAAGCGCCGCATCTCCGGCCATTTGGGCCAGGTCGACCGCGGCTGGGGATACCGGCTCCCCGGAAGCTGGAAATCCGCCTTGAGCACACCCGAGGTCTGAAAGCCGGGATCGACCTGGTACAGTCTCCACAGACTCTTGATGAGGAGGCCCGAGCCGATCATCAGGATCACCGCCAGGGCCAGTTCCGCGACGACCAGCGCCGACCGGAAGCGTCGCTGCTCCCGTCCGGCCGACGCGCCCCGCCCGGAATCGGATTGCAAAGCGAGACTGGGACCGCGACGCCGGGCCTGGATCGCCGGCACCATGCCGAAGGTCACGCTGATCAGCACGCCAAGGGTCACCGTCACCCCGAGCACCCTCGCATCCACGCCGACCGTCCCCACCCGGGGGATACTTCCCGGCGCGAGCGCGAGCAGCGCCTGCAGACCGGCCAGGGCCAGCAATAGCCCCACCGCGGCGCCCGCCGCGGTCAGCACGGCGCTCTCGATCAGGAACAGGCGGGTGAGCCGGGCGGCGCTGGCTCCAAGCGCGCCCCGCACGCTGACCTCCCGGGCGCGCGCGGCGCCCCGGGCCAGCAGCAGGTTGGCCACGTTGGCGCAGGCGACCAGCAACACCAGCGCCACCGCGCCGACCAGCACCAGCAGCGCCGGTCTGACGCCCCCGAAGACGACGTCGGAAAGCGCCTCGACGTGCGCACCGCGCTGATCGTTCGACTGGTGGTAGAGACGCTCCAGCTCCGCGGTAATCGCGGTCATTTCCTGCTGGGCCTGCGACACGCCGACCCCGGGGGCCAGTCGCCCCGCCACGAAGATCGGGTGGTTGCCCCGCGAGTCGGGCGAGCGATCGGCCTGGAGCGGCAGCCAGACATCCACCCGGGCACGACTGGTCTGATCGGCAAAACCCCTCCGATACGCCGCCACCCCGAGAATCTGCAGGGTGCCGAAGTCGGCCGTAGCCGGCAGCACACCCACGATGGTGAACGGGTCCTCGTTGACGCGGATGGTCGCGCCTACCGCCGACGGATTCCGGGCGAAGCGCTCGGTCCACATCGCCTCGCTGATGAGCGCGACATGGGGGCCGTCCGGCCGGTCCTGGTCGGCGGTAAAGGTGCTCCCGACAATCGGGCGGATGCCCACCATCGGGAGGAATTCGTGAGTGACCCACAGCCCGGGAACCCGGACCGCGTCACCCGCACCGAAGGACAGCGTCGTGGTGATGGGCGAGAAGGCGGCCAGCTGCTCGAAACGCCGGCTCCGCTCCTGAAAATCGAAATAATCGGGGATCGAGGCGGGTTCCCGCAGCGTACCGCTTCTGCGGTCGGTCTCCCAGACCATGCTCAGCCGGCTCATGTCCTGGAACGGGGCGGGACGAAGGAGCACTCCGTCGACCACGCTGAAGATGGCGGTGTTGGCGCCGATGCCGAGGCCCAGCGTCAGCACCACGGCCAGGGTAAAACCGGGAGTGCGCGCGAGGGAGCGCACCGCGTGGCGAAACTCGGCCAGAAGGTCGCGCATGGTCAGCCTGGAGTGAGTGGTGAATGCGCCGGAGCGGGTGACGGCCGGAACCGGGCGCTCGAGATGCTGAGCCACCGCACCCCGGATCAGGTCCGACAGCAGGCGGAAGCGGGTCGCGAGACCGCGCAGACCCTTCCCCGACCCGTGCCACGCGTCCCCGAATACCTCGAGCATGTCGGTTGCGAACGCCCGGCGAAATGCCCGCGGGTAGAGCGTGAGCAGCAGTCGCGCGGCTCGGTACGGCGCGGCCCGGCCTGGCCTCACGCCGGCCTCGGCCGCGGCAACACCCGCTTGGTCCGGGCCAGCTGCACCAGGCTGGCGTGCCGGGCCGCCTCGGCGGCCAGGGCGCGCCGACCCAGCGCCGTGAGACCATAGTACCGGCGCCGCTGGTCGTCGAGATCGGGGTCGGGCCGCCGATCACTCTCCTCCACCAGCTTGAGCGCCAGGAGACGCTTGAGCGCTCCGTACAGAGTCCCCGGGCCGAGCGCGACCGTCCCCCCGCTCTGGGCGGCGACGTCCTGCATGAGCGCGTACCCGTGCCGCTCCTGATTGGTGAGCGCCAACAGGAGGTGGAACCAGACCGGCGGCAGCGGCAGCAGATGGGCCAGCGAAGAATCGGACATGGATCCCCGGGAATCAGTCGGACGCCATTATAACGTACGCCGATATAGTAGCGGCAGTTTCAACCCGGCGCCAGAGCACCGAGCGGCCGGCCAGCTATTCGCTGCGCAGAGCGACGATGGGATCGACCCGCATGGCCCGCCGGGCCGGAATCAGGGTCGCGAGGAGCGCCACGCCGACCAGGCCCAGGGACACCGCGCCGAATACCACCGGGTCGGCCGCCTTGGTCTGGAACAGCTGGGTCGCCATCACCTTGCCGAGCGCCAGCGAACCGCCGACGCCCAGAGCAATCCCGATGCCCGCGAGAACCAGGCCCCGACTGAGGACCAGCCGAAGGACACTCCCGGTCTCGGCACCGAGGGCCATGCGGATCCCCAGCTCACGGGTCTGCTGGGCCACGGTATAGGACATGACCCCGTAGATGCCTACGGCCGCCAGTGTCGCGGCGACCGCGGCAAACAGTCCGAGCAGCAGGGACAGGAACCGGGGTTGGGACGACGAGCCCGACAACCGTTCCTCCATCGCGCGGACATCGAAGATCGGTTGCTGGGGGTCGAGCGAGAGCACCAGCTTCCGGACCGCCGGCACCATGGCGAGCGGGTCGCCCCGGGTCTTGAGGACCAGCCCCAGCTGGGTGAACGACGCCTGGGCGAAGGCCTGGTAGAGCTGGGTGTGCTCGTCGTCCTTGGGCGTGTTCTGCATGACGTGCCCTACGACGCCCACCACCTCGAGCCAGGTCGGACTCGCGTCACCGCCGAAGCCGACCCGCTTGCCGATCGGGTCCTGCCCCGGCCAGTACTTGTTCGCGAGCACCTCGTCGACCACGGCCACCAGGCGACCCTTGGCCACGTCGCTCTCGTCGAATTCGCGGCCGTGCTTCACGGGAATACCCATCGCCGCGAAGTATCCCGGCGTGACGGTGCGGTAGTCGCCCCAGGGGCCGTTGGCCTTCGGCGGCGGCTGGTAGCCTTCCACCCGGAAGCTCCGGGTCCAGTTGTTGTTGGACATCGGCAGCGCGACGTTGCCGCCCACCGAGACCACGCCGGGGAGCGCGGCCAGGTCATGCCGGAGCCGGTCGAAGAACGCGACCTGCTGCTCGGCCGTGGGGTACTTCGAATTGGGCAGCGACACCCCGAAGGTCAGCACCCGTTCCGGGTTGAATCCGGGATCCACCGAGACCCAGCGACGGAAGCTCTTCATCATGAGGCCGGCCCCGACCAGCAGCACGATGGCCAGCGCCACCTCGGAAACCACCAGGGTCGCCCGAAGCCCGCCCCCTCGCTGCGAGCCGCGCATGCCTTCCTTGAGCATGCCGTGCAGCGCCGGCCGGGCCGCCTGAATGGCCGGTGCCAGCCCAAAAAGAATTCCGAGAACCAGCGTGATCCCGCCGGTGAACACCAGCACCGAGCCGTCCAGCCCGACCGCGTCCATCCGCGGCATATGCATCGGATTGCTGGCGACCAGCGCCCTCACGGCGCCGAAGGCGATCGCCAGCCCGGCCGTGCCGCCGATCACCGACAGCAGCACACTCTCGGTGAGGAGCTGCCGGGCCAGGCGCCACCGGCTGGCACCCATCGCGGTGCGCACGGCGATCTCCCGCTGGCGCGAGGTCGCCCGGGCCAGCAGGAGGTTGGCCAGGTTGGCACAGGCGATGAGGAGCACGAATCCGACCGCCCCCATCAGCACCAGCAGGGCGGGCCGGATGCTTCCCACCACCTGCTCGGTGGCCGCCTTAGTGTAGAGTCCCCAGTCGCTGTCGCGACCGGTACGCTGCAGTTCGCGAACCTGTCCCGCCAGCCGGTCCAGATCCTTCTGGGCCGCGTCGAGCGTGGTGCCGGGCTTGAGCCGGGCCACCATGGCCATGAACTCGCAGCCCCAGCAGTTGGGATCGAGCTGCTGCGGAGTGAGCGCGAGGGGCTTCCAGATGGCGATCGGATCGGTGCCGAACTGGAATCCGTTGGGCATCACGCCCACTACCTGGTGGGCCTCGCCGTTGACGACGAGGGACTTGCCCAGAATGCCCGGATCGCGACCGAAGTCCCGGGTCCACAGGCCTTCGCTGAGCACCAGCACCTTGTCGGCTCCGGGCACTTCCTCATCCGGCGTGAAACCGCGGCCGAGCACCGGACCGATGCCGAGCGCCGCGAAATACTCCGCAGTGGCCTGCTGTCCCACCAGCCGCTCCGGCTCGCTGCCGTTGGCGAGGTTGGCTTCCCAATTGGTGAAGCCGGCGGCCTTCTCGAACACCCGGTTCTGTTCGTGGTAATACTTGTACCCCGCGCCGGAGACCCCGGTGGAGAGATTGATCGATTTGTAAATGTGACCCACCAGCACCACCCGGGCCGGATCGCCGAGCGGCAGGGGGCGAAGCAGCACGCCGTTGACGACGCTGAAAATGGCGGTATTCGCGCCGACTCCGAGCGCCACGGTGAGCAGCGCGGTCAGCGTAAAACCGGGGGACTTCCGAAAGCTCCGAAGGGCGTAGCGGATGTCCTGGAAAAACGTCGTCATGAGGCTCCTATCGGGTGCCGACGGATATCCTGATGTCCCCCGAGAGCGATTCGAGATCGAGCCGTGCCGAGCCGCTCCCCCAGGTAGCGTTATAGCGGTGGCGATTGCGCCGCTGCTCGTTCTGGGTGGTCGGGAGATCTGACGAGAACCGGCCCGAAAAGGTTGCGGCGGACATCTTCGCGTCCGGATTCTCGGGGAGGGTCAGGCCGATATCGCCGCTGGTCGTGGCGAATTCGTAGGTTCCGTCCTTGAGGATCGGTCCCCGGAAGGTCACTTCTCCGCTGACGGTATGTCCGTACACCTCCGGCGCCCGGCCATCGAGCAGCTCCACGTCCCCGCTGACCGTCTCGAGGCTGATGCTGGG
>DASYPZ010000045.1:0-6309 GCA_036006105.1 Gemmatimonadales bacterium | reverse complement strand
ACGTGGGCGAGCCCGGATCGGTCAGCGGATGGTTGTCCGAGTGGCCATAGAAGCTGCTCAGCTCGAGGTCCAGCCGCGGGGTGAGCTGCTGGTCCACGTTCAGCCGGAAGTTCTGGCGACCGAAGCCCTTGAGCCCGAAGATGACACCCTGCGTGTTGCTGTTCTCGAACGAGGCATTGAAGTTGGTCGAGCCGCGCCGCTGTCCCACCGACAGATAGTTGGTGTAGAACAGGCCGGGCTTGAGCACTTCCGCCTGGAAATCGTGATAGGACGGATACGGCTGGTCCTGGACGTGATCGGCCGTGAGCGTCGGGCTGCCGTCGGTCTTCACGTTGGCGAAGGTGACCGTGCCGTCGGTCGCGATGTTGACCTGGTAGGCGCCCGAGTGAGACACCGGCAGCTCATGCCCGACGAACGAGGAGCCCACCTCGTTGCGCAGGGTCACCAGCAGCTTGCCATCCGCCAGATTCTTCCCGCGCTTGGTGAAGATCTGGATGACGCCGTTGGCGGCGTCGGAGCCGTACAGCGAGCTCGCCGCGGCGCCCTTGATCACTTCGATCCGGTCGATGTCTTCCGAGGCGATATCCGCCAGCGAGGCGCGGCTGATCGTCCCGTCGATAATGACCAGGGGATTGGAGGAGCCCGAGATGCTGGTGGCACCGCGGAGCCGAATGGACGGCGCGCTGGCGGGATCGCCCGAGGGTGCCTCCACCCGGACACCGGCCACCTTGCCGTTCAACGCGCCCAGCGCGGTGGTGCCGGGCACGTCCTGGATCTGATCGGCGGAGACCTTGCCGACCGCGAACGGGAGTTTCTTGGTGGAGGTGGCTTCGTTCACCCCCGTCACCACCAGCTCATCCAGCCGGAGCGGATCGTCCTTGAGGACGAAGTCCACTTCCTGCCGGCCCGAGTTCAGCGTAATGGGCTTGGTGCGGGGAGACTTGCCGAGGAAGCGCGCGACCAGCGTCAAGGACTGCCCCTTGGCGCGATCCTCCGCAATCGTGATGGTGTACACGCCGTTGGCCGCCGTACTCGCGCCGAACGACGCCAGCTCACGGATCACCACCTGGGCGCCGCCGATCGGCTTGCCCTCGGTATCCGTCACCTTCCCGGTGATCGTCGCCTGCGCCTGGGCCTTACCGGCGGCCAGGACGAGCAGGGAGCCGACCCCTGTCGTTCGCAGCAACGTGGTAAACGATCGCCACTTCATATTGTCCCTCGAGTGAAGGGGTGAATGATTTGGAGCAACTGTCACTCGAAGGGCAGAATCCATACCTCCGACGGTGAGGGCTGATGCTGTTCTGAATCAAACAGTTAGGTGTGGATGACGGGATTCGGTCGTGTCACTCGGACACGGACATGGGGGGGTGCTTTCATGTCCCTGCGACACGTTCCGAACCAGGCGCGACACATGGACGCGCCCCCAGCGCCCGTAGCTCCTCGGGACGATGATTCATCGACCCGGTACCGTGAAACATTACGCGCGCCGCCGTCGGTGTCATGCCGAACCGGGTCCGGAACGCCGCCGTGAAGTGGCCCTGGCTCGAGAACCCCAACTCCAGCGCGAGCACCGCGAGATCGACTTCGGGATCGGCCAGCCGCTCGATCGCGGCGCGAATCCGAAGCTCGAGACGGTATCCGTTCAGGGTCTGTCCGGTGACTTTGCGAAACACCCGGGAGAGGTGATAGGGAGAAGTGCCCAGCTGCCGCGCGATCTCGGTCAGGTCGGTGGCGAAGGTGAGCGTGCGCCCCAGCTCGGCCCGGGCCGCCTCGACCAGGTCCCGCCGGGCCCGCGCGGCGAAGCCGGGTTCCTCGGCGCGGCGCCGGGACGCACCCGCGGCGTGCGCCACGACTTCTCCCACGAGGAGGAGGATCGATTCCTCGGCTTCCAGCGGATCGATGGTGCCCCGCTCGAGACCCAGAAACAACCGGCGCTGCCGGAGATACAGGCCCGGGTCCGAGTCGGTCACCTCGAATCGGAATGCCGTCGGGGATCCCTCGGGGGCGAGCGGATCATGCTCCCGCGCGATCGCGAAGGCCTGTTGCGGCGACACGGCGAACCAGTCGCTCCGATCCCCCTCGGGAGAAATCGGCTGGCGCTGGTATTCCCGTCCGGCATTGAAGATGGTCACGACGTGCTGATCGGCCGCCCGGCGCGGCGAGCCCTTCTGGCGAATCCACAGCGCGGCTCGGTGAAACACGACGGAATGGTGCCGGATCGGAGCCGGATGGCGAAACCGGGGATCGACAATCGAACAGCGAAAGGCCCCCGCGCTGACGCTGGACGTGGCAAACAGCAGTCGATCCCGCGGCCCGGTTCTGTCGGAACCCAACTCCTCGGAACCGTCGGGCGGTTGGGCCGGCATGGATTCCATCAGCGTCATGTCGTTGCGGCTCTCGCTGAAGATGGTCCTGGGACGTTTCGTGTCGTCATGCTCAAAGCCCTACGTAAGGTCGAGCCGCCAGGTTTGACGAGGTTCCAATGCGGCCTGGTACGATATTGCCTCGCTGCTGAACAACCCTTACCGGTGTGCGATTCCGGGATTCGTAGGTTAGACGCCGGCTGGTGGTGAAGCGTTAAGACGCTGCCTGTCAATCAGTGTGCGTGGCTGGGTCGACAGGACCCTGACACCATCCTGACGTACGAGGTGACCCTCGAAGTCGTTGGCGGAAGAGAGGACGTACATTATGCGACTCGCCCACACGCAGGGTGTGGGCGAGCGGGATGCGGATCGGATGTGACGTCGCCGGCGCGGGCTCGCTACGGCTCCAGTCTCGCCGAGTAGGCCCACCCCCCGAAGAACTCCGTCACGGCGAAAACGATCTCGTTCCTTCCCTTCCGGAGCGGCAGGTATACCGCGTCTCCCAGCGGCTCGAAGAACCCCAGACTCCGGAAGTAGGGCGCGTTGATTCCCGAGAAGAGCGGCGTCCCGTTGCAGTAGACCACCACGTTGTCGCTGTACCCGACATGCAGCAGCCTGGTGCGGGCCCGGTCCGACGCGATGATGGCTCGCGCGAAGACCACCTTCGACCCCGCCACGCGTCCGTGGAGCACGCTGTCCTGATTTGCCGGTGGGGAGATGCTCGGCGACTTCCGGTACCGGTTCACCAGCACCAGTCCCGGCGGTTCGGCCCGCACCGGCTCCCAGGTGAGCTTGGTCAAATCGGGCAGCGTCCCCGGCACCAGGGCAGGGGCATCCATCAGCTCCGACAGCTCCCACTCCACCACCGTTCCCGGGGGCAACGGCGGCGCCACGCTGGTATAGCGAGATTCGTCGGCGGTGTAGCTGATATTGGAGAAGTACGCCCCCCGCCCGAAACCGCTGGCCCAGAGCGCGACTTTGGCTCCCGCTCCCCCCAGCACCAGTCGCGGGATCACCAGCGCGGGCTCGGCCCGGTCACCGACGTAGACCAGCGCCGAATCCGCGATGACGCGGAGTCGCACATGGATCCAGGTCTCCCGGGGAACCACAACGGTGGCGTTGGCACCCGCGCCGTGATAAATCTGCCACGCCGCCGCGATGCTGTTGATGGCCGGCGCATATTGCATCGCCTGGTCGGTGCCGCTCGCACCCGGACGGAAGAACACGACTTCGTACGCGTCGGCCCGTTGGGCCCGGAACCCGATGCCGAGATTGGTGCTGCGCGGTGTCGCGGCCATGTCGAACTCGAGGGTGCCGTTGCGGAAGCTGGCCGAGCGGGAGAGCGCCACCCCGGTGTTGATATAGAGGCTGGGACGGCCGAGGTAGTCTTCGAAGCGGATGCTGTCGGTGGCGGTCCACTCTGCGGGGGTGAGTGGGAGTGTTACGGTCTGGGCCCCCAGCCGCGCGGTGCACAGCAGGCACAGGGAAATCAGGATGGCCGGTCGCATTGCGTTCCTCCGTCGTGATACGTGAGGGCCGCGCGCCGGGTAAAAAAAAGACACCCCGGCCACCAACGGCCAGGGAGTCCGTATGCTCAACGCCGACAATGCACCCCAACGGGGCCCCTACTCTCGGCGCGACGTCCTTCGGTTGTGCCGCAATCTGGGGTCGAGCCCGGGAAGCGTCAAGCCCGCACGCCGGTATCCCCAACCTTCTGAGTGGAGGGCGCATCCTATATTCATGCCGAAGCTGATGTTCCTGGTCGCGGTCGTCGCCGGCCTGGCCTGTCATTCCACCATCTCGACCAGCGCATCTCCCGCCGAGTGGGTCCGCGCCAATCCTGCGGCCCCGACGTACGAGCTCCGCAACGGACGCTGGCTGGTGGGCGAGTCCTTCGAGGAGCGCACCTGGTACGCGGTACACGGCGTACTGCGTCGGGAGCGCCCCGCCCTCGTCGACAGCGTGATCAACCTGCAGCAGCGCTTCATCCTCCCGCCCTTCGGCGACGCCCACAATCACATGCTGGGCAGTCCCGGCTCGCTGGATCCCTTTCGAGACCAGTACGTGGCGGAGGGATCCTTCTACGTGCAGGTGATGGGCAACCGGAAGACCGCCGCCGACCGGATCAGGAGTCAGTTCAACACCGCGTGCACCCTCGACGTGGTCTGGGCCGACGGCGTCCTCACCGCGACGCTGGGCCACGGCTTCGAAAACGCCGAGTCCAAGGCGATGGGCATTTTCGATCTGCAGACGGCGCTGCGAACCCGGGGAGCGGATCTCCAAGCCAGCCGGATCGCCGAGAATGACGCCTACTGGTTCATCGATTCCCTTGCGGACCTGGACCGCAAGTGGCCCGCCATCGTGGCCAACCGTCCCGACGTGCTCAAGATCATGCTGGTCTTCTCGTCGGATTCGGCGGAACGAACGTCCTGGGCGGATTCGGCGTGGTACGTGCACGGACTTCGTCCCGCACTCGTGCCGGACATCGTGCGGCGAGCGCACGCGGCGGGTCTCCGGGTTGCCGCACACGTGGATACCGCCCACGATTTCGAAGTGGCGGCACGGGCGGGGGCGGACGTGCTGGCCCACAGTGTGGGCTACGGTATTCCCGAGGGTCGCGAGGCCGACTTCCGGATCAGCGACGCGGTGGCTCGCCTGGTGGCCGAGCATGACGCGGTTGTCATCCCGACCGCCGCCGTCGAGGCCGACTTCCGCAAGCCGGCCGACTCGGCGGGACTGGCCCGCGATCTGGCGGTGCAGCGCGAGAATCTTGGGCTGCTGAGCCGGTATGGCGTTCGGGTCGCGGTGGGGCCGGATATGTACGGATCGACCGCGCGCCGGGAGATCGACGCCCTGCGCCGGCTCGGGGTATGGGATGACCGGACCCTGCTCCGGATGTGGTACGAGATCACCCCGCGGTCGATCTTTCCGGGCCGCAGGATCGGACGGCTGGCCGAGGGCTACGAGGCCAGCTTCATCGCGCTGCCCAGGAATCCGCTGGAGGATCTCACCGCGGTGGATACGATCGCGCTCCGGATGAAGCAGGGATGCCTGTTGCGGAAACTTTCCGGAGGGTGAGGCAGCCCGCGAGCGGAATCGGGGAGCGGTTTGCCGGGGGTGACCAGCGGGTCTATTGTTGGGTACCCCGCTTCCGTTGGCGCCATGCCGTTTCGCGCCCGTCGCAGCATCCCACACTTTGCCGTTGTGCTCATGGGCGCTGGCGCGGCCAGCACCGCGGCCGGACCGCTCTCCGCCCAGGCCGACACCTCTCAGGTGATGATCTCCGGCAAGGTGGTCGATCCCGAGCAGAGGCCGCTCGAGGGAGTGGACGTGCGGCTGGTGGGCGACAGTACGCATCGCACGACGTCCGCCGCGGGGACATTCCGGTTCTATGCGTCCCGCGGCGTCGAGCACCTGCTTCAGCTCCGGCGCATCGGCTACAACGCGCAGCTTCTCAAGGTGACCGGCGACTGGAGCGGGACGGTGCGGATGGTACCGGGAGCGTTTGTGCTTCCGGAGATCATGGTCAACGGCCACAATGCCAAGCCGGCGGAATACGCCTACACCAACAAGTATGATGACTTCTTCCGGCGGAAGCGGCAGGGGATCGGGGAGTACATCATGCGGGACGAGATCGAGAAGCGGCTGGCGTTCCAGACCACCGAGATCTTCGAGGGCAGGCCCGGGATTCGGGTAAATATTCAGCGGGACAAGGGACTGGCGAGTGTGGCCTTTGCGCGGTGCAACGAGTATCCGCCCAAGATCAATGTGTATGTCGACGGCATCAAGATGGTTCCGAGCAACCTTGCGGCCATCATGCGGGCCGGCTCAGAGTCCGCCATTGTGGGAATCGCCAAGCCTCGAGATCCGGAAATTGCCGGGATTGTCGGGGAGATGCTGACCCGTGTGAATCCCCGGGACATCGAAGCCGTCGAGATCTTTCGCG
>DASYPZ010000044.1:0-3377 GCA_036006105.1 Gemmatimonadales bacterium | reverse complement strand
GAGATAGGCGCGGGTATCGGTGGGGTCGCAGACCGAGGGGGTCCAGTCTTCCCGCTCGAGGCCGTAGCGCGGCCCGTAGAACCGAACCCCGATCCCGGGCAGCGGTAAGACCCAGACCTCGTCCCCCGGCTGCCGGTGCTGTTGCAGGTAACCCAGCAGCTCCCGGGGATGATCGAGGTCGTAGGGTGGCGGCGCCGCGGCCAGTGCGGCCACCGGCAGCGTCAGGAGCGCGGCCATTGCCACGCCTCCGAGCAACGGTTGCGCCCGCCTCAGCTGGGTCCGGATCCACTCGGCGCCGGCCGCGACCGCGAGCAACAGACCGGGCATCAGGTACAGCATCAGCCGGCCCCGAAACGGATACTGCTGCGCGACCGCGGCGGTGATCCCGATCAGCAGCGGTCCCAGCAGGAGCAGGGCGAGGCCCCGCTGCCGGCGCCAGAGCACCGCTAGACCCAGCAGCGAGAGCAGGAGGAAGAGCTCCGGCAACCGATAGCGGAGCAAGCTCGGATCGGTGAACATGGTGAGCGCCTGATCCCAGAACCAGCGGACTGCCGAGAGCCGGACCGGCAAGGGCAGAAAGCCGCTCCGCCAGAAGTCGTCCATGAATTCCTTGGTCGCCGGGGTCATGCTGTGCAAACCCATTAGCACCGCGAGCCCGGACGCCCCCGCCCACAGTGGAATGGCGGTGACCAGGACCCGCCCCGCGCGCCGGTCCCGCCCCAGCAGCCACTCCAGGGCGAACGCCAGCCCGATCCCTGCCATCACCAGCACCGATGCCTGGGAGAACCAGATGATCACGAAGCCGAGGCCGCCGATTGCGACCAGACGCCGCATTGAAGCGTCGCGCTCGCGCAGGTCCTGGGCGAGCAGGAGGAGCACGATCGCCGCAAGGCCGTCCACCCCGTATTGCTTGACCTCGCTGCCGTACTTGATGAAGGGAATCGCCAGCGCGAAGACGGCCACCGCGAAGGGAACGGCGAGCCCGGTGAGGGTCCGCTCGGCAAGTTTCCGGAAGAGCACCATCGCGCCGACGGCAGAGAGCAAGGGGAAAAGGCGAAGGGCATACTCGGTCGGACCCAGCAGCAGCATGGACACCTTCTCGACCAGCAGAAACCCTCTCGGCGCGACCTGGTCCAGCAGAAGCGGCCGGGTCAGCAAGTCGAGCAAGGATCGGTCGATGATGTTGCGCGAGAGGAGGATTTCATCCAGCCAGAGGGCGGGATTTGCGACGTAGGCCCAGAGCCGCAGCGCGATGCCGATCAGGACGAGAGCCGTGAGCAGCCGGCGGTGGTCGGAGGAGCGAGGCGTCACGGATCACTCCGGGGGAAGACTGCACCAATAGTACACCGGCCATGGAGCTTGGGTCTCGACCCTGGCGCTTGATGCGGCGGGCCTGACACACGATGTTCCGGAGCAGCCTGCTCCTCACCATCGAGGTTCGCTGAATGGAGGCACGTTTCCTGGTCCTGGCGTCCCTTCTGGCGTTCGGGGCGCGTGATGCCCCGTCCCCGGGGCTCGAATCGCTCTGGTACCTGCGGGGGGAGGAGAGCATCCAGGCGTTCCTCGCCCACGCCGATCAGATTTCCATCGTGTCGCCCCAGGTCTTCGTGCTGGACTCCACCGGCGAGATTCGCGGCGCTGTGGATCCGCGAGTGATCGCCACCGCACGGGCCAAAGGCGTCAAGCTGATCCCCCTGGTGATGAACCCCGGCTTCGACCAGGCGTCGATCCACCGGGTACTCACCGAGCCCGCGGTCCGGGTGGTCGCCCTGCATGCACTGGCGGAGCTGTGCCGGGTGAACCGATTCGACGGGATCCAGTTCGACTTCGAGAATTTCCACGTGAGCGATCGCGATGCGTTCACGGCGTTCACGCGCGCGGCAGTGGACTCGGTGCATCGGGCCGGCTGCTCGCTGTCCGCGGCGGTCGTTCCGCGCCTGGAGGACGATCCGGGGCAGGGCAGTTACGACCGCTGGATTCACGACAACTGGCGCGCCGGGTTCGACTACAAGGCACTGGCGGACACCCTGGACTTCATCTCGTTCATGACGTACGCGCAGCATACCGGCGGATCATCGCCCGGTCCGGTGGCCGGGTATCCGTGGATGGCGGCCTGCCTCGATTTTCTGCTGGCGCAAGGCGTGCCGCCCGGAAAAATCTCGCTGGGGCTGGCGGGTTATTCCGACTGGTGGTTCCCGACCTACGACGAGAAGGAGGGCGCCCGCCTGCGAGGCAGCGACATCTCCTACCTGCGGGGCCGCGAGATTCTCGCGGACGCGAAGGCGACGGCGGTCTGGGACAGCGTGCAGATGGCTCCCCGGGCCATGTGGGAATCCCACGGCGTGTTCCAGCACCTCTGGCTGGAGGATGCCCGTGCGTTCATGGTCAAGCGCCGGCTGGCGGTGGAGCGGGGGCTTCGAGGCTACTCGGTCTGGCTCCTCGGCTCGGAGGACCCGGCGGTATGGGCCGCGTTGCGCGAAGCGGCCCCGAACCACCGCTGAAGACTACTGCCTCATGAACGTCAGCAGGGACCCGTACGATGTGCTCTGGTAGGCGCCGTTCACGTAGGTGAGCACGATCGGACGATCGAGACCGTCCAGGTAGACCTGATTGCCCTGGGTCCGAAAGGTGCCTGTCTCCGATGTGCCAATACTGAGGAGCGGCCGAAAATCCAGGGTGACCGCGGTGCCCGGCCCGAAGGTGAGCTGGTAGGTGGCTTCTGTCGCATTGGCGACCCAGATGCCGGTCGGCGCCGGGGGCGCGGCGGGCGGTGTGGACGGCATGAACGGACCTCAGGGATGGAGAGGAGGTGGGAAGGGGCACGTGGTCCCAATATATTCTGCCAACCCCAACGGTGCCCCCATGCCTCGATCCTTCTCGGCCGTCGCGCTCGTCACGCTGGGACTTGTCTTCTCCAGCACCCCCGTCGCCTCCCAGACTCGGCCTCCCGCCAAGGCTCGCAAGCCGGCACCTGCGGCGTTTTCGGTGGTGGAGGCAAGCATCGGGGACCTGCGCGCCGCGCTCCAGCAGGGACGCACCACCTCCCGGGCGATCGTCGAGCAGTACCTGATCCGGATCGCCACCTATGAGGACCGGCTCAACGCCGTCATCACCGTCAATCCCAACGCGCTCGCGATCGCGGACTCCCTGGACCGGCTTCGGGCGCGGGGAGTGATCCTGGGACCGCTGCACGGGATTCCGGTCGCGCTCAAGGACAATATCCACGACGTCGAGATGCCGACCACCGGCGGCGCGCTCGCCTTCGCCGACCTGATCGCGCCCTATGACGCGACCCTGACCCGGAACCTCAAGGCGGCGGGTGCGATCATCCTGGCCAAGACCCAGCTGACCGAGCTGGCCAACTGGGTCGCGAGCGG
>DASYPZ010000043.1:0-11572 GCA_036006105.1 Gemmatimonadales bacterium | reverse complement strand
TGGAGTCGTCTTCGGCCATTTCGGGGACCGGGTCGGCCGCAAGACGATGCTGATCTGGTCGCTGCTGCTGATGGGTGCGGCCACCGCCCTGATCGGCGTGCTCCCCACCTACTCGTCGATCGGAGTGTGGGCGCCGGTGCTGCTGGTGACGCTGCGCTTCGTGCAGGGCTTCGGGGTCGGCGGCGAATGGGGTGGGGCGGTCCTCATGGCGGTGGAACATTCCCCGGAAGGGAAACGGGGGCTCTCGGGCAGCTGGCCCCAGATGGGCGTCCCGGCGGGCCTCCTGCTCGCGACCGGAATCTTCGCGCTGCTCTCCAGCCGGCTGTCCGAGGCGGAATTCCTGGCCTGGGGCTGGCGGGTGCCGTTCCTCCTCAGCGTGCTGCTCATCGGCTTTGGCCTGTTCGTCCGGCTCCGTCTGCTGGAAACGCCGGCGTTCACCCAGCTCAAGGAGCAGGGCGCCACCAGCGCGGCGCCCCTGATCCAGGTGTTCCGCGATCATCCGCGCGAGGTGCTGGTCGGCATGGGGATGCGCTTCGCGCAGAATGTCCTCTTCTACATCTACACCGTGTTCGTGCTCGGATTCGGCGAGAAGACGCTGCATTACTCCAAGAGCACCATGCTCGGCGGCGTGGCCATCGGCGCGACGGTCGGGCTGTTCACCATCCCGTTGTTCGGCGCGCTCTCGGACCGCTTTGGGCGGAGGCGGGTGTATCTGGCGGGGGCGGTGATCTCCCTCGTCTATGCCTTCCCGTTCTTCTGGTTGATGGGGCGGGGTCCGGGGTTCGTCGCGCTGGCGATCGTGCTGGGGCTCAACGTGGGGCAGGACATGATGTACGGTCCGCAGGCGGCGTATTTCTCCGAGCTATTCTCCACCCGGGTGCGCTACAGCGGCGCCTCGCTGATCTATCAGCTGACCTCGGCGTTCTCGGGCGGGCCCGCCCCGTACATCGCCACGCTGCTGCTGGCGCGGTACGGAGCCTGGGCGATCGCGGCCTACATGGCGGGGAGTTGCGTGCTGAGCATCGTTGCCACCCTGTTCGCGCCCGAAACTCACCGCGCCAGGCTCTGACGACCGAGTCAGTAGCCCTGATTCAGGGTCTGCAACAGCCCATAGACCGCCACGGCCCCGATGATGGCGAGCCCCGCCAGCATCGTCTTCGGCACGCTGTGATAGCGGGTGGCGATGGTCTGGACCTGGGAGATCGGCATGACCAGCCGCGCGATGGCCTGCTGGGTGGGGTGGCCGATGATACTGTCACCCAGGATCACCGGGTTATAGATCTCGACCTTCGACTTGTCGGCGCGGGTCACCCGGACCGCTTCGATCGACTTGTCCTTGAGGAGCTCCTTCGGGGCCACTTGCTGCACCCGCCAACTCGCGCAGCCGGTCGAGAGCAGTACCGCCGCCGCCAGGACCAAACGCCTCGCATGTACCGCCCGCATCGTGATCCTCCAGAAAGAGACTCCAGCGGTGCGCGACGCTCCGCGTCCCGGGCACCGGAAGGCTACTACTTCGGCCCGTCTCCCCACAACACCCGGGCTCTGCGTCTGGCTTCCGCGGCCCGGTCGGCATCGCCGAGCTCGTCCCAGGCCATCGCGACGCGAATCAGCGCGGGGGCCAGGAAGGGCAGCTCGAACGGGGTACGCTCCGCGATCGACTCCCACCATCTGATGGCTTCGGGGACTCGGCCGGCCCGGGTCAGCAGATCGGCCCGAAGGAAGCGCTCGAAGGTGCCGGCGTAGAAGGGCGACGCCACTGCGTACTGGAACCAGACGTCCAGCCGCCCCTGCTCCAACACAGCGAGCGCCTCGGCTTCGAGGCCGCGGGCCAGCAGCAGCTCGGCGTGGAGGGTGCGCCCCAGGTGTTCCAGCAGGGCACCGGCTCCCTCGGGCGCCGGCAGCTCCGCGAGTGCCTCGATCTCCAGCGAGGCCGCGGCCAGCTCGCCTTCGCGGACCGCCAGCAGGCCCAGGAGGAATCGCCGGAGGTGGTGATGCAACTCGTTGTGAAACGCCAGCGGCACCGCCACCGCCGGACGAGCGGTCGAGGGATCCCAGGCCGAAAGCTCCTGGCGTACCCTGGCACGCTCTTCGGAGAGCGAGGGATGGAAAGGAAGCGAAGCAAACAAGCCTCGAACTTCCAGGCTCCAGGCCGGCTCCAGAGCCGCGGCCTCGCGGAGCCGATCGAACGCTTCGACCGGACGCCCCCGCGCCAGGTCCAGGTGGGCAAGGGTGATATGGCCGAAGGCGCGGAACTCCTCCGAGCGGGCTGCGGCAAACAGAGTGCGACCCAGCCGCTCCGCATGATCGGGCTGTCCGGAGTAGAGGGCCACATCGGCGAAGGTCCGGGCGATCGCCAGGCCGCGCGCGCCGGCCAGCTCCTTCGCGATCGACGCTCGCGCGGCCTCGGTCCCCGTGGTAAAGGCCTCGAGGGCCCGCAGACCGAGAGCCTGATCTCCGCCGGGACTCACCGCCAGGGCGCGCCGCACCAGGCTGGAGAGATCCTCCGCTCGGCGTTCGTGCGCGGCGATCCGGGCGAGCTGGGTCAGGGCGCCGAGGTGGGAGGGGTCGAGGAGGAGGGCGCGCTCGAACGCGGGACGCGCCTGGGAGACCCGCCGGCCCCGATATGGATTGCTGTGAAACTGCACGTCTCCCAGCAGAAACCATCCCTCCAGGCTCTCGGGCCACCCGGTGACCAGCGCTCCGTAGCGGCGCTCTGCCTCGGCGCCCTGGCCGGTGATCCAGGCGTGCTGGGCCTCGAGCAAGAGACGGTCATGCTCCGACAATCGGGAGCGGTGCTCGTAGGCCCGGCTCGAGGCCGCGCGGGCCGGTCCGACCAGCGCGCTTGCGGCCAGCGCCGCGGCCAGCCGGTACCAGGCCAATGTGAAGGTGGGATCGGCGTCGGTGGCGCCCTGGAACGCGTCGACGGCTTCGAGATGCCGGGCCAGGCGAAAGGCCCGCTCTCCTTCGAGCCAGCACTTGAGGGCGGGGAGTGACTCGGTGGTAAGACCGGCGAGCCGGGCCAGTCGATCGCCGCTCGACATTTGTCGGGCCGCCAGGATGCGTCGGGCGAGCTCATCGACCAGGTCGAAGAGGCCGGCCTCGCCCTCGGCGCGGGCCTCGACCCGGGTGATGATCTGCCCATCCACCCCATAGAGGGCCGCTCCCGCCTCGAGCCTGCCCGCGACCTCGACCACGCTGCCCAGCACGAACCCTCCGGCGCCGGTCCGTTGCGAGAGCCGCCGGCATCGCTCGACGTCCCAGACCGCGTCCGTCTCGGGAGGACCCGCCAGGACGAGGACCGGCTCCACGATGCGGAGGTCTCCGGTGCCGTCGAGCCTGGTGGCGAGCAGATCCACGATGCCCTCGGACAGGAAGGCCAGGCCGGGTCCGCCGCGCACGCTGAAGGGGCAGATGGCCAGCAGGTTTGGATCGGTGGGCGCGTCGGGTCCCGACGCGATCTTTTCCGTTGGGAAGGAGGTGCCGACGCGGCTCGGCGCGAGCAGGGCACGCATCTCGGCATCCTCCTCTCCCAGCTCCAGGGCCCGGCGAGCCCAGCGGATGCGGGTCTCCGCATCGAGGGCGCTCCGGGCCAGGCCGCGCGCGGCATCCATGGCAAGCTCGCGGAGCCGAGTGCGCTCCCGGTCGATCCAGTCCTCCGCATCGGGGGCGCCCGCGACATAGAATCCCTCGAGCAGGTGGCCCCGATAGAGCGCCGACGCGGCGGCGGGGTCGCCGGATTCGAGCGCGTCGCGAAAGGCGACGGCGTCGCACCAGAGCGTTCCGGGCGCAATGCCGACTTCTTCTTCGCCGTGACCTACCACGACCTCGTCTCCGATCGAGCGTCGCAGGAAATACAGCGCGCGTCGGAGCGCCGAGCGGGCGTGCTCGCTGTCCAGCTCGGGCCAGAAGAGATTGAGCAGACTGTCGCGGCGGACGAACCGGGACGCGGCGGCGATGGCGAGGTAGGTCAGGAGCGCGAACCGTTTGGGCTGCTGGGTGACCGCGGTGAGCTCGGTTCCGCTGCCGCTTCGCAGATCGGCTGCACCCAGCGTTCTGAGCTCGAGCATGGGTGCCGACCGGGGCGGAAAGAGGGGTGGACTGGCGGTGGAGCCCGCGAGGGCGGGCGGTGGAACGTAGGTCCGGGGTCGGGTCCTCGCAAACCGGCGGAGAGGGCCGGTCCGCGGGCCTCCGGCACGAAGAGTAACCCGGCCTACATGGCGATCACCGCACTGACGTCGGAACTGGTCAGCAGCGGGCGAAGCCGCATCACCCACACGACGGAGATGGCCGCGAAGGTCAACGCGCCGCCGAGCAGCCATCCCGGCTCGCCACCGCCGCCGAGCAGCGCTCCCGCGACCCCGCCCAGCACCAGCAGCCGCATCACTTCCGACAACCCGGCCCAGCTCCGGGCCTCCAGAATCCCACCGATGTTCGCCAGCGAGAGCACGACCCAGAATGCCGCCGCGAATGCGGACGTGACAGGCATGCCGTGGACCCGGTCGAGGAGCAGCACCGCGCCGGCCAGCGTGACCGCAAATTGGGTGAGCGCATAGCGCTTGAGGGCGCCGGGAATCTCCGGCTCGAATTTCTTGAATTCCGCGTTCGTCACTGGCACCGGCACGATTGGAGGGCCGAGCTCCGGCGGGCGCCAGCCGGGATGCCCGAAGACCGATCGGAGCCGATCGCGAACGCCCCGCGAGGCCCGGACATTTCGCCAGATGTCGCCGAAGACGTGCAGGTTGGCGCGAATCGGATTCCAGCTCTTGAGCGGCTTGGTGATGCCGTAGACCGGTGGCGCCACCTCCGGCTCGAAACTCCGGAACATCCGGTCCCAGATAATCAGCACCCCGGCGTAGTTGCGGTCCTGGTATTCCGGGTTCACCCCGTGGTGGACCCGGTGATGGGACGGAGTGTTCAACACCAGCTCCAGCGGGCCCAGCCGGTCGATCGCGCGGGTATGCACCCAGAACTGGTACACCAGGTTGAGCGCGTGGCAGACCACCCACATGGTGACCGGGACGCCGAGCAGGGCGAGCGGCATGTAGAACAGCCAGCTCATGAGTCCATGCAGACTGCTCTGACGCAGCGCGACGGTGAGATTGTATTCCTCGCTGGAGTGATGCACCACGTGGCCGGCCCAGAGCAGGTTCACTTCGTGGGAAAACCGGTGCATCCAGTAATAGGCCAGATCGTCGAGGAGGAAAACGCCGGCCCAGCTCGCCAGCGCCGCGAGATCGAGCCCCGAGGCATGGAGGGGAGACCGATCGATCCATCGGGGCAGGGGCAGCACCTGCTGAATCGAAGCATGGCTCGACACCCAGCCGAACACCGCAATGGTGCCGAGCGCCATGATGATGCCGGCCAGCTGACTGAGGATGCCGCAGGAGAGATCGCTGATCGAATCGGCCAGACGGTACAGGGGCCGCTGCCTCAGCCTGGCGACCAGCAGCTCGAGTCCGATCAGTGCGAAGAAGAGCGGGATCGAGGCCCGGATGACGTCCACGGCCGCGCTATCCGCCCGCGGTGAAGAGCTGGCAGCCGGCTCGCTGCGCCTCCAGCAGGGCGAAGAAGCCGGATGGCTGCAGGATGACGCCCGGCAGCAGATAGGTCAGGGCGCGTTCCCGCGCCTCCTTGGCGTGCTCCTTGGCGTGCTCCTTGTCGGCGGCATGCTCCTTGTCGGCATCCATTTCCAGCTGCACCATCATCCCGAAGGCGAAGTTGCAGCCGAGCACCACCCCGCCGCGCTCGGTGAACCGGGCAATGGAGGCCTCGGTCATCCAGGCGGGGATGTCCTTCCGGTCCTTGAAATCCCCGATCGGATTGGTGTCGGCGGTCTTGCCGGTGACCGGGTCCTTGATCTTGCGCTTCTTGCCGATCTTGTGGCGGGCCCAGAAAGCGTCGTTCATCACCAGCGGAATGCCGCCGTGCCGGATGACCAGCACCGGGTTGACATCGGCATCCTTGACCCCGTAGACGTCGATGATCTGGGTCCGCCAGGTGGCCGCGCGCCAGAGCTCGCCACCCTCCTCGATTTTCGGTGAATCGAAGACCGCGCGGAACTTGCCGTTGATCCTCCCGGCCCAGGACATGTCCCACTTGTCGCTGACCGGGCGGATCGTGGTCTCGGCGTCCAGTCGGTGTGGCTCCAGGCCGACCACGCCGGCGGCCGCAGCGGCTCCGGCCGCCAAACGTCCCAGAAAATTGCGTCGATCACCTGCCATGCCGCCTCCAGGCGTGGGGATTCGTTACGGGAATCTTGGCCCCACGCCGTGCCGTGTCAACCAAGTGGAGCCTATTGGCCGGCGTGGTGCTCGGTCCGCTGGAATAGCAGAAACCGGTGGATCGCGGCAATGGCGGCGGGGTCGCCGGTCGTGATGCGGAGCCGGGCCCCGCGCGGCACTTCGAGCATCCGGTAGGTGATCGCCGCGGCCTTGGCCTTCATCACGTCGGTGCCGGGGATCGCCTGATCGTGCACCATGACCGCGATGCTGAAGTCTCCGGCGGCAAACGCCTTCTCGATGTCGCCGAAATGCTTCCGAATCCGGGTGGTCGCGGCAGAATCCTCGGCGTTGCTGGTCAGCTCGATCTGGCCTCCATCGGCCAGATCGGTGAAGTGGTGGGTCGAGCGGTCCTGATCCACCCCCATCACCGCGGCGCCACGGTCCTTCATGGCTTTAAAGGCCGAGTCGCCGGCGGGGTGCATGGCCGCATGATCATGGCCGGCCTGGGCCCGGACCGAGGCCAACGGAACGCACGCGAGCAGCGCGAAGATCGAGAGTGAACGGGCCGTCATGATGCGGGACTCCGGTTGAGGTGCCCCAAGTTATGGAGACGGGGCCCTTCCCGATGCGACCAACGTCACATTGGCTCGGCGCGGGCCAGCCGGATGAGCTGTTTCCGGTCGGCCACCGCAATGAGGCCTCGTCCCGCCGAGCGGATCGCTCCGGCGCGCTTGAGGGCGGTGAGATGGCGGGCGACCACCTCGCGCACGGTGCCGAGCGATTCGGCCAGCTCCTGTTGCGTAGCGCCCAGCGCCAGGGGAGCGGTTCCCACGGCGCGCTCCAGAATCATCGCCGCGAGTGCCTGGCGCACCGGGGTGCCGCTGACCTGGCCGAGCCGGGCCACCAGCGTGCGGATTCGGGCGGTGAGGCCCCGCATGAGAAACCAGGCGACCTCGGGCGAGGCGGCGATCGCGGCGTGAAGTGCTTCGCGAGAGAAGAGGGCGCACCGCAGCGCGGTGGCGGCGACGGCACTGGCTGGGTAGCCGCCGCCGAGCACCAGTGGGACCTCGCCCAGCGTGGCGCCGGCGGAGTCCTCATGCACCAGGTGACGGCGACCGTCGCGCTCGTTGATCACCCGGACTCGGCCCTCGAGGACCAGGATGAGTCCGCGGGGCGCGTCTCCGGCATGGAAGAGGTACTGCCCCTTGCCCAGGCTCAGCAGAACCCCTCGGTTGGCCAGCACATTGCGGGCTTCCGACGGCAGCGCGGCAAAGGATGCGACCTTCGCCAACACCCGCTGGTCTAACATGGGCCGCCTACACGTTGGTGACGAAGCCGCAGCCGTGTTCCTGCGCGGCGGCGAGCGCAAAGAATCCCGAAGGGGCGATGGAGATGCCGGGGACCAGATGTGACTCGGCCACCGCTCGGGCGCGGTCCTCGTCCACCTTGTCGTGAGTCATGACCCGGGACATGACATACCAGAACGCGAATCCGCACACGACCACGATTCCACCGCGGTCGATCAGTGCGTCCAGGCCGACGCCCTGGGCCCAGGGTCTCGCGGGCGTCGGCAGAGTGCCCGGAAGCTCCTTGAGCACGCCTATCATTTGAGGATTCCGCCGGGGAATATTGGGTTTCTCCGGTGTCGAACCGGTCAGGGGCACTTCGTACCGGTCCCAGAAGGCATCGTTCATCGCGAGCGTGGCTCCGGCGTGGCGGAGGACCACCACGGCCGTGCAGTCCTTGTCTCTGGCACCGAGGAGACCGCGACATTGGTTGAGCCAGATCCAGGCGCGCAGGATTCCGGTGACATCGTCTCGCGGGCTGTCGAATACCGCCCGGTGCTTTCCGCGGATCCGCTTGAGCCACGTGACGCCGGACGCCCCGGGGTCGGGTGAGGATGAGGGCTCCGTGAGCCCGTCCACCCGCGCGGCCGCTCCCGCCGCGATCAATGATCCGAGAAACTCCCTCCGGTCGGCCATGGGTCTCCTGTTCAGCTGGCGAGCATGTACTGACAACCGGCTTCCTGGGCCCGGGTCACTGCAAAGACACCGGAGGGCTGCAGGATGATGCCCGGGACCAGGTGCTCCAGCGCCATTGCGCGGGCCTTCGCCTCGTCGCCACCGGTCATGGGTTTGACCTTCTCTACGACATCCTGAAAGGCCAGGTTGCAGGCCAGCACGGTGGCGACGCCGAGCACCTTGGTCAGGACGTTGTCGGCCACCTGGGGTGGCAGGTCCGCGAAGGGCGTCGGGCCGAGGAACGGATTCCGCTTGATGGGGAGCTTGGTCTTCGGATCGCGGATTTTGGTGACCGACCCCACGCCATGATGGGCCCAGAACTCGTCGTTCATCACCATCCAGATCGCGTTGTGGCGCAAGACCACGACGGCGCTCATGTCGGAGGGTGCGACGCCGTACACGTCGCCATAGTCCTTGATCCAGACCAGGGTGCGGAGCAGGCCGAGCCCCTCCGAGACCTCGGGAGAGTCGAACACCGCGCGGTGGGCGCCGGACACCTTCGAAGTCCATGAAACATCCCAATCGGACGGCGGTAAGGCGGGAGGGCGGGAGGGCGGTACGGAGTCTACCGTCTTCCCGCCAAACCGCCCAACCGCGCCAGTCATGCCGACGCCTGCCAACAGTCCCAGAAACTCCCGTCGATCGGTGCTCATGATCCCGCTCCTTATGCCAGGTGATGGGCCTTGCGTCCGCCGCGCGCGACATGATCGTGTGTGAAGGGCACCTTGAGCAGCTCCGCCGCCATCTGGATGGCCCGGTCCGCCAGCGCCTCGGCCCCCTCCTTGAGCTCGGTGCTGTGCTCCACCTGGAGGACGTTGTTCTCCATGTCCTCCGCCGACCAGCCGCGCGAGTGGGCGATGAAGGGAAACTGGGGGAACAGGAACCCGAGCTCGCCGAAGAAAGTCAGCAGACCTCCGACCACTCCCTGGACGTTGTCCTGGCCGCCGGTGATGATGAAACCGGCGACCTTTTCCCGGATGAGCAACCGGTTCTTGATGGTGATCTGATTCTGCACGCAATTCAGCCGCTCGGCCATCTTGAAGTAGAGCGAGCTGGCCGAGCCCCAGCGGATCGGGGTGGCGATCAGAATGACGTCGGCCCAGTGGACGATCGCCTCGTACACCTGATCCATTTCGTCGGCGGGGTCCATCTGGGTGATCGAACAGGGCCAGGTGCAGGCGTGGGCGCTCTTGGAGTAGTACCCCTCACAATGGCGGAATTTGAGCTGGTTGAGCCTGATCAGTCGGGTCTCCGCGTGGCACGAGGCCTTTGCGTGCGACAGCGCCGCCTCGAGCAGCAGCTCCGAGGTGGAGACTCGCGGGTTGGCGATGTCCATGGCGGTCGTGGAGATCCCGGCGACCCGGATCGGTCCGGCGGCCCGCTCGATCTTGCGCTCGAGGGGGTGGGGCGGGTGAGGAATCCGGTGCCGCTTGGTGACCGCCTCGAGGTTCACCAGGACCCGGCCGCCCTCGACCCGGACCTCGTAGCGCGGAACGCACTCATCCTCATAACCCGGCTCCCCCTGGCCGCCGACCCGATGGTATTTCCAGTGGTGCCAGGGACAAGTGACATACTCTCCGTCGAGGTGGCCGTCACCCAGCGGACCCCCCGCGTGATTGCAGGTGCCGGAGATCGCGCCGAAGCTGCCGTTGGCGTAACTCAGCGCGATCCGGGTCCGTCCGACCTGGACTTGCCGAAGCGGCGGAGAGGTCAGCTCGTCGACCGCACCCAGATCGTGCCAGACGGGGTCACTCATGAGGACTCCTTGGAATCGGCGAGTGCATCGATAAGGCCTGCAACATATCGACCGGACCGCTCAGGCGGCGACATGGCCCCGCTTGGCCCGGCGGTGGCTCCGGAGCATCCCCACCAGCTGGCCGGCGGTCGCGACCGAAGCGCCTGCGGCGCGATTCGCCGCTCCGATCTCGAAGGCGATGCGCCATTGCTTCCCCAGCATCCGGTAGGCGTCGATCAGACGATGGCTCGGATCGTAGATGCTGGTCGCTTCCGAGGTGACTCCGTTCAGCTCGATCACCCGGAATCGCCCCCGCTGCAGGGCCTCGGCGGACTCGGCCCGAACGTCGTATCGGCCGAAATAGAATCCATCGAAGGCTCGGCTCAACTGGTCCACCGCGGCCTCGAGAGCGGGCGTCACCAGCGCGGATCCATCGAGAAAGGTGGCCCCGCGGGAATGGGTTCCCAGGTGCACCAGGGGAACGACTTCGCCCGGGGCAGGGACTTCCCAGAGCCTGGCGGCAAACCGGGTCAGAAGGACTCGGGCCATGCAAACCGCGCGCTCATCCCGAAGGATCAGACTCTCCAAGGTGGAGACTCCGTCGCCGGTGACCGCCGGGAATCGCTTGTCGGTGATCGCCAGAATCCGGCCTGAGGGATCGCCGGGCATTCGATCGTAGAAGATGCCGAACTCCCGTCCCGGAACGTACTCCTGCACCAGGACATCGCCGCGGGCATGGTGAAGGTAACGCGCCAGCTGCGCCTCGCTCCACGCGATCGCAACGCCGTCACCTCGCTCTCCCACGTCGGGCTTGAGCACCACTGGCCAGGCCAGGCGGTGCTCGGCGATGAACGCTCCGGCCCGGCTGAGGCGCTCCTCGGGGGAACCTGCGGCGCGAAGAACAGCGGTCGCCGGGAGCGCCTCGGGACGGCGCGAGAATCCCTGGAGAATGTCCCATTTGGATTCCCCGGCCACGCCGCCGGCCGGCATGCCTGGGTTGGCCGCGGTGAAGAGCAGCAGGCTTCGGTGCTTGATCCCGAGCCAGAGCACATACAAGAGGACCGGCGGATAGAATGCCCACATCGGCCAGAACTCCCAGCGGGTGAGCCGGCGCCATCGGCCGAGCAACATTCGCCGCCCTCGCCAGGAGAACACCGGGATCAGCACCTTGACCAGGACCAGGAGGGCAAGGCCGGACGCGAGCACCAGAGGGAGTGACCAGCGCCGATAGGCCGCGAAGACCATGGGCACCGCGTCCCCGTACAGCATCGCGAAGCCGACCAGCAACGGGGTCCAGAGCGACGCGGCCAGCAGGAAGAATCCGAGGAACGGCAGGAACCGGGTATGGAGAACACCCGCCGCGACGTAGGTCGGAAGCCGGGTACCGGGGATGAAGCGGGTGGTGATCACGACGGCCGGTCCCCGCTTCTCAAACCAGGCCGACGTGCGCGCCAGGTCATCCTCGGTCAGGATCCAGCGGAGCGGTCGTCGGCGCATCGCCGGCCGACCCAGGTATCTGCCGGCGGCATAGAGCAGCAGATCCCCGAGGACGATGCCCACCAGGCACGCCAGCGTTCCCGGTACGAAGCCGACCG
>DASYPZ010000042.1:0-2165 GCA_036006105.1 Gemmatimonadales bacterium | reverse complement strand
CCGCCGGGATTGAGGTGGCTTCCCGCCGTGGTGAACCCGGGGCCCTGGCAGAGCGGCGTCGCGTGGAGATGCATCCCGTGCCGCCCCGGCTTGAGGCCGGTGAGCCGGATCTGTACCTGAATCCGGTCGCCCCGCTGCTTCAGCATCGCCCGGCCGATATCGGCGCTGCGGTCGTTCCGCACGATGCTCTCCACCGGCGGTGGGGCACTGGATCCGCCGCCCCCGCAGGCCAGCAACCCCAGCGCCACCGATGCCACCAGAGTCTGTCGCATGATCACGGGGCCTTTCGGGTCGGGGGCGCGGCCGCGAATGTCAGCGTCGCCCATTCAGAGACGTAATCGACACCCGGGCGACCGGTGCGGGCCATCCGGATGAACTTGATATACCAGACCCCCGCGGGAGCCAGGGGGAGGGAGACTTCACCGAGCCCGTCGGTGGTGAGATGCCGGACCGGGCGCCGAGCTCCGGCGGCGGTGATCCCCCCCGCCAGTACTTCCTGCCCGGCGGGCGCTGCCACGCCACCGACGAGGATGCGGAAGCGGAGGGTGTCGGCCGCGGTGAGCGCGTAGGGGTTCCGGCGGGGAACGATTTCCACCGGATACCCGAGCAGGGCGCTCCAGCCGTCGCTGCGGGCGGCGCCCACCTGAAAGAGCATTTTCACGTGCTTGGAGTACTGCTCTCGCACGGCCTTGCCGAGCTCGCCCTTGCGTTTCCGATCCTCCAGCGCCGGTCCGATTCCTTCCTCGGCCAGGTACTTGTTGAAGGCGTCCGCGGTTTCCGCAATCTCGCCCGGCTTGACGGACAGGCCCGCGACGTAGGTGCCTTCGGCACCGGTGCGGATCCGGATGGCGGTTCGGGGCCCATCGGCGGTGACGGCGGTGCTGTCGAGGCGTTGCCGGCCGGCGGGGGTCACCAGGGCAAGGTCCGCGATCCGGGCCCGGGCAATACTGTTCTCGCTGGTCGAGAAGGTGCCGTTGAGCGCGGTGATGCGGACGTCTGAATTGGCGGGAACGAAGTACGCGGCCAGGGTGAGAAAGAGATCGTGGGCGGCCAGTACGGTGGTGATTCCGGCCATCAGGGCCGGGACCAGGAGCCAGCGGAATCGCATCGATCCCGGCACGGGGGTCGCTATGGCGCGGCCCTGGTCCAGATGACGATCACCCCGCACATGGCGCCGTCGCCGGCGAACTCGGCGGGCATTTCCGCCGCGCCACGGTAGACCTCGATGCCCTGCACATCGCTGATGGGGGTGGTCTCGGCGAAGCTCCGGGCCATGTGCCCGTCCACGTAATAGGTCGGGCCGCAACCCGCGGTGGACCGCGCCATGCGGACGCTGCAGTCGGTGGCCGCGCAATTGACCCGCACCCCCGACATCGTCCGCAGGGCGTCGCCCATGTTCATGTAGCCCTTGGCCTTGATCTCGTCCCGGGTGATGTAGAGCCCGAGGCCGTTCTGGCGGCGCTGCTCGAACCCGGCAAAGCGGGGCAGCAGCTTGGAGTTCCGGGCCTCGACCGCGATCTCGGGCAGCTGGGCGCCGGTGAAGACCATGGGGAAGGGCAACTCGAGGACCTGACCCGGGGCGGTGGTGAACTCCCGCACCAGGGGTCGGTAGCCGACGGAGCGGAGCTCGATCCGGTGGCGGCCCGGGGTCAGGGTCGACACGACGAAGCGACCCTGGCTGGAGATCTGGACGTTGCGGCGGACCGAGTCGATCAGGATGATGCCTTGCTCCATCGCCTCGTTGGTCCGCTCATCGAACACGCGGCCGATGAGCCCGGAGGATCCGGTCTGCGCGAGTCCCGGTCGGGCCAGCCCCAGGCAGCCTCCCGCCACGAATCCGAGCAGCAGGGCGAGGCGGCGGGTTATCCGTGTCATAGAACCTCCTTCGCGCGCCGGGCGGGACATCCGGCAAGCACACTGAAGAGTAGGGAGCCGGGGCGATCGCCGGAAGTGCCGGTGTCGGGCTTCTTGCGCAAACGCGATCTTGGGAGCAGGTTATGGGCCATTCCCGGCTACCTCATGCAGGTGATGGTCGATACACTCGCGCTCCCAGTGGAGCTCGGGGTTTGAGTGCCTGCCGGCGAAGCTCTGCCATGCTATACGCTGTGTCCTTGAGACACGACCCGACGGCTCGCTCCTGTGTCCGAGTGACACGATCGCGCCAG
>DASYPZ010000041.1:0-6020 GCA_036006105.1 Gemmatimonadales bacterium | reverse complement strand
CCACCCACCCGAGCCGCCATCCCGGCGCCCGGAGCGGCCACGAGTACTCGACCTGGGCGCCCCAGGTGTTGGTCTGATCCTGGTTTTCCTCCAGCCGCAGCCGCTGGGCGAACGACTGCGTTCCCGGATCCCAGAATCCATCGAGGTACGCCACATCGTGCGTCGCCGCGAAACGGTTGTGCACCAGCACGGTCGAGAGCGCTCGTCCACCCACCCACTGCTTCAATGCGCCGAGCCGCAGGTCGAGCTCGTGGCCGCGCTGGGTGAGGCCGGCGCTGCGGGGATAGAGCAGGTCCACGCCGTCCACGCCGTGCAGACCGGCCCACTCGACGCTGGCGCCGACCGAGAGGCCGAGCGCCGGCACCGTGCGTCCCAGCATCGCATAGCCGAAGGCGTTGCCGTGGCTCCGGTCGGTGGCGGGCAGCTGGGTGGGTAATGGGTTGCCGGGAAGCGCATCCTGGGTGAGCGGCTGCGCGCACACGGCACAGGGTGGGAAGAAGTTGGCCTGGTGGCTCAGGTCGATCTGCTGCACCGCGATCGCCGCCCCGCCGAACCAGTTGCCGGATCGGAGCCAGGTTCCCAGCGGGAGCGTCCGGCCGGCGCCCGCGCCCCGCGAGACGCTGTATAATCCCGGCGAGCCGAAGAAGCTGCTGGCTCCGAGCCGGACGCCCTTGGCGGGGTTGCTGAAGGGATCGTGCAAGGAGTCGTCGACCGCGATCGATACCCCGCCCATGCCCATCCGGAGCGATGGGAACAAGTCGAACTGGTGGGATTGGGAGATCGGAACCGAGCGAATCGCAATGAGCTGGGCCGCCGCCGGTCCGGCACCGATCGCGAGGAGGAAGGCCCCCAGAGGGAGCGCCCGTGCAGACATACGCGACCTCGATTGCATTGAAAGGTTGATCTGCCGTTGTATACCCCGCCAGTCCGTGCCGCGTCACCGGACCTCCGGTGGCTGGAATCCAGGCAACGCCGGTCCGGTCGTGACGCCGGGCCTCCACCCGGGGTATTCGAGTTGTGAAGGAAGAGCACGACGACGGTGTGCTGTTGCGCCGGGTGCTGGCGGGAGAGACCCGGGTGTACGCGCAACTGGTAGACCGCTACCGGGGGCGGCTCGGGCGTTACGCCCTCCGGATGCTGGGCAACCGGGACGACGCCGAGGACGCGCTGCAGGACAGCTTCATTCGCGCGTACCGCTCACTGGCCCGGTGCGAGGGTCCCCACGGATTCGGGCCCTGGATCTTCGGAATCCTGGTGAACCGGTGCCGGACCCACGCCGCCAAGCGGGCCCGAACCCAGGGCATCATGGTTCGGGACGACGTCGCGCTGGCCGCGGCCTCGGTGGCGCCGTCGGAGTCGCGCGACGGGCTGCGCGACGCGATCGCCCGGGCCCTCGAACAATTGCCGGTCGAGCAACGGGAGGCGTTTCTGCTCAAGCACGTGGAAGATCTGACCTATGAGGTGATGGAACGGGTGACCGGAGTGCGCCCGGCAACCCTCCGGATGAGAGTCTTTCGGGCCCGGGACGAGCTGCGCAAGCTGCTGGCGGAGACGGTACGTGACTGAGCAAGACGATTCACTCGAGCCGATCATCGAGATCCTGCGGGAGCCGGCCGTATTGCGCGCCGACCTCACCGACCGGGTCATGTCGGAAATCGAGCGCCTGCCGCTTCCCGGCCCCGCCGCACCGAACCCGGTCCGCTGGTGGCGCCGAGGCTGGACCATCCGGCTGACGCCGCTCCGCGGCCTCGGCCTCGCCGCCGGCCTCGCCGCTTTGTTGTTCGCCGTCCGCCTCGGCGGCCGGCCGCGGGTCGGACCGGTGGTGCCGCTCGGTGCCCGCGCCATGACCCAGTTCGTGCTGATCGCGCCGACAGCAACGTCGGTCACCGTGGTGGGCGACTTCAACGATTGGAGCATGTCCGCGACACCGCTGGAGCGGGCCGGAGGCGTCTGGTCGGTGGCCGTTCCGCTCGGCCCGGGCCGCTATCGCTACGCCTTCGTGGTGAACGGCGCCATCTGGCAGCGCGATCCGGAGGCGCCGGCTGCGGATGACGAGTTCGGCCGGGCCAACTCGGTGGTGACGGTGGGGGGGACATGAGCGCCCTTCGTCTGGGAATCGTTCCCGCGCTGCTCCTCGCGCTGACCGCGGTGGCGCAGGGTCAGGAGCCGCGGCTGGCGGGTCGGGTGCCCGAACCGGCGCGGACGCAGGTGAACGCCATCCTCACCGCGGCGCACACCGGCGGACTCCCCACCGAGCCGCTGATCGATCGTGCCCTCGAAGGCGCCGCCAAGGGCGCACCGGCCGCGATGATCGTTGCCGCGGTCACCCGGCTCCGGGACGAGCTGGTCCAGGCGCGGAGCGCCTTCGGCGAGACCGCCTCCACCGCCGAGCTCACCGCGGGAGCCAGCGCGCTCAGGGCCGGGGCCACGGCGGCATCGCTCGCCCGGCTGCGAGCGGTCCGCTCCGGCAAGCCCCTCACCGTCGCGGCCGCGGTGATGGCGGATCTGGTGGCGGCGGGCGTCCCAGCCGATACTGCAGTCGGTGCGGTCCTGGCGCTTGCCTCCGACGCGGACGATGCCGACTACCTCACGTTCCGACGCAACGTGCAACGCGATATCGCCCTGGGCGCCTCACCGTCCGCGGCGTTGGCGGTTCGCATTCGTGCGGCCGTCAGTGGGGCGGACGCTGCGCCCTCGCCCGGCACGGGCCAGACCGGACCAGGAGTTCCTCGCAAGCGTAAACCCTAGGACCCTTCCTCGATGAGGCCGCGCGGCTGGCGCGACGGCCTCGCACTCGCAGCGTGGCTTCTGGGCGCCGCGTTCCCCCTGATCGCCCAGACCGAAGGCAGCCTCGGTGTCGGCGCATCGGTCGTCCGCTACGACGGTTTTCTCACCTCTTCCGCCTTCGTGTTCGCCCCCGCGGTTCGCTTCGATTCTCCCCGGCTCTCCCTCGCCGGTCTGGGCAGCTGGACCGTCTTCGAGACCGGCCACGGCGTGATCCAGGGAAGCGCGGCCGGATCCTGGCTGGCGGGATCCAGCGGCTCCTGGCGGCTCGAGCTGTCCGGCTCGGCCGGGGCCTCGCAGTACGCCGGCCGGTCCTCGGCCGCCCACGTCCTCGGCGGCGCCCGGCTGCATGTGTTCGGCGCCGGCATTACTCGTGGCGGCTGGATCGGTGTGAACACGGGAGCGTCCGGCGAAACCAGCGGAGCTCCGGTGGAAGTGACGATGGCCGGCTGGGCGATGCGGAAGCGACTGGCGCTGCTGGGAAGCGCCACATGGACGTGGCTGGGGAGAGTTCGCTATTTCGACCTGGTCGGTGCGATGCGCTGGACCGGACCTCACCTGGAGCTCCAGGCCAGCGTCGGCGCCCGACCGTGGGCCCGCGACCCGGTGGACGAGCGGGACGTGGTTGCCATCGCATACGGGGAAATCAGCGCGGCCGTGCCGGTCAATCGCTGGATGGCGCTGTCGCTCGCCGGTGGCCGGTATCCCTCCGATCCGGTGCGACACTCACTCGGCGCCGCGTACCTGAGCGCCGGACTGCGTGTGCGCACGGCGCGTGCGGCCCCGCCGTCGGTCCCACTTCAGACCACGGGTGTCCTCCGGGGCCGGCCGCTGCCGACGGAGAAGGATGCGCCGCCGCTCGAAGTGACCGGAGCGGAGGAGCGGCGAATCCTCCGGGTTCGCGCGCGGGATCTCGCTTCGGTCGAGGTCATGGGTGATTTCACCGATTGGCTCCCGGTCAAGCTCGCGCGGGTGGCTCCGGATAGATGGGAAATCGCGCTGGTGATTCCCGCCGGGGTCCATCGGGTCACCATCCGGCACGACGGCGGCCCCTGGTCGGCACCCGGAGGAACTCGGCTCGAGCGGACCGAGTTCGGCGAGGAGGTGGGGATCCTGGTGGTGCCCTGACCGGGGACCGGCGACGTGCTGCAGCGCCGTCAAAGCGTCGAGGAGTGAGTACGGCGGGGAGCAGGTAGCGGGGAGCGCGCGGCGGGGACAGATTCCAACAGCCACCCGTTTCCCTCGACCCGGATTCTCATGTCTTCGCCCCGTATCCCCCTGCTGCTTCCGGCGCTCCTCTGCGCCGCGCTTGCCTTGCCTTCCCCGATATCAGCCCAGATGGGCAAGGATCCCGCCGCCAAGCAGCTCGAGCGGGAGATCCTGAAGGAGCTCATCGAGATCAACACCAGCGACTCCGCGGGAGGAACACCCCTGGCGGCCAAGGCGCTGGCCGACCGGCTCATCGCGGCCGGGCTGCCCGCCGTCGACGTGCAGGTGGTGGGATACAGCCCGCGCTACGCCAGCCTGGTGGCGCGGTATCGCGGCAGCGCCTCCGGCAAGAAGCCGATCCTCCTGATGGCGCACCTCGATGTGGTCGATGCCCGCAAGGAGGATTGGACCACCGATCCCTATCAATTCGTGGAAAAGGACGGCTGGTACTACGGGCGGGGCACCAGCGACGTGAAGGACGGCGCCGCCATGCTGGTGGCCAACTTCATCCGGTACAAGAAGGAAGGGTTCGTGCCCGACCGGGATCTCATCATCGTGCTCACCGCCGATGAGGAGACCAGCGGCCAGAGCATCGAGTGGCTGGTGCACGAGCATCGCGACCTGGTGGACGCCGACTTCGCCCTCAACACCGACGGTGGCGGCGGCGACTACCTGCACGGCGTTCCGATCCGGTTCAACGTGCAGGGTGCCGAGAAGGTCTACCAGAGCTTCAATCTGGAAGTGCACAACAAGGGGGGACACAGCTCCCGCCCGGTGCCCGACAACGCCATCTACCACCTGGCCCGCGGCCTGGCTCGGCTGGGGGATTATCAGTTTCCGGTGCGGCTGAACGAGGTGACCCGCGGCTTCTTCGAGAAGGGCGGCGCCGCGGAATCGAAGGCGGTGGCGGCCGACATGCGCCTGGTGTCGAAGACCGGCGATGCCCTCGCGGCCAAACGCCTCTCGGCGATCTCGCCCTACTACAACTCGCTGCTCCACACCACCTGCGTGCCGACCCGGCTCTTCGCCGGGCACGCCGACAACGCCCTGCCCCAGCTGGCACGGGCGACGGTGAACTGCCGGATGGAGCCCGACGATCCGGTCGACAGCGTCGAGGCCAGGCTCATCAAGGCCGTCGCGGACACCGCGATTCATTTCTCCCGGATCAACACCGCGCGCCCCAGCCCGCCCTCGCCGCTGCGCAAGGACCTGATGGGCCCGATCGAGACCCTGGCGCACAAGTACTGGCCCAAGGTGCCGATCGTACCGGAGATGTCGACGGGAGCCACCGACGGGCTCACGACCCGGAACGCCGGCATCCCGACCTACGGCGTCGCCGCGGTGTTCGACGACATGAACGATTCGCGGGCCCACGGGCGGGACGAGCGGGTGGGCGTCAAGGAATACCACATGGCGGCGGAGTACTGGTATGAGCTGGTGAAGCAGCTGTCGACGGCGAGGGTGACGCCGTAGCAAGAGGCGAAGAGGCTAGGACGCTAAGGCGCTAAGAACTGCCCCATTGTGAGGTCCGATGTCTACATCACGCAGGGATTTTGTGAAGGCGGCCGCGGGCGTGAGCCTGGCGAGCGCGTTCCCTCTCACTTCGCCTCTCTCCCCGTCCCCCGAACAGGGAACCACGCTCTACCACGCCCCTCCGATGGACCGAGTCCGGATCGGCTTCGTGGGCGTGGGCGGCCAGGGCAGCAGCCACGTGGAGAATCTGCTCACCCTCGACGGGGTCGACCTCGTCGCCCTCTGCGACATCGTCCCCGAAAAAGTGTCCACCTGGCAGCAGAAGATCGTCGCAATGGGGCGCCCAGAGCCCAAGGCGTTCACCAAGGGACCCCGCGATTTCGAACGGCTCTGCGCCGAATCGGATGTGGACCTGGTCTTCAATGCCACGCCCTGGGAGTGGCACGTCCCGATCTGCCTGGCCGCCATGCGCAACGGCAAGCACGCCGCCTCCGAGGTACCGATCGCCTATACAGTCGACGATTGCTGGGCCCTGGTGGAGGCCGCCGAGAAGT
>DASYPZ010000040.1:0-10082 GCA_036006105.1 Gemmatimonadales bacterium | reverse complement strand
GCTCGCGGTGCAAATCCCCTTCGTGGAAGTGCATCTGACCGATGTCACCGCCCGCGACGAGGCCCGGCGCCGGCTCGTCTTCGCCGATCTGGCGGTGGCCCTGATCACCGGGGAAGGTCCCGAGGGATACCGCCACGCGCTTCGGGTGCTCCTGGAGCGCCATCGTGGGAGCTGACCGACGGGGAGAGCGTCAGGCGGCTCTCCGGCGCGGATTCGGGGACCTGGGGCTGGACGGCATCCTCGTGACGCACGGGGCGAACATCCGGTACCTGACGGGCTTCACCGGTTCAGCGGGTCTCCTCCTGCTCACGCCGTCCCGCACGACTCTGATCACCGATTTTCGCTACGCCGAGCAGGCGCCGGCGGAAGCGGGAGACGCCGCCGACATCACCATCGAGTTGAGTAATCTCTGGGATCGTCTGAAGCGGGTGCTCGAGCCGGGGCCTCGGCTGCGCATCGGGATCGAGCGGGACCGCCTCACGATTCGCGATGCCGATCGCCTGACTCGCCTGGACGCGGCGGAAGCGGTTCCGACCAGTGAGCTGGTGGAGGGGCTGCGTGCCGTCAAGGACGAAGCCGAGGTCGAGGCGATCGAGGCGGCGGCCACGCTGGCGCAGGACGCGCTCGCCGAGTTGCTGGTGTCGATCAAGCCGGGACAATCCGAGCTCGAAATCGCCGCGCGACTGGAGCTCGGGCTCCGGATCCGCGGCAGCGAATGGCATCCGTTCGAGACCATCGTCGCGTCGGGCCCGCGCAGCGCGCTCCCTCACGCCCGGGCCTCGGAACGACGGGTCGGCGCGGGAGAGTGGCTGCTGATCGACTTCGGCGCCCGGCTCTCCGGGTATTGCTCCGATCTGACCCGCACGGTGCTGGTCGGCGGCCGGGCGGACCAGCGCCAGCGCGAAATTTACAGTATCGTGGCAGAAGCCCAGCGGACTGCAATCGCCGGCATCACCCCCGGACTCTCGGGGCGGGAGGCCGACGCGCTGGCCCGGGACGTCATCGAGGCCGCCGGGCATGGGCCTGCTTTTGGACACTCCCTGGGCCATGGGCTCGGCCTGGAGGTCCACGAGGGCCCCAGACTGTCCAAGATGGCCAATGAGCCCCTGCCGGCCGGAGCGGTGGTGACGGTGGAGCCGGGCATCTATCTTCAAGGCTGGGGCGGCGTCCGGCTGGAGGACGATATCCACCTCACCGCCACGGGTACTCGGTGCCTGTCCGACGGCCGCACCGAACTGCTGGAACTTCATTGATTCATAACGTTCACGTCTCACCGGCCCGGCCGGGAGCTCACGCACCCAATGAAACCGGATGAGATGAAAGAGGTCGCGCAACTGATGCAGAAGGTCCCCGGGCTCAAGGGGATCGAGTTCAAGGACGTCAAGCGCCTGGTGGACCTGTTGACCGAATCGCCCGAGATCGGGTCGATCGAGCTCAAGGGGTTCTTCGGCACCGGCGTCACCGTCACCCGCGCCGGGGCGGTTTCCCATCAGGTGGTGGCGGCCGCGCCGGGGCGAGTGGAGGCGTCGGCGCCTCCGCCGGCGCCGGCCGCCGAGGCCCCGCGGGCGCCGTCCCCGGCACCTTCCCTCAAGGAGATCAAGTCGCCGATGGTCGGGACCTACTATGCCTCGCCGGAGCCGGGTGCGGATCCCTATCTCAAGGTGGGGGCGCGGGTCGCTCCGGGACAGACGGTCTGCATCATCGAAGCGATGAAAATCATGAACGAGATCGAGGCGGAATTCGGCGGCGCGATTCGGGAGGTTTGCGTGGAAGACGCGCAGCCGGTCGAATTCGGCCAGGTCCTCTTCCGGGTGGATCCCAATGGCTGATCTTCAGGGACCGGATGGCGGGGCAGTCGCCGCGCCATTCAACTTTAAGCAGGCCATCTCGCAGATGGTACAGCGCGGCGGCTCGGACCTCCACCTCAAGGTCGGGCGTCCCCCGACGGTGCGGGTCAACGGCGAGCTGCTGGCGCTGCCGATGCTGGCCATCAAGCCGGAGGAGCTCAAGCACCTGGCGGAACAGATCATGACACCGCGCCAGGTCAAGGAGTTCGCCGAGAAGAAGGAGGCCGATTTCGCGATCGGCGTCCCGGGCGTCGGGCGGTTCCGTACCAACATCTACCAGCAGCGGGGTACCCTCGCCTTTGCGCTCCGGGCGATTCCCTACGAAGTGCACAACATCAAAGAGCTCAATCTTCCCGACGTGCTGGAAACGATTTCGCTGCGGCCCCGGGGCCTGGTGCTGGTCACCGGCATCACGGGCTCGGGCAAGTCCACCGCGCTCGCCGCGATGATCCATCACATCAACCGGCATCGCCGGGTGAACATCATCACCATCGAGGATCCCATCGAGTTTCTGCACCGGGACTCGATGGCCAACATCGCGCAGCGCGAGGTCGGGAGCGATACGCTGTCGTTCGGGGCGGCGCTGCGTCACGTGCTGCGGCAGGACCCCGATGTGCTGCTGCTGGGCGAGATCCGGGACGCCGAGACACTGGACACGGCGCTCAAGGCGGCCGACACCGGGCATCTGGTCTTCTCCACGCTGCACACCACCGACTCGACCCAGTCGATCAGCCGAATCCTGTCGTTCTACCCGCCCCACCAGCAGGCCGAGATCCGCTCGCTGCTCTCGACCGCGCTCGCGGCAATCGTGAGTCTCCGGCTGGTGCCGAGGGCGGATGGCCGGGGCCGGGTGCCGGCCTGCGAAGTGCTGATCAACACCGCGGCGGTGGCCGAGAATATCCGGAGCATCGAGAAATCGCTCAACATTCCGGATCTGATCGCCGACGGATCGGTGTCGTACGGCATGCAATCGTTCGATCAGTCCTTGATGACCTGGTTCAAGTCCGGGGTGATCAGCTACGACGCGGCGCTGCACTATGCCACCAACGCCAGCGAGTTCGCGCTGCGCGCCGCCGGGGTGACCGCGGCGTCGGACCGGAAGTTCATCGAGGCCGATGAGGGATCGGCGGGCGCGCCGCAGGGCATGATGCGGGACGTGATGCCGTAGATGGGCACCACAGCCCGGGTGGTCCGAGGGCGCGCCGGGTGCGTCCGAGGAAGGCAATACCGCTGATGTTCAACAAGGTGCTCATCGCCAATCGCGGCGAGATCGCGTTGCGGGTCATTCGCGCCTGCCGGGAGCTCGGCGTGCAGACCGTCGCGGTGTACAGCGAGGCCGACCGCGAATCGCTGCATGTCCGTTTTGCGGACGACGACGTCTGCATCGGGCCGGCGCCCAGCCGGCAATCCTACCTCAATATTCCGCGCATCATCGCCGCCACGGAAATCACCGGCGCGGACGCGATCCACCCGGGATACGGCTTCCTGGCCGAAAACGCCGAATTCGCCCAGATCTGCAAGGCCTCCAACATCACCTTCATCGGGCCCAGCGCCGAACAGATCATGGCCATGGGCGACAAGGCATCGGCGCGGCGGCTGGCTACGGAGGCCGGGGTGCCGACCGTGCCGGGCTCCGAGGGGATCCTGGACAATCCGGATGACGCGCTGGTGGTGGCCGAGGGGATCGGTTTTCCGGTCATCATCAAGGCCACCGCCGGCGGCGGCGGCAAGGGCATGCGGATCGCGCACGACGCCGAACAATTCGGACAACTCTTTTCGCTGGCCCAGAACGAAGCCCTGGCCGCGTTCGGGAACGGCGACGTCTACGTCGAGAAGTATCTGGAGCACCCCCGGCACGTCGAGTTCCAGGTCATGGGAGACAGCCATGGCCGGGTGGTGCATCTGGGGGAGCGGGACTGCTCGGTGCAGCGACGCCACCAGAAGCTGATCGAGGAGAGTCCGAGCCCGGCGCTCACGCCCGCGCTCCGCGCCCGCATGGGGGAGTCGGCGGTGGCGCTCGCGGCCGCCATCGGATACGTGGGGGCGGGGACCATCGAATTTCTGCTCGATACCGACGGCCAGTTCTATTTCATGGAGATGAATACCCGGATCCAGGTCGAGCACCCGGTAACCGAAATGGTGACCGGATTCGACCTGGTGAAGGAGCAGATCCGGGTCGCCGCGGGAGAACAGCTGAGCTTCCCCGCGGAGCTGAACGGGCTGCGGGGCCACGCGATCGAATGCCGGGTCAACGCCGAGGATCCCTACCGGAATTTTCAGCCATGTCCGGGGCACATCACCGCGTACCACCCACCCGGAGGCCCCGGCGTCCGGGTGGATACCCACGTCTACGCCGGCTATCACGTCCCACCCTACTATGATTCGTTGCTTGCCAAGGTGATCGTGCATGGGCGAGACCGCGAGGAGGCGCTGGCCCGGATGGGGCAGGCGCTCGACAGCTTCATCCTCGAGGGTGTCACCACCACGATTCCATTTCTGGCACGGGTGATCCGGTCTCCGGTGTTCGTGTCGGGGCAGGTGGATACCCGGTTCCTGGAGCGCGAAAGCCACCTCTTCCACCGCGACACATGAAGCTCGATGTCTATTTTTCGACCGCCGGCCTCGCCCCACAGGAGGTGGCGGGTCGACCGGTGTTCGTGGTCGATATTCTGCGGGCCACCACGGTCATCTGCGCCGCCCTCTATCACGGCGCGAAGGGGATCGTGCCGGTCGCCAGCGTCGACGAGGCGACCCGCATGGCCCAGACCCTGGGGCCGGAGGACGTGATCCTCATGGGGGAGCGGAACTCCCAGCCCATCGAAGGGTTTCCTCTGAGCAACAGCCCGCTGGAAGTGACCGAGACGGCGGTGCGGGGCAAGACGCTGGTGATGTCGACCACCAACGGAACTCGCGCGCTGCTCGCCGCCCAGGGCGCCTCGGAGGTCTATGTGGCGGCCGCGGCGAACCTCGCGCTCGCCGGGGAGCGGGCCCGCCAGCTGCTGGAAACCGGCAAGGATCTGGTGATCGTCTGCGCCGGCAAGGAGGGTCAGTTCGGGCTGGATGACGCCTACGCCGCGGGGCGACTCGCGCTCGAGGCGATTGAAGGCCGCCGCCGGCGCAAGGGACTCAATGATTCCGCCCTGGTTGCGGTGGATCTGGCGCGCCGGTTCGGCAAGGCGTGGGAGCGCCCGCTCACCCTCTCCGCGGCGGGGCGTCAACTTGCCAAGCTGGGGATGGGCGCCGACGTGGCCGACGCGGCGCGGGAGAACGCCTACCCGGTGCTCCCGATCCTGCATGACCGGCGGATCACCTCGGCAGTGGCGGCGTGAGACCAGAGGACCGACGCCGGTTCTCCGCCGTGGCGGCGCTGGTGCTGGGCGTGTTCATCGGCCTCACCCTGATTCGAGTCATTCCCACCGGGCCGCTGGGCCACGGCCTGGGGACCTTCCTCTGGTGGACCCTGGGCGCGGGCGCCGTCGGTCTTCCGCTGCTTGGTCTGGGGCTGGCCCTGGCGGGCTTCGACCGGGTTCCCCGACTGGACATGAAGCGGATGGGCGCCCTGGTCGGCGGGCTCACCCTGCTGATTCCATTCACAATCGGCATCGCGGCCAATGTGAAGGCCGACGACTTTCTGGGTACGCTCTCGGAATGGGGGTTGAGTGCCCGGGCGACCGGATTGCTGGCCGGCTTCGCGGCGCGCGGGGTCATCGAGACCATCGGCCAGCCCGGCGGATTCCTCCTGGCGTTCCTGGCGCTCTCCGCGCTGACGCTGGCCACGCTCGCGTGGCATCCGCTGCACCGCCTCGAGAAGAAACCGGAGGCGGCGGTGAAGGGGGACGGCGTAGTGAGCGGACGGGGTGCTCCGCCGGAGGAGGACGACGAGGAGGAAGACGAGGAGGGCGGAGTGATCGCGGTGGTGAAGGCCAAGATCGCCAAGAAGAAGGAAGCCCGGCCGGCAGCCGATCGTCCGCCGGCCCGCCAACCGGAGCGTGGTCCGACGCCGCACGACGACCTGCTGCCGCCGATCATTCTGCTCAAGTCTCCACCGGATCAGGACACCGCCGCCGACTCGGCGCAACTCGACCGACTGGGGCAGTCGTTGCTGGAAACGCTCCGAACCTTCAAGGTCGAGGGAACCCTGGCCGGGCGCACCAGCGGTCCGGTGGTGACCCAGTTCGAGGTCGTCCCCGCGGCCGGCGTGAAGGTGGGGCGCCTGGTGGCCCTCGCGGACGATCTTGCCGTCACGATGCGGGCGATGAGCATTCGGGTGGCCCCGATCCCGGGACGGGGCGCTGTCGGCGTGGAGGTGCCCAACCCGACCGCGCGCATGGTGACGCTGCGGGAGCTGCTCGAAGCCCCGGAATGGCGGGTGCGCTCGGTCCTGCCGATCGCGCTGGGGCGGGATCTGGAAGGGAAGCCGGTGGTGACCGATCTGGCGAAGATGCCTCACCTGCTGATCGCCGGCGCCACCGGCTCCGGCAAATCGGTGGCGATCAACACCATCATCACCGCCCTGGTCTACCGCTACACCTCGACCGATCTCCGGATGCTGATGATCGACCCGAAGATGGTCGAGCTCTCGATGTACAACGCCCTCCCGCACCTGCGTCATCCGGTCGTCACCAACAACCATGACGCGGCGCGGGTGCTCAAATGGGCGGTCTACGAGATGAACCGGCGCTACGAGCTGCTGCACGCCAACGGGGCGCGCAATCTGGCCGACTTCAACCGGAAGGTGGATGAGGCAAAGCCGCTCCGGATGCCGGCGCGCCCGAAGCCGACGCTCACGACCATCAGCGCGGAGGCGGAAACCACCGCCCCGGAACCGCCCCAGGACGAGGTCTACTCGGAGGGACGGCTGCCCTATCTGGTGATCATCGTGGACGAGCTCGCCGATCTGATGATGACGGTGCAGAGCGAGGTCGAGACCCCGCTCGCCATGCTGGCCCAGAAGGCGCGGGCCATCGGGATCCACCTGGTCCTGGCCACCCAGCGGCCATCGGTGAACGTCATCACGGGTCTCATCAAGGCCAATTTCCCCAGCCGGATCGCCTTTCGGGTGGCGTCCAAGGTGGACAGCCGGACCATTCTCGACGGCAATGGGGCGGAAGCGCTGCTGGGCAATGGCGACATGCTCTTCCTGCCCCCGGGCAAGAGCGAGCCGATGCGTCTGCAGGGCGCGTTCATCGGCACCGAGGAGACCGAAGGGTTGATGCAGTGGTTTACCGATCGCAAGGAGGCCATGGCCCAGAAGCGGGCCGAGGAAGACATCCTCGCGTTCATGCGGGCCCAGGAAACCGATGAAGACGGTGGCCCCGAATCCGGGGATGAGGGAGAGCGCGACACCCTGTTCCGCGAGGCGGCGGAGGCCTGCATCCAGAATCAGGGCGGCTCGACTTCCCTGTTGCAGCGGAAACTGCGAATCGGGTATGGCCGGGCGGCGCGGGTTATCGACCAGCTGCACGCGGCAGGAATTCTCGGTCCGCCCGATGGAAGCAAGCCGCGGGAGGTGTTGATCGGGCTTTCGCAGCTGGATGAATACAGCCGGTAGAGGCTAAGACGCTAAGACGCTAAGAGGCTGGGGCGGTTCTTCGCGTCGGATTGTGCCAGGCCGGCATCGAATTGGTTCCGCAGGGCGACTCATGCCGCACTATCGTAGGCCATGCCCACCGCACGTACCCCCAAACCCGTCAGCGCCTGGACCGACGCGCGTCATCGGCGCGGCTACGCCGGAGAAAAAGCGGCCATGGCGCACCTGCTGCGCCAGGGATGGCGGATCGAAGCGCACCGGTTCCGCCTGGGGCATCACGATCTCGACCTGGTCGCTCGCCTGGGTGGCCTGGTGGCCTTCATCGAGGTCAAGACTCGCCGCTCGGTTCGTTTTGGGCAGCCGGTGGAATCGGTCGGCCGGCGCAAGCAGATGGTCATGGAGCGTCTGGCGGAGCTCTGGCGGGTCAGGTTCGGCCTCCCCGGAGACCGCTACCGGTTTGACGTGATTGCCATCCGAGAGGGGGATTCTTCCACCTCTCCACAGCTGACCCACATCGAGGGCGCTTGGCGTCCTGTTGGAAAGTGAACAAGTGCCTACTTGTTTCGGCTAATATTCGGCATTAGGTTGGTTGAGAGTGTTTCTGTGTAGCAAATTCAGTCACAATATTACATGCGAGGACTTCGATGGCCGCACCGGACGTCAAGGACGCCAAGCTCGACGGGGAGCGCCGCAAGGCGCTCAACCTCGCCATTTCCCAGATCGAGAAGCAGCTGGGCAAGGGCTCGATCATGCGCATGGGTTCCGAAAGCCCGCGGGAGCGGGTCCAGGCCATCTCGACCGGCGCCATCAACCTCGATGCGGCCATCGGTATCGGGGGCGTCCCCCGGGGCCGGATCACCGAAATCTACGGGCCGGAATCCTCCGGCAAGACCACGCTCACGCTGCATCTCGCGGCCAATGTCCAGCGGGCCGGCGGGGTCGCGGCCTATGTCGACGCGGAGCATGCGCTGGACGTGGAGTACGCCCGGAAGCTCGGCGTGGACGTGGACAATCTCCTGGTATCCCAGCCGGACACTGGAGAGCAGGCGCTCGAGATCGTCGAAATCCTGGTGCGCTCCGGCGCGGTGGACATCGTGGTCATCGATTCGGTGGCAGCGCTGGTGCCCAAGGCGGAAATCGAAGGAGAAATGGGCGACAGCCACATGGGTCTCCAGGCCCGGCTCATGAGCCAGGCGCTGCGGAAACTGGCCGGCGCCATCAATCGCTCCAATTGCGCGGTGGTGTTCATCAACCAGCTGCGGGAAAAAATCGGGGTGATGTTCGGTAATCCGGAAACCACCACCGGCGGCAAGGCCCTCAAGTTCTACGCATCGGTTCGGCTCGATATCCGCCGCATCGGGCCGGTCAAGGAACGGGAAGCGATCATCGGGAATCACGTCCGGGTCAAGGTGGTCAAGAACAAGGTGGCGCCGCCGTTCAAGCAGGCGGAATTCGACGTGATGTTCGATGAGGGCATCAGCCATTGCGGGCTGGTCGTGGACATCGCGGCGGAGGCCAACATCATTCAGAAGTCGGGCGCCTGGTATTCCTACGGGGAGCAGCGGATCGGCCAGGGTCGGGAAAACGCCAAGCTCTTTCTCAAGGACAACCCCACGCTGATGACCGAGGTCGAGGCCCGGGTCAAGGAATTCCTGGGCATGAAGGCCGGCGCCGTGGCCGTGGCCGAAGGCGATGACGGCGACGCTGAGTGAACCGGCGGCGCTGCGAGTGATCGGGGCGGTGGTCCCCGATCCTCGTCGGGCCGGGAGCGTGCGGGTCATGGTGCAGGGGCGTTCGCTGCTCACCATTCCCCGCGAAGTCGCGGAACGGGAGCGTCTGGAACCGGGAATGCCCCTGGCGGAGGCGCTGCTGGATCGTCTCTGCCGTGCCGCGGACGAGGAGGCGGCCTTTCGTACCGCGCTGCGGTACCTGGAGCGACGTCCCTTTGCGGCCAAGGATCTGGCGCGCCGCCTGGTGCTGAAGGGGCACCCTCCGCCGGCTGCGGAGGCAGCCCGCGGGCGCGCCGAGCGGATGGGTTTGCTGGACGACGCCCGTTTCACCCTCCATTTCGTGCAGACCCGGGCGGAACGGGGCCGGGGGCCGCTCCGCTTGCGACGGGACCTGGCTCTGCTGGGAGTGGAGCGAACCGTCGTGGACCGGGCGCTCGCCGAGGCGTTCGGGCCCGATGGGAGCGACGCGCCGCAGGCGGCGGCGGTGGCTCGCCGCCGGCTCGGACAGTTGCGTGGCCTGCCCAGGCCGGTGCAGCGCCGTCGACTCCTCGCCTTTCTGGCCCGGCGAGGATTTGCCGGACACACGGTCTCCCGCCTGGTGGGAGAGCTGCTCGGCGGCGGGGGCGACTCGTAACCGGGGTCCGCTTCCGATAACCCGAATTCGAGAACGCGTTAGGGGCGGTCCCATCGCCGTTTCGGGGGGGGCGGAGGATATATTCCCCCCATGGAATCCAGTCGCATCCGCCGCCTCTTCCTCGAGTTCTTCCAGTCCCGCGGGCACCATCTGGTGCCCTCGTCCGGGCTCGAGCCCAAGGACGACCCGACCCTCCTCTTCGTCAACGCCGGCATGGTGCAGTTCAAGCGCACCTTTCTGGGCCAGGAACCGCGCGATTACACCCGTGCGGTGAGCTGCCAGAAGTGTGTGCGAGCCGGCGGGAAGCACAACGACCTGGAGCAGGTGGGCTTTACCCGGCG
>DASYPZ010000039.1:0-10862 GCA_036006105.1 Gemmatimonadales bacterium | reverse complement strand
TTCTGTACGTGCGGAAGGACAAGCAGAAGAACCTGTGGCCGCTCATGGCCGCCGCGCCCGAGCAGGATGGCAACATCCGGAAATACGAGGAAATCGGCACCCACCCCGCCGCCAATCACAACGCGATCTCCGCGGCCCTGGCGTTCCACCGTGCGATCGGGGCCGACCGGAAGATCGCCCGGCTCCGCTGGCTTCGGGACCGCTGGGCCAAGCGCCTCATGGCGGAGAGCGATCGGGTCCGGGTCCTGACCCCGCTCGATTCGCCCTATTCAGGCGCCATCTGTCTCTTCAGCGTGACCGGCATGGATATGCCGAAGCTGGGCGAGTGGCTGCTGGGCGAGCACCGGATCGTGATGACGCCCATCGTCCACCCGGAATTCAGCGGGATCCGGATTACCCCCAACGTATACACGACGCCGGACGAGATCGACACCTTCACCGACCGGGTGCTGGAGGCGATCAAGAAGAACGTGGCGGTGGCGGCGGGGTAGGAGCAGGATTGAGGATCGAGGATCCTCGATCCTCAATCCTCGATCCTATCTCACCGCCACCTGCAGCTTCTCGGCTCGTCGCTCCGCCCAGGCCTCCGGTCCGAACTTCCGAAGCATCCTCAGGTGCGACCGCACCGCCGACATCACCGTGGGCTGCTCGTAGTAGGGCACCCCGTACTTGCCGGCCACATCCTTCACGATCGTGCTGATCGCGGGATAGTGCACGCTGCAGGTCTTGGGAAAGAGATGGTGCTCGATCTGGAAGTTGAGCCCGCCGACATACCACGACACCAGCTTGCTCCGGCGCGCGAAGTTGGCGGTGGTTTCCATCTCGTGCACCAGCCAGGCCTCCTCCATTTTGCCGCCCGAGTCGGGCGCCGGGTACTCGGGCCCTTCGACCACGTGGGCCAGCTGGAAGACGACGCCAAGAATGAACCCGGCCGTGAGGTGCATGACCACATAGCCGATGGCGAACTGCCACCAGGGAATATTCAGGACCAGGAGCGGGATGACGATCGACCAGCCATAGTAGATGGCCTTCGACACCCAGAGGTTCACCCATTCGCTGCGCGCGTGCTTCTTGTCCTTGTAGGGCCCGAGATCCTTCTGGAAGAAATACTTGAAGTCCTTCACGAACACCCAGAAAATCGTGGACATGGAGTACGCCGCCAGGCCGTACCAGTGCTGGTACCGGTGGATCCACAACAGCGGGGCGCTCGGTGACAGGCGCAGCAGCGGCGACACCGCGAGGTCCTCGTCGATACCCTCGATATTGGTATAGGTATGATGGATCACGTTGTGAGTGATCTTCCACATGTATCCGTTGGCACCCAGCAGATCGAAGCTCCGCCCCAGCAGCTCGTTGACCCGGGAATTCTTGGAATAGGCGCCGTGCAGGGCGTCGTGCGAAATCGCAAAGCCGATTCCGGCGAGACCGATCCCCATGATCACGGCGAAGCCGAGCATGGTCAGGGCCGAAAATCGATTGGTGAGCGCGAGACCGTAGGGAACGAACGTGAGGGCCAGCAGGACCACCGTCTTGATCACCATCGCCGGCGTAGCGTTCCGGGACAGGCCGCGCTCCTCGAAAAAGCCGGCCACCCGATCCTTCACTTCTTCCGCGAAACCGGTATAGTCCCGGTTCGGGAACGTGATGCTCGCAGGCTTTGACATTGTCCCTGGTGTTCGAGGGAAAGCCGCGATCCTGGCGGCCCTGGGGCGTGGGTGCCGCTGGGAGCGACCTCCAAAAATGCACCGGACCCGACCGATCAACAAGGTCCAGGAATAGTCACAACATCATGAAAGAGAGATCACTGATGCGGCAACCCTCTACCCCGCTTCACTTTGTCGCCCTCGCTGCGCTCTTGTCGATGGTCCCGCTTCAGGAGCCCGCTCCGCTTCGCGGCTACGCCCAGGCGCGGGTCGGGCCGGAGCGCAGCCTGGAACAGCGGTTCCGCGCCATGCCGGCGACCGACAGCATCCGGAGCTACCTCAAGCTGCTGTCGGCGCGGCCCCAGCACCTGGGCTCGCCGTATGGCAAGGTGAACGCCGAATGGGTCAGGGATCGCTTCAAGGCCTGGGGATGGAACGCGGAGATCGAGGAATTCGAGGTGCTCTTCCCGACGCCGAAGGACCGGCTGCTGGAGATGGTCGCGCCGACGCGCTTCACCGCCCGGCTCAAGGAGCCGGTCGTTCCGGGCGATCAGTCCTCGACGCAACAGGCGGAGCAGCTGCCCAGCTACAACGCCTACTCGATCGACGGTGATGTCACCGCGCCCCTGGTGTTCGTGAATTACGGCGTCCCCGCCGATTACGAGCAGCTCGACCGGCTGGGGATTTCGGTGAAGGGCGCCATCGTGATCGCGAAGTACGGCGGGTCGTGGCGCGGGATCAAGCCGAAGGTCGCGGCGGAGCACGGGGCGATCGGCTGTCTCATCTACTCCGATCCCCAGGACGACGGCTACGGCCAGGGCGACGTGTACCCCAAGGGCCCCTACCGACCCGCCGACGGGGTGCAGCGCGGCAGCGTGATGGATATGCCGTTGTATCCCGGCGATCCGCTCACCCCCGGCATCGGGGCGACGGCCGGCGCGCAACGGATTCCCATCAGCGAGGCGAAAACGCTGACCAGGATTCCGGTGCTGCCGATCTCCTACGGCGACGCCCAGCCGCTGCTCGCCGCGCTGGGCGGCCCGGTGGCGCCGCAGGGCTGGCGGGGCGGACTCCCCATCACCTACAAGGTCGGACCGGGACCATCACGGGTGCACCTGCGCCTGGCGTTCAACTGGAACCGGGTCAAGCTCTACGACGTCATCGCCCGGATCCCCGGGGCCGAGACGCCCGACGAATGGATCATCCGGGGCAACCATCGCGACGGCTGGGTGAACGGCGCCGAGGACCCGCTCTCGGGACTCACCGCCGAGCTCGAGGAGGCCCGCGCCATGGGCCAGCTCCTGGCCACCGGGTGGCGGCCGCGGCGCACCATCATCTACGCGGCCTGGGACGGCGAGGAAGAGGGGCTCATCGGCAGCACCGAGTGGGCCGAGACCCACGCCGAGGAGCTGGCGCGGAAGGCGGTCATCTACATCAACAGCGACGTCAACGGGCGCGGGTACCTGGGTGTGGCGGGCTCGCACACGCTGGAGCGCCTGGTGAACGAAGTGGCCCGTGACGTCTCCGATCCCGAGACCGGCCTCACCGCCTGGAAGCGCGAGCAGCTCGGATTGCTGGCCGGCGCCGGCTCGGCGCGGGAGCGGAGCGCGCTGCGCAGCGGGGGCGACCTCGGCATCGGGGCTCTGGGCAGCGGGTCGGACTTCACGCCGTTCATCCAGCACCTCGGGGTCGCAGCCCTCAACGTGGGCTTCGGCGGCGAGGGCGGCGACGGGATCTATCACTCGATCTACGACAACTTCGAGCACTACACCCGGTTCAACGATTCCAGCTTCGTGTACGGGCGCGCGCTGGCCCAGTATGCGGGCAGCATGGTGCTCCGGCTGGCGAATGCGGACATCCTGCCGTTCCGGTTCGAGAACCTCTCCCAGACCGCCGGCAACTACGTCGATCAGCTCAAGGGGCTCCTGACCGAGCGGCGCGACGCGGCGGTGGAACGGAACCGGGAGCTCGACGACTCGCTGTACGAAGCCATTCGCGACCCGCGGGAGACGCTCATCCGCCCGCCCCGGGCCTCGGTGGCTCCGTTCCTGAACTTTTCACCGCTCGACAACGGACTCGAAGTCCTGCGGGCGGCGGCCGGCCGCTACGAATCCGCGCTGGAGCAGGCCCAGGGGGCCGGCTTCACCGGGACGCCGAGGGCCGAGGTCAATGCGATCCTGCTGTCGGTGGAACGCTCGCTCACCAGCCAGGAGGGCCTGCCCCGCCGGCCCTGGTTCCGGCACCTGCTCTACGCGCCCGGCTTCTACACCGGTTACGGCGTCAAGACCATGCCCGGCGTGCGGGAAGCGATCGAGCAGAGCGACTGGAAGGAGGCCGAGGGGGAGATTGGCCGGGTCGGCGCTCGCCTGGATGCGGCGGCGGCGCTGATCGACAAGGCGGCGCGGCTGCTGGGTGGGAAGGCGGCGGTGACGAGCGACCAGTGAATAGGAGGAAGGAGGCGGGAGGTAGCGAGCAGGGGAACCCTGTTCGCTACCTCCTACCACCAGGCTCCTAGGTCACGGTGATGTTCTTGATCATGCCGTGCATGAAATGCGCCTTCTTATCCTTGGTGTCGGGCACGAAGCACATCAACGCGTAATTACCCGGCGTCAGATCCACCTGGATGGAATTGGCCTGGCCGGTGGTCAGGCTTCCCACACCGTTGATCGGGCTTCCGGGAGGAGGACCCTTCATCCCGTCGGTCCATTTGATGAAATCCATACCGGTCTTGCCGGCTTCGAGCTTCACGAAGACCATCTCGTGTTCCTGGGGCCCGCTGTTCTCGACCCGGATCACATGGTGACCGGCCTTGACGGTGTCCGGCATGTCGAAGGTGTAATCGGAGAGCTTGACCGTCATGTCCGGCGTCGGCATGACGGCGGTACTGGTGCCCTGCGTGACGGTCAGTCCCTTCATCATCCCCTTCATCATGTGCGGCTTGCCGTCCGCACCCGGAATGAAGCACAGCATGGTGTAATCGCCCGGAGCCAGATCCACGGTGACTTCCGCGTTGCCGCCGGGCAGGGCCGCATTGGGACCGCCGACCGCCACCAGGTCGGCGGGTGGTGGTGCATTGGGATCCATCTTCTGCATCGCCGCGTAGGGAACCTTCACCAGCATCATCTGGTGGGGCTCTTTCCCACCGTTCATCATGTGGAACGTGGTGACGCCCGAGGGAATCGAGTCGGGGGCCTTGAAGGAGTAGTCCGCCGCCTCCACATGGACCACGTTGGGGGCCGCGGGAGGCGCCGGCGCCGGGGGCTGCTCGACGGGTTTTTCCTTGGCGCATGCGATCGCCGCGATCCCCGCGACGACGGCGGCCAATCGGGACGAGACGAGTCTACGCATCAGAGCAGTCCTTTGGAGAGGTGAAGGCAGCGAAAATGGCATGGTTTGAGCCCGGACGCCAGATGGGGTCTTCCCCGGGGCGGAGCGGCCCGATAGCATTGGCCCATGTCGCGTTCTGTTGGGGTCCTGCTGCTCGCCGGCGTCCTCCTGGCCGGCTGCAAGATCGGGGCGTCGGCGCGCTCGGTGGCCGAATCGGTTCGGACCTCCCTCAACCCGCCTCCGCCGCCACCCGATACCGTCCCGGAAATGCTGGACTACGCCGCCGACCTCGGCGTCAACGTCTCGGAGATGGCCAAGCTGCCCGAAGGGCTGCTCTGGACCGACCTCTCCCCGGGTGAAGGCCAGCCGGCCGCACGGGGAGATTCGGTGGAGATCGAGATCGACGGATGGCTGCGGGACGGCACCCGGGTGGACAGCAGCGTGGTGACGGTGCGGATCGGAACCGGCGCGGTGATCGACGGGATCGACCTGGCGCTGCCGGGCATGAAGCCCGGCGGGCGGCGCCAGCTGGTCATCCCGCCGGGACTCGGGTACGGATCGCAGGGCCGGGAGGGTATCCCTCCCGATGCGGTCCTGGTCTATGTGGTGGCGCTTCGGTCGGTGCTCCGGTAACTAGCGCCGCTTTTCCCGGTCCTTGGGACGATTCTTCTCTCGGATCACCGCTTCGGCAGTCGCCTTGCGAAGCATCTTCTCCGGGCTCACCGGATTCGCCCCCGGTCTCGGCGTCCCCATCTTGAGGACCACCTGGCCCGCCTCGATCACGATCGTCACCGGCCGCCCACCCTTCACCTCGTAGGCGCCCAGCACCTCTTCGCCCACGGTGGCGCCGGGCTTGACCCGCTCCTTGAGCGCTTCCCGCGTGGGAATCCCCTCGACCGACAGGAAACGGACCCCACTCGCGCTCTGCAGCCGCACCAGCAAGGCGAAACGCGCCCCCGACAGGTTACGGATCGATCGCAGCTCGGTCCCGGCGGCCAGCTCCCGCGCCCACCGCAGGGCCTCCTGCTCCTGGCCGCTCAGGTTCTGGGCCCCCGCCTCGGGACGCGCCGATCCCGAGTCTTTGGCGCCCTTCTGGCTCTTCTCCTGCTGGGCCCGGCGAAGCCGCTGCAGGTACTCCGGTTCCTGGCTCACACTGACACTCCGGTTGTCGACCATGCTCCAAGGGACCTTAGGATAAGGCCCATCCGGCCCGGGGAGAAGGTCCCTGAAGCGGTCCTCAGCGTACCAGGTGCAGGCCATCCTGGCGCTTGAGCGCCCAGCGCGGCTTGCCGCCATTGACGATGAAGTCCTCCTCCAGCGCCATCCGCACCGGCTGACCACCCCACTCCGGTACCGGGGTGGTCACCTGGAGCTCGCTGGAGAACCACATATCGTCGATCACCGGGTGATCACCGCGTCCGGGGACGCCTTCCTGGTAATCCCAGAGGCCGATCAGGGGACCCGCCCCGTGGCCGTTGAGTCCGATCGGATGGGTGTACACGCTGCCGTCGAGACCCTCCTTGTGCATCTTGGCGAGGGCGGCGCCCAGCACCGCATTGCCGGTGATCCCGGGACGCACTTCCTCGAAGAGAATGTCCTGGAGCCGGTTGGCGTTCGTGAGCGCCTTCTGGAGGCCCGCGGGCGCGTCGGTCTCCCCGGCCAGGAGCACATAGGCCATGTGCTGGGTGTCGGTGTTGAGCCGGAGCGCGGTGATGCCGACGTCGCAATGCAGCACGTCGCCGCGCTGGATCACCGGATCCTCGCCGATCTGCTCGTCGGTGGCACCCTTCCGCTGGACTTCGATCGACGGCTGGAACCAGGTGCCCAGGCCGAGGTCGTTGATCCGCTGGCGCCAGAACCAGACCAGGTCCGAGGTCTTCGTCACGCCGGGGGTGATGGTGCGGCTGGAGAACATCTCGTCGATGGTGTCCCAGACCAGCTGGGTGAGCCGGGCGTAGAAGGCGTCTTCGTCGGGCAGCCGGGTGGCGATCAGGTCGACCGCCAGACCCTCGGCCGGCTTGAAGCGGCGGGTCCATTCCGGGCCCAGCGCCTCGCTCATGCCTTCGAGCTCTCCGGAAGAGAGCCCGTCGGCGAAGGCGAAGGTGCGGGACTTGTCGATGCCGATGACCCTGGGATTGCGCTCGGCGATGACCTTCTTGAGCACCTGCCACTGGTCGTCCCCCCAGAGCTCCGCCTGGCGCCCTCCGATACTGCCGCCCCCGGCGATGGCCTTGGTGCTGCGCACCGCCTCGAACACCCCGCCCTGGGAGGACCCGCCCAGCGCGATCCGCTCCACCCCGGCCGCGGGACCGCGATCGAAGAAGACGTAGATAGTGCGGCGGCGGGCCGCGAAGGTTTCGGGTGACACGATCGAGGTGAAGACCGGATCCTCGTTGTATTCCCGCATCGGAACCACCCACATGTCGATCCCGTACTTCCGCATCAGGGCCGGGAGCCGGGTATCGAGCCGTTGCTGCAGCCAGCGCTGCTGAAGGACCGCCTGTTCCCGCAGGGTACCGAAGGGGCGGGCCGGGGCCTGGGCGGCCAGGGGAGTCACCAACAGCGACGAGAGGAAGACCGCGGGTACGATGCGCATGAAGGCTCCGGCAAATCGGGGAGGGGAGACGAGCCCGAATCTGGCGCGGTCACCCCGAGCGGGCAAGCGGACCCGCTTGCGCCACCGGTGAGCGGGGAGTGACCTTTGCGCTCATGGATCCCGCCCTGGCCGCGACGCACGACCCGGTGTCCCAGGCCATCGTCGCGATCCTGCTGGTGGGTGTGCTGGGCCTCCTGGTCCTGGAGAAGGCCCACCGGGTCTTGATCATCCTCTCTGCCGTCGCCCTGCTGTGGCTGATCACCTATCTCACCCCGTACCGGCTGATCTCGTTCGAGGCGGCGCATCGCGCCATCGATCTCAACGTGCTGCTGCTGCTCGGGGCCATGATGGCGATCGTCGGCGTCCTCAAGACCACCGGGGTCTTCGAATGGGCGGTCGGGCGGCTGATCGCCCGATCGGGCGGTGATCCGACCCTCCTCCTCACCATGCTGATCTGGTTCACCGGGCTGCTCTCGGCCCTGTGCGACAACGTCACCACGGTGATCTTCGTGTTCCCGATGGCCATCGCGATCGCCCAGGCCTGCCGGCTCAAGCCCGCCGCGCTCCTGCTGCCCATGGTGATCGCATCCAACATCGGCGGCACGGCCACCTTGATCGGAGACCCGCCCAACATCCTGATCGGCTCCGGCGCGGGCCTGTCGTTTCTCGACTTCCTCGAGAATCTGACGGTGCCGGTACTGTGGATGATGGTGGTGTGCGTGATCTTCTCCCGGCGCTACTACCGGGCGGCGCTCCGCGAGGCGATCTCCGCCGAGGCCGCGGTCGTCCCGGCCGGAATCGAGAACCCCACCTTGCTGCGCTGGGGAATGGTCATCTCGGCGCTGGTCTTCGCGGGATTCCTCACCCACGGGGTGACCGGAATGCCCGCCGCCGTTCCGGCGGTGATCGGCGCCGCGATGATCCTCGTCGTCCAGGACCTGCTGTACAGCCGGACCCACGCCGCATCGGCGCAGGAACGGGTTCACGGGATCCTGGACATCATCGAGCGGGAAATCGAGTGGCCGACTCTCGCCTTCTTCGCCTTCCTGTTCATCGCGGTGGGGGCGGCGGTCGAGACCGGCCTGATCGACACCCTCGCCCGCGGACTCGGCACGTTCATCGAGGGGGCCCGGGGGAGTCTCGCCCTCTCCGAGCGGGGCACCCTCCTGTTCGCGGCGGTGCTGGTCCTGTGGGTCAGCGGGTTTCTTTCGGCGCTGATCGACAACATCCCCTACGTCGCGGTGGCCATTCCCATCATCGCGCGGCTGACCGGCACCCTGACCGGGGACACCGAAGTCCTCTGGTGGGCGCTGGCCCTCGGGGCGTGCCTCGGTGGCAACGGCACGATCATCGGTGCGTCGGCCAACGTGACCGTGACCGGCCTGGCCGAGCGGGCCGGACACCACATCGGATTCCGGGAGTTCGCGCGGTTCGGCACCGGCATCACCGCGCTCACGCTGTTGATCTCCACCGGGTTCATCATCCTGCATCTCTACCTGGGCCGGCTGCCCACCGCGGAGCTGGGACTGGCCGGACTCGTCGTCTATTTCGTCGTCAGCGGGGTCTCGGGAAGGAGGGAACGCGCCAGGGTGTAGGTCCACGATGTGCCAATTCTGCCGGTTCGTAACGTCCCAGAAATGAAACTCGAAAGCATCATTACGGATTGAAGGCGGCGTTCACGCGAAGCGGGGAACCCTTCGGGCATCACCGGCGTGAGGTGAACATGCGACTGTCTCTCCGATTCATTATTCCGCTTCTCATCGCGATTGCCGTATTCGCCTATGCCGTCAGGCCCCTGGTAGACCGGCTGGCCCTGCGATGGTTCGTTCGGGATCTGGAGACTCGGTCCAGTCTCATCGCCAATGCCGCCCAGGAATCGCTCGGCCCGCTGGTTCAGAATGGCGACCGGGCCGGCGTTAACCAGTACTTCGCCCACCTGACTCAGGATGAGCGACTCTTCGCGGCGGCCCTCTGCCCTGCCTCGCCGGGCCCGGCGATCCGGACCGCGACCCTGCCCGCCGAGATCCGCTGCGATGATCTGCAGCGGTACAGCGGTTCCGGGAGTCTGCTGACTACCGCCGATGGTCTCCTGCTGGTGTCGGTTCGGCCCCTGCGCGCGGACGCGGACCACTCCGGATCTCTGGTGCTGGTGCACGACCTGAGCTTCGTCACCCGCTCGACCGCCGAAACCAGGAAGTACCTGTTTCTGTTTTTTGTCGGTTTGGGACTCACCGTATCGCTCCTCACGGTCGTCATCGCCCAGCTGAGCTGGCGCGGCTGGATGGCAGGGTTGCGGGGGATGTTGCGGGGCGACATCCTGCTCCGGCCCACCGAGCGGCTCACCACGCCGGAGCTTGCCCCGATCGCCGATGACCTCCGGTCCCTGATTCGCGATCTCGAAGCGGAACACCGGACCCGGGACCACGAGCATCTCGCCTGGACACCCGACACCCTCCGGGGGATCCTGGAGGGGGAGCTGCGGGGCCAGGAAGTCATCGTGGTCTCCAATCGCGAGCCGTACATCCACGTGTCGGAGGGTCACGGGATCGAGGTCCGGCGTCCGGCGAGCGGCCTCGTGACCGCGCTGGAGCCGATCATGCGAGCGTGCTCGGGCACCTGGATCGCGCACGGGGGCGGGTCGGCGGATCGAGAGGTGGTGGACCGCCACGACCGGGTCGCGGTGCCTCCGGAGGCTCCCGCCTATCAGCTCCGCCGAGTGTGGCTCACCCCCGAGCAGGAGCAGGGGTACTACTACGGATTCGCCAACGAAGGGCTCTGGCCGCTCTGTCATATCGCCCATGTCCGTCCGACCTTTCGCACCGCGGACTGGGAACAGTATGCCGCGGTCAACCGGAAGTTCGCGCGTGCGGTGCTCGACGAGGCCGGCTCCTCCGATCCGATCGTGCTGGTACAGGACTATCACCTGGCCCTGCTGCCCCGGATGATCCGGGACGCGCTCCCGGATGCCACGATCATCTCCTTCTGGCACATTCCGTGGCCCAACCCCGAGGCGTTCACCATCTGTCCCTGGCGGGAGGAGCTGCTGGACGGCCTCATGGGCAGCAACATTCTCGGCTTTCACACCCAGTTTCACTGCAACAACTTTCTGGATACCGTCGATCGCCTGGTCGAGGCGAGGGTCGATCGCGAGATGTTCACCGTGACCTATCGGCGCAAGCTCACGGCGGTCAGCCGCTATCCGATCTCGGTGGAATGGCCCCCGGCGCCCGACCTGATGGCGCTTCCGGTCCCGGAGTGCCGAAAGGCGGTTCTCGAGCGACACGGGCTCCCCGCCG
>DASYPZ010000038.1:0-6418 GCA_036006105.1 Gemmatimonadales bacterium | reverse complement strand
GAAGACGGCAATCTGCTCGGCTTCAGCGATCGCAGCGGCATCGATCTGGGGAGCGAGTCGAAGCCGAATCTTCCGGCGAGCACCAAGTATTACAACGACCGCTACGGCGCCCGAAACTGGAGTAACGCCGTCACGCTGAATCTCGCCATCGGGCAGGGAGAGAACACCCAGTCCCTCATCAACATGATGCGGTTCTACGCCGCACTGGCGGGAGACGGCAGCTCGGCGCCGCCCTACCTGGTCGAGCGCCAGAAGGGCGGAGTGGTTCGCCAGCTCGGCATCACCCCGGCCCAGCTCATCGGCTTGCGCGTCGCGCTCTGCCAGGTGGTCCAGAGCGGCACGGCGGCGGGGAGCGGCGGGCGCGAGCTTCAGGTCTGCGGCAAGACGGGGACGGCGCAGAGCTCCAAGAAAGGCGTGAACCACGGCTGGTTCATCGGGTACGCGCCGGCCGGCAAGCCGCAGGTCATCATCGGCAGCATTCAGGAATCCCTGGGGGCCCACGGCGGCGCGGCGGTGGCACCATACGTGGTCCGCGCGATCAAGCGGTATCTGACCTCCCGGGATTCGACGCTGCTCAAGGCCGGCGTCCGGGTGCCGGTGCTGGAAGACTCGGTGACCGGCGGCGTCGCCCCGCCCGACACCGTGCGCCCATGAGACGCGACGGGCTCGACCGGCCGCTGGTACTGGTCGTGCTGGCGCTCGCCGCCTTCGGGGTGCTGATGGTGTATTCGGCGGGGCAGACCGACGTTCCGTCGATTGCCGCCCGAGGGGCCTGGCTCCGCCAGCTGGTGTGGCTCGGGATCGGCGTGCTCGGCGCCGCGGTTGTCTTCCGGGTGAATTTCCGGATCCTGGAATGGGCCGCGCCCGGTCTGTACGTCCTCGGGCTGGGGCTGCTCGCCCTGACGCTGGTGGTCGGGACCGGCGCGGGAACCGCGGCCGGCAGCAAGAGCTGGCTGGCCATCGGCGGCCACCGGATCGGACAGCCGGTGGAGGTGGCCAAGCTGGCCACGATCTTCCTGCTGGCGCGCTACCTCTCCGGACTTCGGGAACCGCCCCGAACACTCCGCGGCCTCATCACTCCCGGGCTCATCGCCGGTGTGCCGCTCTTGCTCGTCATGGCCCAGCCCGACCTCGGAAGTGCGATCGTCTTCATCGGCATTCTCTTCGCAATGCTCTTCTGGAGCGGCGTCTCTCCCCGGCTGCTCCTGCTGCTCGCCTCGCCGGCGGTGAGTCTGCTCCTGGCCGCCGACACCCGCTGGTGGGGCGCCTGGATGCTGCTGCTGTTCCTGCTGCTGGTCCTCTGGCGTGCCTACGTGAGTGAAGGAGTCCTGATCTACCTGGTCAACTCGGCCATGGGCGTGATGGCCATCCTGCTCTGGAACCGGCTCAAACCGTACCAGCGGAATCGCCTCACCACCTTTCTCAACCCCGAGAGCGATCCGATCCATGCCGGATACCAGGCCATCCAATCGAAGGTCGCCATCGGATCGGGCGGACTGCTGGGCACCGGATTCCTGAACGGGCCGCAGAAACGGCTGGCATACCTCCCGGAGCAGTACACCGATTTCATCTTTGCGGTGCTCGGGGAGGAACTGGGCTTTCTCGGAGTGGTGGCGGCGCTGGGACTCTTCCTCTGGTTCTTCCTGATTCTGCTGCGCGTGGCGCGAAGAGCTACTGATCCATTCTCCAGCCTCGTCGTATTCGGGATTCTGGGACTGTTCTTTACCCACCTCTTCGAAAACGTCGGGATGACCATCAACGTCATGCCGATCACCGGCATCCCGCTGCCGTTCTTTTCCTACGGCGGGTCCTTCCTGCTGGTCTGCTCGCTGGCCATCGGATTGGTGCTTCGGGTCGCCTGGGACTCGAGGTTAAGCGGCTATGCTGATGCATGACAACGACTTACGTGTCAAGGACTGGCGATGTGCGAAGGATTGCGCCAGATTGATCGGTCCCGTACCCCCACCCTCGACCTATGGCCGTGATGGCGTGGTTCAAGAAGGAGCGCAAACCCCGGATCTCGCAGCGGACCAAGCTGGAGATTCCGAAGGATGCCTGGGAGCGCTGCGAGAATTGCGGCCACGTGGACATCCGGGAACGCTTCGACCGGGCCCTCAACGTGTGCTCGGAGTGTGGCCATCACCGGCGGTTCACCGCCGAGGAATACATTGAGCTGATGACCGACGCCGGCACCTGGCGCGAAATGTTCGCCGGGCTGCGCTCCCAGGATCCCCTCAATTTCGAGAACTACGCCGACCGGCTGGTCGCCGCCGAGAAGAAGGCGGGGTCCTCCGACGCGATCTACACCGGGTTGGGACGCCTGGAGGGCCTGCCGTACCACCTCGGTGCCATGAATTTCAGCTTCATGGGCGGATCGATGGGCTCGGTGGTCGGCGAAAAGGTGGCGCGACTGGCCCGGCGATCCGCCGACAAGCGCCTGCCGCTGGTGCTGATCTGCACCTCCGGGGGCGCGCGCATGCAGGAGGGGGTGCTCTCCCTGATGCAGATGGCCAAGACCTCCGCAGCCATTGGTCAGCTCAAGTTCGAATCCATCCCGTTCATCACGATTCTCACCAATCCGACCACCGGTGGAGTCTCGGCCTCGTTCGCGATGCAGGGCGACGCGATCCTGGCCGAGCCGGGAGCCGTCATCGGTTTCGCGGGCCAGCGGGTGATCAAGCAGACCATCGGCCAGGACCTGCCGGAGGGCTTCCAGACCTCCGAATTCCTCCTGGAGCACGGACAGATCGATGAGGTGGTGCCGCGCGGATCCCTCCGGGAGACCACCGCCCGACTGCTGCGGCACATGCTGGGGCAGGGTGCTGCGCCGCTGCTCGCCGCCAAGGGTACCGGGGTCGAGCAGTAGCCGACCGCGGCTCGCCGCCGGGCCGCTTTTTCCCTCCTCATGGCTCTCTCCTATTCCGACGCGCTGGCGTACCTCTATCCGCGCATTACCCAGATCAAGTTCGGGCTGGACACCACCTTCGCGCTCCTCGCGGAGATCGGCGATCCCCATACCCTGATCCCGGCCGTCCATGTGGGCGGGACCAATGGAAAAGGCAGTGTCACCGCGCTGATCGCCGCGGCCCTTCGCGCGGCGGGGATGCGGGTCGGGACCTACACGTCGCCCCACCTGGTGTCCTTTCGGGAGCGGATCCTGGTGGATCAGGTGCCGATCAGCGAAGCGGCGGTCGCCGGCTGGACCGCGCGCCTGAAACCGCTCGCCGACACGCTGGGGGCGACTTTCTTCGAGACGACCACGGCGATGGCATTCGCGGACATCGTCGCTCGCGGGGCGGAGATCGCGGTGATCGAGGTCGGACTGGGAGGGCGGCTCGACAGCACGAATGTGGTCCGGCCGATCGCCAGCGTCGTGACCAAGATCGAGATGGATCATCAGAAGTATCTGGGGGAGACGCTCGAGGCGATCGCCCGGGAAAAGGCCTGGATCGCCAAACCGGGTGCTCCCTTCGTCGTCGGAGAGACCCGGCCCGCCATTCGCAAAGTGCTGAGCGACGAGGCGACCCTCGCGGTGCACTCCCTCGAGCCCGACGCGCGCGCCGATGTACGGGAGGTTCCAGACGATGCGCTCTATGGCCACGAGCTGGCGCTCCTGGGTCGGCACCAGCGTCGCAACGCCGCCGTGGCCGAGGCGGTCCTGCGGGCACTGCCCGATGCGTACCGCCCCGATGACGCCGCAATCCGCCGCGGCTTTGCGACCGCGACGGTGCCGGGCCGGCTCGAGCGCCGGGGCAAGTGGCTGTTCGATGTGGCCCACAACCCCGACGGGGTGGCGGCGCTGTGCCGGGCCATCGAAGAGCTGGCACCGCCCCGGCCGATTCATGCCCTGGTCTCGATACTGGGAGACAAGGCCTGGCCCGAGATGCTGGTCCAGCTCGACCGCGTGGTCGACCGCGGTATGTTGACCGTGACGCCGAGCGCCGAGGGACGTCGCTGGGATCTCGACTGGTTGCGGCGCTGGTTGCAGGACCCGAATCGCCCGCCGGCGCGCGCGGCCTGGCGGCTCGAGCCGGATTTTCCCAGGGCGCTCGCGGAGGTGCAGACCGGGGCCGGAACCGTGCTGGTCACCGGTTCCTTTCACACCGTTGGTGACGTGATGGAATCCTTGGGGCTGTCCCCAGTCTGATCGGAGGAGCAGGTGATGACACGGATCGGGATTGCGGCCGCAGTCATGACGGGCGGGTGCGTATTGACCGCGGCATGTTCCGGGAAAACCGGTGGGGCGGGGACAGCATCCACTCGGGACAGCGCCGGCGTTTCCATCGTCGAGAACTCCGGCCCCGTCTGGGCGGCCGATCGCGGGTGGAAGGTGATCGACAGTCCTCTGGTGGACATCGGGGGCGTCGACCACGTCGCCGGTCCGGTGCGCCTGAGCGACGGCCGGCTGGCGCTCGCCAACGGGGGAACCAGCGAGATCCGGATCTACGACGCCAAGGGAATCCAGCTGAAGGCGTCGGGGCGCGCCGGGAGCGGTCCGGGTGAGTACCAGAATCTCGTCGGCATCTGGGCCGGGCCGGACGACTCACTGATGGTCTCCGACATTCTGGTGCGACGGCTCACGGTGCTCGACCGGGAGGGCACGGTGGCCCGGTCCTTTTCGCTCGGCGGCACCGCGGGTGGCTTCGTATCGATCAACGGCTCGGTCGATTTTGCGATTCCCTCGGGCTGGATGGCCGACGGCTCGATCGTCGGTGTGACCCAGACGTTCACCATGGGCCGGGCCCGGGAGGGTGTCTACCGAGACAGCCTCACCGTGCTCAGATACGGACCCGACGGATCGGCTCGGGACACGGTCGGACGATTTCCCGGTCCCGAGATGGAGCAGATGACGATTTCCATGGGCAAGCTGTCGATGCCGGCGCCCACACCGGTTCCGCTCGGCAAGCAGTTCGTGGGCGCGCCTCACGGAGCGCGGTTCTATGCCAGTCACAACGACAGCTGGGAGATCGAAGTGCGCGGGCTGGATGGCTCGCTCAAACGGCTGATTCGTACCGCCGTCAAGCCCGCGGCGATCACTCCGGCGGATGTCGCGGCCAATCGTGAGGAGATGCGTTCGCAGATGGAGGGACAGCCCATGATGCGAAGCGTCCCCGAGGCGATCAAGAAACAGCTCACCGCGCGCATCGACCAAGCCAAGTATCCCGCGACCTTCGCCTTCTTTGCCGGCCTGCTGGTCGACCAGGACGAGAACATCTGGGCCCAGGAGGTCAGCTCCGGCGCCGACAAGATCCAGCGCTTCGCGGTGATCGACTCAACCGGGCGGTTTCTGGGGCGGGTGGCGATGCCGGCCAGTTTCCGGGCATCCTCCATCGGCCCCGACGCGGTGTACGGGGTCTGGAAGGATCCCGACGACGTCGAGCATGTCCGCGTCTATCCCCTCCGCAAGAGTCCCGCGAACTAGGGTAAGTCGATTATCGGTGAGGGCTTAAGCCGATTATCTTAGGGCCATGGAGCACAAGGCCCTCCCCGGGTTCCGGGATTTTTTCCCGGAAGAGTTTGCCCTCCGGTCCCATATCTTCGACGCCATGCGCGGGGTGTCCCGCCGCTACGGCTTCGAGGAATATGACGGACCGCCGCTCGAGGCCGCCGAGCTCTATACCGGGAAGAGCGGCCAGGAGATCCTGGGGCAGCTCTATCACTTCACCGACAAGGGCGGGCGGGAGGTCGCGCTGCGCCCCGAAATGACGCCCACGCTCGCGCGCATGGTGGCCGAGCGGGCGAATGGTCTCCGAAAGCCGATCCGCTGGTTTTCCATCCCGCAGCTGTTCCGCTACGAGCGTCAGCAGCGGGGCCGGCTGCGGGAACATTTCCAGCTGAATTGCGATCTGGTCGGAGAGCCCGGCCCCCTGGGAGACGCCGAGATCATCGCCCTGGCCATCGATGTCATGCGGGCGCTCGGACTCACTGCGGCGGACGTTCGGGTGCGGGTGTCGGACCGGCGGCTGCTGGCGGTCTTGCTCGAAGAAATCGGTGTAGGTGCGGCGCGGCAGAGCCTGGCGTTCGAGGCGCTCGACAAGCTGGGGCGCTCGGAGTACGGTCCCCGGCGGAGGGCGCTGGTCGAAGCCGGTGTGTCCGAGGAAGCAATCGCGGCGCTCGAGTCCCTGCCACACATCACCACCTGGGCCGACCTGGAGGAGCGTTTTCCTCTGGCCGCCGGGGCGGGCCAGCCGCTTCGGGAGACCCTCGACGCCCTGGACGCCATGGGGCTCGCGGATTTTGTCGACCTGGACCTGACCATCGTGCGTGGACTGGCCTACTACACCGGGACCGTCTTCGAGCTGTTCGACGCCGGCCGGACGCTGCGGGCCATCTGCGGCGGCGGACGCTACGACAGCCTGCTCGCGGCGCTCGGCGGCGTCGACCTGCCGGCCCTGGGTTTCGGCATGGGCGACGTGGT
>DASYPZ010000037.1:0-5522 GCA_036006105.1 Gemmatimonadales bacterium | reverse complement strand
CGGTGGGACTCCCATCGAGCCGTCCGGTCGCGGTGGGAGTCAGCTCCAGCACCAGCCCGCGCCGCAGGTCGTGCATGGCCTCCAGGGTGCCCGACTGGCCCAGGAAACTGGCATTGGCGCGCACCGCCGGAGTCCAGGAATCCTGGAAGCCGCTGTGCTGCACCCGCCGGAGCACATTGATGCCCCAGGTCTGCACCGACTTGTCCTGGTAGTGAAGGGTCTTGAAGGGGATCCGGATTTCCACTTCGTAGCCGCCCGCGGTGAGCCGGCCCTTCGATTCGAAGACGTAATCGGGGTTGAGATCCACGTTGCCGGCCAGGGGGTTCATGGTCCCGGTGCCTCCGCCGGTCGCGGAACGGCCGCCGGCTCCGCCGCCGAACTGGTCGCTTCGAGTCCCGTCTTCCTGCACGCCGAGGGGATTCACGCCGAACAGGAACGCGAGACGATGGTCGTTGTAGGTATCGAGCAGGATCTCGATGTTGTCTTCGCTGGTGATGTTGTCGCGGTTGGCGTGGGAGGCGCGCACCACGTCCCCGTGGATCTCGCTGGCGCGGATTCCGAAATAGATCGCGTCGGCGCTGTACCAGACCAGGATCTCGGTCGGCTCTTCGGCGGCGTGCCCGTCTACCGGCTGGTACTGGGAGAACCCGGTGAGCCGCGCGGCACGCGCCCAGACCGCATCGTCGAGATTGCCGTCGATGACGGCGGTGGCTTCGATCCGGGGCGTGGTCACCCGGATGTGCTTGTCCCGCCCGCTGAACACAGCGGTGGAATCCTGGATGAGCCCCAGGCCCAGCAGCATGGATATGATCATGGAGGACGGAAATCTACACGGGTCCGAGAGCCATACCCATCCCGCCCCGCCGGCCGATCGGCCGGTTACATTCGTGGTTCCGACGCTGACGGAGGATCCGATGGTCCGCTGCATACCGGACGCCTCGCCCCGCAGGCCCGCCGCCGCGATCGCGGCGGTTCTGCTCGCTCTCGCCTGTCATCCGCAGCCGTCGGGCTCGCCGCATGATGGGGAAACGGCCGCGCTTTCCGAAGGCCGACTTCCCACGGGAGCGCGGCTCACCCCCGCCGGCCGGACCACTCCCGTCGGCCAGTTTCCCCTGGCGATGGTCGAAACGCCGGAGGGCAATCGGGTCGTCCTCCTCCTCGACGGCTACACCGACAACGGCATCCAGGTGGTCGAGCCGGGAACCGGTGCGGTGGTTCAGACGATCCTGCAGCCCGCCAGCTTCCTCGGCCTCTCGTTCGATCACTCCGGGCATCGGCTCTTCGCGTCGGGCGGCGACCAGGATGTGATCTACCGCTACGACTGGCAGGGCGGACGCGCCGCGCTGCGCGACAGTCTGGTGCTGGCCGCCAAGGCTCCCGACCATCCGGGAACGCGGTATCCGGCCGGGCTGGCGCTCTCCGATGACGACCGGTTCCTCTACGTGGCCGAGAATCTGGTCGACTCCCTGGCGGTGATCGACGTGGCGGGCGGGAACATCGTCCAGCGGCTTCCCGCGGGTCGCTACCCGTATGCCGTGACCGTCGGACCCGACGGCACCGTCTTCGTCTCGGCATGGGGCGGATCGGAGATTCGCACCTTTACGCCGTCGATCGGGTGGCTGCAACCCGGCCGGACGATTCCGGTGGCCCGGCATCCATCCGCGATGCTGCTCAACGCGGCGGGGACCCGTCTCTATGTGGCCTCGGCCAGCACCGACCGGGTGAGCGTGGTGGATCCCGCCACCGGACGGGTCATCGCGACGCTGGCCGATTCGATACCCGGCGGCACCGGGGAGGGGAGCACCCCGAATGCCCTGGCTCTTTCGCGCGACGAGCGGCGGCTGTTCGTGGCCGAAGCGGACAACAACGCGATCGCGGTGTTCGATCTCACGCCCGATGGCGGCCGCCTGGCGGGACGGGTGCCGGTGGGCTGGTATCCGACGGCGGTGCTGGCCCACCACGACACCCTGCTGGCGATCAACGGCAAGGGCGCCGGGTCCGCCCCGAACGGGTTGAACGGCCCGGGGCCAGGGCGAGGGCGCCGCGAGGGAGGCTACACCCTGGCGCAGCTCACGGGCACGCTCACCGTGGTGCCGCTCGCGGGTCTCGATAGTTCGGCGCTCGGCGGGCTCTCGGCGGGGGTGGCGCGCGCCAACGGCTGGGACCAGGCTCGTCCGGCCGGGACCTATCCTCCGTTCGAGCACGTGATCTACATCATCAAGGAGAACCGCACCTACGATCAGGTGTTCGGCGACCTCCGGCAGGGCGACGGCGACACCTCGCTCACGTTCTTCCCGCGGATCGTGTCACCCAACCATCACGCGCTGGCCGAGCGGTTCGGGATCTTCGACCGCTTCCTGGTGAATGCCGAGGTGAGTGCCCAGGGTCACAACTGGTCCACCGCCGCCTATTCCACCGACTACACCGAAAAGACCACCCAGCTCAATTATTCCGGCCGGGGCCGGACCTACGACTACGAGGGGGAAAACCGGAATGTTCGTCCCGCGCCCGGCGAGGACGCCGCCGAGCCCGCCAACGGATATCTCTGGGACCTGGCCAGGCGCCGGGGAATCACCTTTCGGAACTACGGGGAGTTCGTGACCGGCTCGGCGCTCCGGGACAAGGACGACCTTCCCGCGGCGTATCTCGGACTCAAGCCGTTTCTGGAGCAGCACACCGATTCGGTGTTTCCGGGATTCGATCTCAAGATTCCCGACCAGCGGCGGGCCGATCGGTGGATCGGGGCCCTGGAGGGTTTTGCGCGGCAGGGAGCGATGCCGGCGCTGCAGATCATCCGGCTGCCCAACGATCATACCAGCGGTGCCAAGGCCGGAGCGCCGACGCCCCGCGCCTTCATGGCGGACAACGACCTGGCGCTGGGCCGGATGATCGAGGCGCTTTCGCGCAGCCGGTTCTGGGAGTCGACGGTGGTGTTCGTGGTGGAGGACGACGCGCAGAACGGTCCCGATCATGTCGATTCGCACCGGGCGCCGCTGCTGGTCATCTCGGCGTGGAACCGGCCCCGGGTGTGGCATCGATTCGCCAACACCACCGACGTCATCGCGACGATCGAGGAGATCCTTCGCCTCGATCACTTGTCCCAGTTCGACGCCTTCGGGCGGCCGCTGCGAGGCATTTTTGCCGCGGCGCCGGACCTGACACCCTATGCGGCCCTGCCGGCGCAGGTCTCGATGACCGAGCGGAATCCGGCGTCCGGCCCCGGGGTGCGGGAATCGGAGCGACTGGATTTCCGGCTCGAGGACCAGTCGGATGATGACCAGTTCAACCGCGTGCTCTGGCTGGCGATCAAGGGTCCGGCGCGGCCCTATCCCGGGACGATGGCGATCTCCTCTCCGGTGCCGGTGTCGGCTCCTATCCGGACTCACCCGCGAAATCGATGAACCCGCGGGCCGGATTAGTCGCCACCAGCTTGACGGTCACCCGATCGCCTACATCCATTCCGTGCTGACCCCGGACCACCATGCCTTCGGCGTGGGGGGTGAGGGTCCGGACGAAGGTGCCTTTGGGCGTAGCTCCGGTCACGATCGCGTCGAAGCGCTCCCCGATCCGGTCGGCCAGGAGTTCGGCCGCCGCCTGTTTCCGCACGGTTCGCTCCACCTTCCGCGCCGCGTCCTCCATCCGGGTGCACTGCCCGGCGATCGTGGCCAGCGCCGCATCGGTATAGGCCGGCGCTCCACCCCGGAGCACCCCCTTGAGCAGGCGCTGCGTGACCAGGTCGGCGTAGCGCCGATTGGGCGCGGTCGAATGACTGTAGTTCTGCACCGCGAGTCCGAAATGCCCCGTCCCGGCCTGACCCGGCGTCTCGAGCGCGTACTCCCCCGGGCCCATCAGCTTGACGATGGTGAGCGAGAGATCGGGAAAGTGATCGGGGTCCGCGACCCGGCGCCTGGTCAGGAACTCCCCCAGGGCCTCTGAGCTGGGCTCGGCCGGCAGCTTCTCGTTCAGGTTGGCGGCCACCGCCACGATCCGGTCCCACCGCTCCGGCACCTTCACGACCCGGCGAATCGAGGACGATGCGTGTTCTTCCAGGAACGTGGCCATCGTCACGTTGGCCGCGATCATGAAGTCCTCGATCAGATCGGTGGCGCGATTCTTCTTGTGGAGCGCCAGGTCGGTAACCCGGCCGTTCTCGGCGACCGGGGTCGCTTCGATCGTCTCCAGCTCGAGCGCCCCGGCGGCGTGGCGCACCGCCCGAAGCGCGCGGGCGGCCTCGTCCTGCATCCGGATCTGGAGCCGCAGGTCGGCTAGCGCGGCCACCCGGGGGGGCTCATCGCCCCGGCCCTCGAGCCAGTCACCCACGCTGGGATAGTCGAGCTGGGCCTTGTTCCGGAGCAGGGCGCGATACACGTCGCGCGACCGCACGGCGCCGTCGGCCCCCACGACGAACTCGATGACCACGCTCATCCGGTCTTCGTTCACGTTGAGCGAGGTGAGCCCGGTCGAGAGCTTCTCGGGGAGCATCGGAAAGACCACCACCCCGCAGTACACCGACGTGGTGTTGTGTCCCGCGTGGCGGTCGGTCGCGCTGCCGTCCGGCACCAACGCGTCCACATCGGCGATTCCCACCAGGACGCGGAGGTCCCCGTTGGGGAGCCGCTCCACGAATTCGACCTGGTCGAGGTCCCTGGATTCGGGGTTGTCGATGGACGACCAGAGCAGGGCTCGCAGATCCTGGATGCCGGGTCCGGCTCCGCTCGCCGGTGCAGCGATGGCGGCGACGTCGCGCAGTACGTCGGGGGGGAAGTCCGGCTCGAAGCCCTCCCGGATCATTTCCTGATGGGCGGCCTTCCGAAGATCGATTGGAACGGGCATGCATTGCTCCGATTGCAAATCAGCCGGTTCCACTATACGATCCGGCGGTACGCTCAACCAAGGATATTGACATGGCAAAGTCCGCGGGCAGGACCACCGCACGGAAGGCCGTGAAGAAAACCCGCCGGGCGGTGAAAACCGCTTCCGGGAAAGCGAAGTCCGAACTCCCCTCGAGCGCCGCGGTCAGCAAGGCGCTGCATCGGCTGGCGGCCATCGCAGGACGCCTGGCCAAGCAGGCGACGACGGCCGCGAAGCAGGCGGCCAACAAGGTCTCCCACTCCCGCGCGGCGAAGGTGGCTGCCGGGGCCGTGGCGGTTGCCGCGGCGGGCATGGCGGTACGCCGGGCTACCCGGAAGAAGAAGCGCCGCTGGTAGCCCCGGAGCTCAGGCCGGCTTCCGCCGCCTTCTGAGCTCCGAGGCCACGACGCCGGCGGCCGCGAGGCCGCCGGCGATCAGCGCCTTCTTCGCCGCCCGCTTGGCCACTTCCTTCGCCCCGCTGACCTTCATCTTCACGGCCTTCCGTCCCACCGCCGCCATGACCTCGGTCTCCAGCTTGTCGTAGGCCTTCCGCGCGGCCGCCTTGCCGCGCTTGGCCAGTTTCTTCGTGAGCTTGCTCATTCCGTTCCTCCTTCGAGTCGTCCGGCAATCCCCTCCCGGAGACGGTTCTCACCGGCCCCGAGTACACCGCCC
>DASYPZ010000036.1:0-3726 GCA_036006105.1 Gemmatimonadales bacterium | reverse complement strand
GCCGGAAACGCGACACACGCGGCGACGGCAAGGCTCAATACACGCTTCATGGTCGAACGGGCTCCGAAGAAGGGGACCGCGAATCTAGCGCCGAACCACCGAGCACACCACAGGAGGGCCTAGTAGATCTCGAGATCCTTGCCGGATACCACCGTCCCCGGGAAACCCTTCCGAATCTCGGCCAGGAGCTCGGCCTCGGTCGCATCGCCCCAGAGCATCTGATGATACAGCACCAGCAGCTTGGGCCGGGCCCTGGTGGCGATGGCGGCCAGCTCGGTGCCGGAGGTATGCGCGTCGGCGTGGTAGCGCCGCCACTCCGCGCTGCGCTGGAGGAATCCCTTGGTCGCGTACACCTCGTGCACCAGCACGTCGCATCCGTTGCAGGCGTTGACGACCGCGTCATTGGGCCGAGAGTCACCCGAAATCACCACGCTGCGGTCCCGGGTATCGAAGCGGTAGCCCAGCGCGTGCTGCCAGTTGGCATGCGGCGTTTCATAGGCGGTGACGGTCACGTTGCTGTCACGGTAGACCACGGCACCGGTCACATCGTGCGCATCCACCATCCAGCCGTTTTCGTTGTGGGGCTGCAGTCCGGTTCGCCGATTCTCGATGTCGGCGCTGTAGGCCTCGGTCAGATGTGTCGCCATCGCGGACGTTCCAGGCGGTCCATACAGCTGCAACGCGACGGTCCGTCCCAGGACCCAGCCGGTGTGAATCACATCGGGCAGTCCGATCGTATGATCGGAGTGCAAATGGGTCAGGAACACCACGCGGATCTTGGCGGGATCGAGCGCCGCCACGCCGGCTCGCTTGGCCTGCTCGGCGCGGCGCATGACGCCGGCGCCCGCATCCACCAGGTAGGCGGTGCCGTTGACGACGATGGCGACGGCTGGACCCGAGCGATCGGGATCGGGATTCGGCGTGCCGCTGCCCAGCATGACCACGCGGGTGCCGGTGCTTTGAGCGAGGATCGTTCCAGGCGCTGAAACGAGCGCCACCACACTACACAGGAGACGCCACATGCTGCTCGGCATCGGACGGGGATACTTCGCGGGCTGGGGCACGCTGGCGCTCCTCAACGCGGGCATCGCGCAGGGCAAGAATCGCAGCGGGTTCAACTGGTTCCTGCTCTCGCTGCTGCTGGGGCCGATCGCGACGCTCTGTCTGGTGGTGGTGGACAAACGGTGATCTACGGCGCCCTTCGTGCCGCCGCCACCATCTCCTTCACCTCGCGGAACAGCGTCGGCGCGTGGTACGGAATGCCGTCCTTGATGGTCCACTCCACTCCACCGGTGTGAACCGTCTTCCCATCCTTGATCGTTTCGGTGCCGGTGGGATACAGTACTTTCAAATCTTCCAGGGGATTCCCGTTGACCACGATGAGATCGGCGAGGTAACCCGGCCGGACCCGGCCGATCCGGTCCTCCATGCCGAGGATCCGGGCGTTGTTCTGGGCGACATGCTGCAGCACCTTGAGCGGCTCGAAGCCGGCCTCCTGCTGCAGCTCCAGCTCGCGGAGCAGGCCGAAGCCGTACATCTGGTAGATGAAGCCCGCGTCCTCGCCGACGCCGATGATGCCGCCGCGGCGCTCGAAATTACGCAGCGCCGCCATCCAGATGCGGTAGTTCTCCTTCCAGTACGCCTCGTCGGTCGAGCTCCAGCCGATGAAATAGGAGCCGTGATTGCCCGGGTTAGGTTTGAAGTACTCTTCCAGCGTCGGGTGCAGGTACTCCTTGAACCAGGGCTGGTTCTGGGCCCGCACCAGGTCCCGGCTGGCTTCGTAGATGTCCAGCGTGGGCACCCACGCGACATTGGCGTCGGCCATGGCCTGCAGCACCGCGTCGAGCCGGGCGGGATCGGCCTCGCGCCAGAGCCGGCCGGCCCAGCGGAAGCGGTCCACCTCGTTTTCGTAGTTGTAGCCGGCCGGAAAGTGCTGCACCCCATCCAGCAGCGCCGCGTCGGGGATCCCGTACCAGTGCTCGATGCTGCGGGTTCCGAACTTGATGTCGTCCCAGGCGTTGGTTTCCTCGACCCCGGCGTGATGGGCGATCGGGAGCCCCACCGCGTGGGCTTCCTCCTCCATCGCCCGCATCAGATCGCGATCGATGCCCAGGATCTTGATGCCGTCGACCCCCAGGGCCTTGAGCTCGCGGACCCGGGCGCGCGCCTCGGCCGGGGTGTTGATGCCGTTGGTCTCCACTGCATCGCCGCCGCCGCCGAACAGCCCGTACACCAGAATCCGGGGCGCCGCGACGGTGCCGGCGGCGCTGGCCGCGCGCAGCTGCAGCGTCTTCCGGGTCGTGCTCCCCACATCCCGCACCGTGGTGATGCCGCAGGCCAGCCAGAGCTTGAGCTCGTAGTCGAGCGGCTGCGGCAGCCCGCCACGCGAGTCCTGGACATGCCCGTGCGCGTTGATCAGTCCAGGCATCACGTATTTGCCCGTCGCGTCGATCTCGACACTGGCGGTCGGACGCCGGGCCAGCCCCGCCTTGACCGCCACCGGATCGAGCGAGACCATGTCCGCGATGGTATTCCCCTCGATCACGATGTCGTACGGACCCGACGCCGGGGTGCCGTTGCCCGCGAGGACGGTCGCATTGCGAATCACATAGCGGGCGGGTCGCACGCCGGACTGCACGCCCACCGCCTGCGCGGCCACGGAGCTCGAGAGCCCGGCCAGCAGCAGGACCGCGGCGAAGGCCCTCACCGGATCGCCGCCGTGAGTATGTGGCCGTCCAGAGGCTCGCCGGGCGTCACGCCCAGGACCCGGGCGAGCGTCGGCGCGATGTCCACCGTTCGGACGAATCCGGCGTAGCGCCCCGGCTTGAAGGGCGGGCCGTAGAAGAGAATCGGCACGTGGCTGTCCTGCATGTGCGGGGTCCCGTGCTGGGCCACCGGATAATTGAACCAGTAGCTCCCCTCGGTCAGCGTGATCACCGCCACCACCGGGGCATCGGGCGGATACATCTGGACCCAGCGACGCGCGATGTAGTCCTTGGCCATGTCGGCCTTGGCGAGATCGGTGAAACGATCGGCCCGCAGGACCCCGGTAATCCGCCGCGCGACGGCCACGAACGAATCCACCGCGACCTTGAGAACCGCCGGTTTCACCATGAGCGAGTCGCGGTCCACGAAGAAGGCGCCGCCCTCCAGGTCCACCTTGTTGTAATTGCCGCCGGCGGCCTGGATCACCTTCTGGGCCGCGATCAGCGCGGGGTTCACGTCGACCCGCAGCGGGGCCGGGGTGATCCGTCCGTTGTTGAGCTCGGGAAACGGCTGCACCCCGTGGTCGGCGGTCAGGGCGAAGATGATCGTCGCGGAGTCGCGGAGCCGGTACAGCGAATCGATGAAGGCGCCGATGGTCCGGTCCAACCGAAGCACCTGGTCGTGGATTTCCCGGGAATCGGGGCCGAATCGGTGGCCGATCAGGTCGGTGGAGGAGAACGACACCGCCAGTACATCGGTCTCCGGCCCCTTGCCCAGGTCGAGCGCGGTCACCCCGGCGAGGGCAAACTGGGCGCTCAGGTCGTCCATGAAGGGAAAGCCGGGATACTGGGCCGTCGCGGTATCGGCGTTGCCGGAGAGCCGATAGGGAAACATGAAGCTCCGTCCCGACGATTCGGCCGGCACGCTGTCCGGCTCGGCGTACTCGGCGGCGGGCAGGAGCAGGTTCCAGACCTTGCCGGCGCTGTCGGAGGGAATGTGCCTCGCGTTGAATGCCTTGAC
>DASYPZ010000035.1:0-3835 GCA_036006105.1 Gemmatimonadales bacterium | reverse complement strand
AACGATTTGAATGCCGGGAAACCGGAGCCCGCGGCGCGGCCGGTGGGAGGGCAGGAGTAGGAGGCTAGGACGCTAAGAGGCTAAGAGGCTAAGACGCTAGGACGCTAGGACGCTAAGAGGCCAAGAGGCTAAGACGCTAGGACGCTAGGACGCTAGGACGCCAAGACGCTAGGACGCTAGGAGGCTAGGACGCTAAGACAGAGCCCCTGGGGAACCGCTCCCAGGGGCTTCTCTTTCCTAGCGTCTTGGCGTCTTAGCCTCCGTTCACCTAATACGCATCACACCCGAATCCGAATCGATACCTGGGACCCCGGAGATCCTGTTCCGAGATCCCGCTCTCGACCTCGTAGGTCCGGTGGTTCACCTGATCCAGGGAGAGGTTCTTCCGAATCGAATAGATATAGGTGTGAAACAGCGAGCCGGACTCATTGGCCTGGCTGGAGGCGTCATCCACCAGCCATTTGGCGGAATCGTAGAAGGAATTCAGGGGATTCGAGCCCGAGCTTCGGACCACCACCAGGACCATGTCGGCATCGCGGAGTGCGGTGGTGTCGTTCCACCGGCAAAACCGCATCAATCTGCCCGCTTCCTTCTGGGTCGACGGACTGGTGGCGACCACATACACCAGCGGGCCCGGCGGCCCATAGGACTGCGCGGGCGCTGCGGGCGCAAGCGCGACCGCCAGGACGACACCGATTCCCACCCGGCGCAGTGCGTTCATCAGCGCCTCACCATGCCATAGACGTGTTGTGGCAAGCCGGACCCGGGCGGCAGGATTTCGAAGAGGCTGTCTCCGACGATGCTGAACGCGCGCGGGGAATACACGAGATCCCCCGCGGCGCAGAAGGCGCCGATCGGACAATTGGTGTATTGCAGCACCCCGTTGTCAACTTCGTAATAGTACTCCACGGCGCTCCGGGTGGGCGGGCCGCTCGAGGAGAGCTGGATCACGGTGACCTGCTGGAGCACCGGATCCTCGCGGGGGCGGCCGTCGACCAGGCGAAAGGTGTCCGCCACCAGCAACGGCAGGGGGCTGCCGGCATCGAGCGGAATCGGCAGATGCGCCGAGCCGACCCGGGCCAGCGCGTAGACGCTGTGCGGAGCCGAGGGGCCGGTGTAAACCCGGCAACCCGCTCCCAGGGCGACTGCGAGAATGGCTACGACGGTTCGATGCATGATGCGGGCTCGCTGAAGTCGTTGCCCGACCCGGTGCACGGATCATTCCCTCCCGCCCCGAAATGGAAACCCATCGCCCCATCGCCAGTTACGGGGCGCGTGGTGGGCGTCGCGACAGCCACGTGTCCTTCGGACACGTCCGATTTTCCCCGATTCGGGACACTCCAGGTCACAGATCAGGATACGCCCTCGACGAGAATCATGTCGGTGCCCGCGCTGGCCTGTCGGAGCGCCTTGGCGGGCGCGTATTCCGGCGACGCCCACCAGGCCCGGGCCCGTTCGGCATCGGGAAACTCGAGCAGGACAAAGCGGGGCGGATTCCAGTCCCCCTCGAGGCACTGCACCGGCGACCCGCGCACCAGATAGCGTCCCTCGTAGCGCGCGATCGAGGCCGGGGCCACGTCCTTGTATCGCAGGTACGTTTCGGCATCCCTGATGTCGATTTCGACGACGACGTAGGCGGGCATCGTGATCCTGCGGAAGGGTGGAGGCGGCGAAGGAAGCGCGTCAGGTCTGGTCCAGCACCTTCTCCTTCATTTCGATATCGACCCGCTCGTGCTTGATACCCAGGCGCAGCCGGCCGAAGACGCCCATGTAGATATTCGACATCCAGACCAGCGAAAACCCGGAGATCAGGAATCCCCTCCAGTCGGGCAGCAGCAGGCGGAATCCCGTGAGGACGAGCACGGCCACCGTGACGTAGTGGGAGAAACAGAATTCGCAGGTGAGCAGGAAGAAGAACTTGCGCACATACCAGTGTTTGGCCTTCTCACTCCGGCCAAGCGCATAGTCGTGCAGTTCCCGGAACAAATCTTCGTGGGTAACGGTCCAGGCGACGCTGGCGACGGGCATGGCAAGAAAGAGCAGCCAGGCGAGCTGATTCCAGATCGACGGCATCAGCCCATATCCGGGGCGGCGCCGCGCACCAGGGACTTCAATTGGTCCGGCTCGACCGGTTTGACCCAGTGATCGTCGAATCCGGATTCCAGCGTGCGACGCCGGTCCGCCTCGGCTCCCCAGCCGGTAAGGGCAATGAGGCGCACCTGCGCCAGCTCGGGATCGGCGCGGATGCGCCGGGCCACCTCGAGGCCATCCATGTTGGGCATCCCGATGTCGAGCAGCACGGCGGTCGGCGCGAAGGCCTTGATCCGGGCCAAGGCCGACGGCCCATCGTAGACCGCCTCCGCGACGGCGCCCATCATCTGCAGTACGACGCTCAGACTGTCCGCTCCATCCGGGCTGTCATCCACCACCAGGATACGCGAGGCGGGTTCGGTCATGCGGCAGTCATCAGTGCTGCGGCCGGGCGCCGGCACGATCGTGGTACCCGGCGATGAGCGGCATCAGGGTCGAAGGGTCCACCGGTTTGACCAGGTGATAATCGAAGCCGGCCTCCTTCGACATGCGCCGATGGTCGTCCTGGCCCCATCCGGTCACGGCGATGAGGAGGGCATGCTCGGTACCGGCGGTTTCCCGGAGACGCCGAGCCACCAGGTATCCGTCCATGACCGGCATGCCGATGTCGAGGAGCACGGCCTCGGGCCGGGTTTCCGCCGCGATCGCCAGGGCCGCGGCGCCGTCGTAGGCGACCCGCACCTCCTGGCCGGACAGCCGCAGGGCCATCGCGAGGGAGTCGGCGGCGTCGACGTTGTCATCGACTACCAGGACCCGAAGGCTCTCATGGTGCTGGAGCTCCCGCGCGGGCTGCCGCTCGCCGATCGGGGCCTCCACCGCGGGCAGGCTCACGACAAACTCGCTTCCCTTGCCGGGCCCCGCGCTCATGACCTCGACGGTGCCCCGGTGCAGCTCGACCAGCCGCCGAACCAGGGTGAGCCCGATGCCGGGACCGCCGCTCTTGCGATCGGGGTGCCGCTCGGCCTGGACGAACAAATCGAAGATCCGGGACGCGACCAGCGGATCGATCCCGATCCCGTTGTCGCGCACCCGGATCACCACCTGCCCGGCCTCGTTCCGGGCCGCGATCCAGATCCGGCCCTGCGCCTCGGTGAACTTGGCCGCGTTCAGGATGAGGTTGGTGAAGATCTGCTCCAGCCGCACCGGATCGGCCTGGACCCAGAGCTGGTTCCTGGGCACGTCGACGGTGACCTGGTGCCGCCGCTCGACGGTCAGCGGAGAGGCCGCCTCGACGGCGCGCCGGATCGCGAGCGCGATGTCCACCCGTTCCTGGCGGAGCTCGATGCGTCCCCGTGCCACCTGGGTCACATCGAGGAGGTCATCCAGCAGCCGGGTGAGGTGATCCACCTGCCGCACCGCGATGGTCCGGACCAGGGCGGAGGACCGGGCATCCAGGTCGGCCTGTCCCAGCACATGCAGCGCGCTCCGGATCGGTGCCAGCGGGTTACGCATTTCCTGGGTCAGCAGGGCCAGGAATTCGTTCTTCTGGCGGTCGACCCGGAGCAGATCCTCGAGACGATGCCGGTCCGACATGTCACGGGTGATCTTCGCGAAGCCCTGGACGGCACCGTCCTCCTTGAACAGGGCGGTGATGACCACGTTGGCCCAGAAGCGACCGCCGCTCTTGGTGAGGCGCCAGCCTTCGTTTTCGACCGACCCCTCACGAGTGGCCGTCTCCAGCTCCCACTCGGGGAGCCCCTTCGCGACGGCCTCGGGAGGATAGAGACAGGAGAAATGCCGGCCG
>DASYPZ010000034.1:0-6911 GCA_036006105.1 Gemmatimonadales bacterium | reverse complement strand
CGGCTCGTGGGCGATACGCTCCGGGGAGTTTTTCATGCCGGACTCCGGACCCAGACTCCCTTCATCGCGGTGCGGAGCACCGGCGCCCCCCACCTCGCGGCGCCCACCAGTCTCACCTCGGCCGACACGCTCAATCCATTTGCCTTCGGGTTCCTCGATCTGGCCGGGCGGCGGGTGACCCAGGATGACCCGCGGCTCAAGGGTAAGGTCGTGCTGGTGGACATTTTCGGGAGCTGGTGCGTCACCTGCCACGAGGCCACGCCGGACCTGCTGCAGTTGTACCATGACTACCATGCCCGCGGGTTCGAGATCCTGGGTCTCGGCTACGAGGTGACCGGCGACACGACTTCCGACAATCCCCAGATCCGCCGGTTCCGGGACAAGTTCCAGATTCCCTGGGTCCTGCTGCATGCCGGCGCCAGCGTGGTGGAGGAGACGGCGGCTTCCCTGCCGCAGCTCCACGGCTTCACCGCCTACCCCACCACCCTCTTTCTCGGCAAGGACGGGAGAATCCGGCAGGTGTACGCCGGATTTCGGGGGCCCGCGACCGGAGCCCAGCACACCAAGCAGATTTCCGACTACCGGGACATGATCGAGCGCCTGCTCCGCGAACCGTGATGGCGGGGTCTCTGGCAAAGGAACGGCTGACCGCCGGGCCCGGCTTCAATCGCTGGCTCATTCCCCCGGCGGCGCTCGCGATCCATCTCTCCATCGGGCAAGCCTACGCCTTCAGCGTGTTCAATCTGCCACTCAGCAAAGTGCTGGGGGTCACCGCGCCGGCGAGCGGGGACTGGAAACTCACCGATCTCGGCTGGGTGTTCACCCTCGCGATCGTCTTCCTGGGGCTGTCGGCGGCGGTCTTCGGACGCTGGCTGGAAGATGCCGGCCCCCGGAAGAGCGGTCTCGCCGCCGCCGCCGGCTGGGGTACCGGCTTTCTGGTGGGCGCGCTGGGGGCCCGCACCCACCAGCTCTGGCTGCTGCTGCTGGGGTACGGCGTGATCGGCGGGTGCGGGTTAGGCCTCGGGTACATCACCCCGGTCTCCACCCTGATCAAGTGGTTCCCCGACCGCCGCGGCATGGCCACCGGCCTCGCAATCATGGGGTTCGGGGGCGGCGCGATGATCGCGGCCCCACTGTCCACGGCGCTGATGCACCGGTTTGCCGGGCCGGGGACGGTGGGCGTGGCGGAGACGTTCGTGGTCCTGGGGCTGATCTACTTCGTGGCCATGGCGCTGGGAGCGCTCGCTTTCCGGCTCCCGGCGGCGGGGTGGAGACCGGCGGGTTATGTGGCCCCCAGCGTTCCCCGGCCGCTCATCTCCCGGCACGACGTGCACCCCCGCGACGCCATCCGGACCCCGCAGTTCTGGCTGCTCTGGGCGGTCCTCTGTCTCAACGTCACCGCCGGCATCGGAGTCCTCGGGCAGGCGAGCCCGATGATCCAGGAGGTGTTTCACGGCCGAATCGACGCCGCGGCCGCGGCGGGATTCGTCGGCCTGCTGTCCTTGTTCAACATGTCCGGGCGATTCTTCTGGTCCTCGCTGTCGGACCGGATCGGCCGGAAGGCCACCTACGCCACGTTTTTCACGCTGGGCGCGCTGCTCTACGCGGCGGTCCCCTTCGCCGGGCGAATCGGCAGCATCGCGCTCTTCGTCGCATGCTTCGCGGTCATCCTGACCATGTATGGCGGCGGCTTTGCCACCATCCCCGCCTACCTCTCCGACTTGTTCGGCATCCGATACGTCGGGGCGATCCATGGCCGGTTGCTGACCGCCTGGTCGGCGGCCGGGGTGTTCGGGCCGGTACTGGTCAACTACATCCGGCAGTATGAGATCGACCGCGGGGTCCCCACGGCACAGGCGTATAACTACACCCTCTACCTGATGGCCGGGCTGCTCCTGGTCGGCCTGATCTGCAACTTCGCGGTCACACCGGTGGGCTCCCGCCATTACCTGGCCGAAGGCGATGTGCTGCCCGAACCGGAACGGCCTGCCGGCGATCGGAGTACCGTCGCGGGCTCCCTCTCCCCGACCGCCGGAGCCGGCGCGGTGCTCGCCGTGGCCTGGACCGCGGTGGGTGCGCCGTTGGCGTGGGGGATCACCAGCACAATCCAGCGCGCCCTGGCCCTGTTCCGGCATTAGCAACAAGGGCTCAGCCTCAATCACTGCAATGCTTTACCTAGGGTGGCGACGGGTGTAAACTTGAGGGCTCAGTTTTACCCGGAGAACCCTTGGCGGCACCCGCACGACCCCGCATCCTCCCCGTCCTCGACACGAGCCGACCCATTCCGGTTCCGTCGTCGCCCGCGCGCAAGCCATCCTGGATCAAGGTGCAGGCGCCCGGCGGCGAGAACTACATCCGGCTCAAGAGCCTGATGCGGGACCTCGGCCTTCACACCGTCTGTGAGGAGGCGCGCTGTCCCAACATCGGGGAGTGCTGGGAGCACCAGGCCGCGACGTTCATGATCCTCGGCGACGTGTGCACCCGGAACTGCGCCTATTGCGCCGTCTCCCACGGCACCCCCAAGTCCTTCGATCCCCTGGAGCCCTACCGCCTCGCCGAAGCCGTCGAGACCATGGGCCTGCAGCACGTGGTGATCACCTCGGTGGACCGGGACGACTTGCCCAACGGCGGCGCCGAGGCGTTTGCCGGCTGCGTCACCGAAATACGGAAGCGGCTGCCCGACTCCACCGTCGAGGTGCTGATCCCTGACTTCAAGGGCTCGGAGGCGGCGCTCCAGATCGTGATGGACTCGCGGCCGGCCATCCTCAATCACAACCTGGAGACGGTAGAGCGGCTCTATCGGCTGGCGCGCCCCGGCGGGCGTTATGACCGGGCCCTCGAGCTCCTGGCGCGGGCGCGCCGAATGGTGCCAGACGGACTCACCAAATCCGGCATCATCCTGGGCATGGGTGAGGAATGGGACGAGCTGCTGGGCGCCATGCGCGATCTGCGCCGGAGCGACGTGAACATCCTGACGCTGGGTCAGTATCTCCGGCCCTCCGATGCGCACTTGCCGGTGGCCCGCTTTTATACCCCGGATGAATTCTCCGAGCTGGGCGCACTGGGACGGAGCATGGGCTTTACCCACGTCCAGTCCAGCCCGCTCACCCGCTCTTCCTACCACGCGTGGGAGCAGGCCCGCTCGGCGCGTCCCGGGCCGGTGCCCGCTCCTCCGGCGACAAGGATTCCGTGATGGCAGCATCGACCAAACCGGCCCGCAAGCCGGCGTCTCCCGACACCGCCGCCCTGCATCGGCAGTATCTCCGCCAGATGTTGCTGATCCGCCGCTTCGAGGAGAAGACCGGCGAGGCGTACAGCCTCGGCAAGATCGGCGGGTTCTGCCACCTGTACATCGGGCAGGAGGCCGTGGCCGTCGGCAGCATCGCCGCGCTTCGGCCCGATGACTACATCACCTCGGCCTACCGGGAGCACGGCCAGGCCCTGACCCGCGGCATCACGTCCCGCGCGGTCATGGCGGAGCTGTTCGGCAAGGCTACCGGCTGCTCCCACGGCAAGGGCGGCAGCATGCATCTCTTCGATGCCAAGCTCGGATTCCTGGGCGGCCACGGCATCGTGGGCAGCCACATCCCGATCGCGGCGGGCGCGGCATTCGCCATCAAGTACAAGGGCGGCAACCAGGTGAGCGTCTGCTATTTCGGCGAGGCGGCCGCCAACATCGGCGCGTTTCACGAAGCCCTCAACATGGCTTCGCTCTGGGACCTGCCGGCCATCTTCATTTGCGAGAACAACGGCTACGGCATGGGGACCGCGGTGGCGCGGGCCAGCGCGGTCCAGTCGCTGTCCACCCGGGGCAACGCCTATGACATGCCCGCCGAGATGGTGGATGGCCAGGACGTGCTCGTGGTCCGCGAGGCGATGGATCGCGCGGTGAAGCGGGCCCGGGAGGAATCCAAGCCGACCCTGCTGGAGATCCGGACCTACCGCTACGTCGGCCATTCGATGTCGGACGCGGCGCACGGTACCTACCGCACCAAGGACGAAGTCGAGGAGTATCGCCGCCGGGACCCCATCAAGCTGCTGGCCGACCGGATGCGGGGCGAAGGCACCCTCGACGACGCCGGCTGGGAGGCGCTCGAGGCCGAGGTGAAGGCCGAGGTCGACGACGCGTACACCTTCGCCGAGGAATCGCCGGAGCCGGATCCGTCGCAGCTCTATGCCGACGTCTATGCGCCGGAGAGCGGGGAGGCCAAGTCGTGAGCGTGATGACCTACCGCGACGCGCTGAATCAGGCGCTCCGCGAAGAGATGCTGCGGGACGACCGGGTCTTCCTCATGGGCGAGGAAGTGGCCGAGTATGACGGCGCCTACAAGGTGAGCCGCGGGCTGCTCAAGGAATTCGGGCCCAAGCGAATCGTCGATACCCCGATCGCGGAGCTGGGCTTCACCGGCATCGGAGTAGGCGCGGCCATGGTGGGACTCCGGCCGGTCATCGAGATGATGACCTGGAACTTCGCTCTGCTCGCCATCGACGAGATCGTGAACACCGCCGCCAAGATCCGTTACATGTCGGGCGGCCAGATCGGCTGTCCGATCGTGTTCCGGGGACCGGGCGGAGCGGCGCTGCAGCTGGGGGCGCAGCATTCCCAGTCGTTCGAGAGCTGGTACTCGCACATCCCCGGGCTCAAGGTGGTCATGCCGGCGACACCGGCGGATGCGAAGGGACTGCTCAAGGCCGCCATCCGCGATGACAACCCGGTGGTGTTCATCGAAGGGGAGATGCTCTACAACAACAAGGGTGAGGTTCCCGAGGGCGAGTACCTCACGCCGCTCGGCACCGCCGACATCAAACGCGCCGGGACCGACGTCACCATCGTGAGCCACGGCAAGACGGTCGCGGTGGCCCTCAAGGCCGCCGAGCAGCTGGCCGCCGAGGGGGTGAACGCGGAGGTCATCGATCTGCGGACCATTCGTCCTCTCGATACGGCCACGATTCTGGGATCGGTCAGCCGGACCAACCGCTGCGTGGTGGTCGAGGAAGGGTGGCAGTTTGCCGGGGTCGGTGCGCAGGTCGTCGACCTGATCCAGCGGGAGATCTTCGACGCGCTCGACGCGCCGGTTCTGCGGGTGACCGGTGCGGATGTCCCCATGCCGTACAACAAGCATCTCGAGAAGGCCGCGAAGGCGGATCCCGCGAAGGTCATCGCGGCGGCGAAGCAAGTCCTGTACCTCCCGTAGGGGACGCATGGCAACCAAGATCGTCATGGAGGCGCTCTCGCCCACGATGGAAGAGGGCCGCCTCGTGGAGTGGAAGAAGAAGGAGGGCGACCCGGTCGCGGTCGGTGATGTGCTGGCCGAGGTGGAGACCGACAAGGCGGTGATGGAGCTGGTGGCCCGCGCGGCGGGAACCCTGCTCAAGCAGCTGGTGGCCGCGGGCGCGACGGTCCCGGTATCCTCACCGGTGGGCTGGATCGGCACGGCGGGTGAGTCGGTCGACGGCGGGGCCCCCGCGGCTCCGGCGCCTGCAGCCACGCCGGCACCCGCGGCCGCACCGGCGGCTCCGGCCACTCAGCCCGCTCCGACGGCGCAGCCTGCTTCCGCCGCTCCGACGGCTCAACCGGCTCAGCCCGCTCCAGCCGCTCCAGCCGCTCCAGCCGCTCCGGGCGCCCGCGTGAAGGCGTCGCCGCTGGCCCGCAAGATCGCCGCGGACACCGGCGTCAGTCTTCAAGGTGTGACCGGGAGCGGTCCCGAGGGGCGAATCATCAAGCGCGATCTGGACGCCGTTGCCGGAGACCGGCCGGCGGCGTCGGGAAAACCCGGCGCCCTCCCGGTGTCCGCGGCCCGCTCCTCGCTCCCGGCGTTCAGCGACGTCCCGCTCACCCAGATCCGGAAGACCATCGCCAAGCGGCTGATCCAGTCGATCGGACCGATCCCGACCTTCTACCTGACCAGCGAAGTCGACATGGAGCGGGTCGCCGAGGCGCGCGAGGCGCTCAATGCGGCCGCGGGAGACCAGGGCAAGATCTCGTTCAACGACATCGTCCTGAAGGCGGTCGCGACCGCGCTGACCCAGCATCCCGCCGTCAACTCCTGGTGGCAGGACGACCATATCCGGGTCTGGAACGAAGTGCACCTGGGGGTCGCGGTGGCCACCGAGGACGGGCTCATCGTCCCGGTCATCCGCAACGCCGAGCGGCAGAGTCTGCGGGAGATTTCCGCCGCGACCCGGGATCTCGCCGGGCGGGCGCGGGAGCGGAAGCTCAAGCCGGAGGAATACACCGGCAGCACCTTCTCGGTCTCGAACCTCGGCATGTTCGACATCGAGCATTTCACGGCCATCATCAATCCGCCCGAGGCGGGGATCATCGCGGTCGGGCGGATCGCGCCGGTCCCGGCGGTGGTGAACGGCAGCGTCGAGATCCGCCGTCGCATGCGCCTGACGATGTCCTGCGACCACCGGGTCATCGACGGCGCCGCCGGCGCCCAATTCATGAAGACGCTGAAGTTGCTGCTGGAAAATCCGCTGGCACTGGTCTGGTAGGATCGAGGATTGAGGATTGAGGATCGAGGGGGTCGCGCCCCATGAGTCCTGGCTCCTCAACCCTCAATCCTCGGTCCTCAATCCTGATTCCTGGAGTCAATCGTGGCAACATTTGACGTGATCGTCCTCGGCGGCGGACCCGCTGGCTATGTCGCCGCCATCCGGGCCGCCCAGCTGGGATTCGCCACTGCCGTCGTCGAGAAGGACAAGCTGGGCGGCGTCTGCGTGAACATCGGGTGCATTCCCACCAAGGCGCTGCTGCACAGCGCCTACGCGCTCAACCTGATCGGCCACGACGCCAAGGCCCTGGGTATCGAGGTCGGCGCCGTCAAGGCTGACTATGGCGTGGCGATGAAGCGAAGCCGGCAGGTGTCGGAGCAGAATTCCAAGGGCGTCGAATTCCTGATGAAGAA
>DASYPZ010000033.1:0-52990 GCA_036006105.1 Gemmatimonadales bacterium | reverse complement strand
TTCGGCTGCCCCAGTCTACCGTGAGTCGGCATCTCAAAGTGTTGGCGGACCTGGGGTTAGTGTTCCAGAGGAGCGAGGGTACCAGCAACTGGTACCGGATGCCTACCCGGGATTTCCCGGCCGCCGCCCGGCGCCTCTGGCAGGCCGTGCGAGACGAGGTGGCCAGCTCCGCGGCCGCCGAAAGGGATGCCGAGCGCCTTCGGCAGATTCTGACCGAGCGCCACCTGACTTCGCAGCGATTCTTTGCCTCCACCGCCGGCCAGTGGGACAAGCTTCGCCGGGAGCTGTTCGGGGAACGGCCCGAGCTGCAGGCGCTCCTCGGGCTCCTCGACGAGGACTGGACCGTCGGAGACCTGGGTTGCGGCACCGGTCACCTTGCCGCGGCGCTCGCTCCGTTCGTGCGCCGGGTGGTGGCGGTCGATGAATCGCCGGCCATGCTCAAGAGCGCCGCCCAGCGGGCTCGGGATCTGCCCAATGTTCAGCTCCGGCAGGGCACCCTGGAAGCGCTCCCGGTGGCCCAGGGCGAATTGGACGCCGCCCTGCTGGTGCTGGTGCTGCATCACACCATCGATCCGGTGCGGGTGCTGGCCGATGCCCGCCGCTGTCTCGGCACCGGGGGCAAGCTCCTGACGGTCGACATGCTGCCCCACGACAACGCCGACTATCGGGACCAGATGGGTCATCAGTGGCTGGGATTCAGCGAGGAACAGATCCGCGGCTGGATGGAGGAGGCCGGATTCGGCGGGGTCCGATTCATCCGCCTGCCCTCCGATACGGAAGCCAAGGGACCCGCACTTTTTGCGGCGACGGGGATCGCCAGGCGCCTGCCGCTTTCCCCCAGCCGTTCACCGCTCACTGAACCGGAGTTCCGCGTATGACCACCCTCGCTGCTCGCCATCCCTTCGACGTCACCCGCGCCTCGGGGCGGGATCCGTTCAAGGTCAAGGACCTGTCCCTGGCGGAATACGGCCGAAACGAAATCCGGCTGGCCGAGTTCGAGATGCCGGGCCTGATGGCGCTGCGGAAGGAGTACCAGGGGAAGCAGCCCCTGGCCGGCGCCAGGATCATGGGCTCCCTCCACATGACCGTGCAGACGGCGGTCCTCATCGAGACCCTGGCCGACCTGGGGGCGGATGTGCGCTGGGTGTCCTGCAACATCTTCTCGACCCAGGATCACGCCGCCGCCGCGGTGGTGGTGGGCCGGAACGGCAGCGTGGCCGATCCGCGCGGCATACCGGTCTACGCCTGGAAGGGTGAAACCCTCGAGGAGTACTGGTGGTGCACCGACATGGCGCTGATGTGGCCCGATGGCTCGGGGCCGAACCTGCTCCTCGATGACGGCGGCGACGCGACCCTGCTGGTACACAAGGGCGTCGAGTTCGAGAAGGCCGGCAAGGTGCCGGCGTTCAACCCGGTCAATGATCCCGAGGAGTGGGGAGTCATTCTGAACCTGCTGCAGCAGGAGCAGCAGAAGCATCCGGGGCGATGGGCCGGTGTCGCCGCGGCGCTGCGCGGAGTTTCCGAGGAAACGACCACCGGGGTGCATCGGCTCTACGAAATGATGCAGGCCGGTACCCTGCTCTTCCCGGCCATCAACGTCAACGACTCGGTGACCAAGTCGAAGTTCGACAATCTGTACGGTTGCCGTCACAGTCTGACCGACGGCATCCTGCGGGCGTCGGATGTGATGCTGGCGGGCAAGGTGGCGGTGATCTGCGGCTATGGAGACGTGGGCAAGGGGTGCGCCCAGTCGCTCAAGGGCCAGGGCGCCCGCGTGGTCATCACGGAGATCGACCCGATCTGCGCGCTGCAGGCGGCGATGGAGGGGTATCAGGTCACCACCCTCGAGGAGGTGGTCGCCAGCGCCGATATCTTCATCACCGCGACGGGCAACAAGAACATCATCACCGTCGATCACATGAAGCGGATGAAGGACAAGGCGATCGTCGGCAACATCGGGCACTTCGACAACGAGATCGACATGGCCGGGCTCAAGACTTTTCCCGGCATCCAGCGCGTCAACATCAAGCCGCAGTACGACGAGTGGGTTTTCCCGGACGGCCACAGCGTCATGATTCTCGCCGAGGGCCGTCTGCTCAACCTCGGATGCGCCACCGGACATCCCAGCTTCGTGATGTCGGCCAGCTTCACCAACCAGGTGATGGCCCAGATCGAGCTGCACGTCCACAACGGCAAGTACGAGCGGAAGGTGTACGTGCTGCCCAAACACCTGGACGAGAAGGTCGCCCGACTCCACCTGGATAAGCTGGGCGTCAAGCTCACCCGGCTGTCGAAGGAGCAGGCCGAGTATATCGGGGTGAAGCCGGAGGGGCCGTACAAGTCGGATCATTATCGATACTAGGGGTCAGGTACTAGGGGTCAGGATTCAGGATTCAGGGGTGAGGGGGCGTCGAGCGGCGCCCCTTGTTCTTGGACGGGGGCAGGATCGACGCAGGGGTTCGCTATCTTTTCCGAATGCGCCCTTATTCTCCCGTCGTCGCCGCACTGTTGCTCGCTCCGGTAACGCCACTCTCCGCACAATCAGTTCCCGCTCCCTACCTGGGACATGGGATCTCCCATGAGCTCGCGACCTGGCGCGCCCGCACGGTGCGCGATGTGCGCTATGACTTGAGCCTCGATGTCACCGCCCCCGACAGCGCGGTGGGCCGGGTGACGGTCCGTTTTGTGCGCACCGGTATCCAGGATGCGATTCTCGACTTTCGGGGCCGGCGGCTGGGCGCGATCACCGTCAACGGTTCCCCGCTCGGCGCCGCGGCATTCAACGGAAACCACCTGCGCATCCCCGCCGGACTGCTGAAACCCGGCTCGAACACCGTGGAGATCGCATTCGTCTCCGACATCGCGCCCTCGGGTGCCAGCATCATCCGGGTGCACGATCCGGCCGACCGAAGCGATTACCTCTACACCCTGCTGGTGCCTGCCGACGCGAATCAGCTCTTCCCCTGTTTCGATCAGCCCGACCTCAAGGCGCGGGTCACCCTCACGCTGGTGACGCCGAAAGCCTGGACCGTCCTCGGCAACGGCTCGGTCCAGCGAGCCGATACCGGTGGCGAGCGGGTGACCAGCCGCTTGACCGAGACCCGTCCCCTTCCCACCTACCTGATCGCGTTTGCCGCCGGGCCCTGGTCCCGGGTCTCCTCCACCGTGCACGGGCGCACCGTCAACCTCTTTCTGCGGCACTCGCGCGCCGGGGAGGCCGATGCCGATACGCTGCTTGCGTTGCAGCAGCGCTCGCTGGATTGGATGGAGCGGTATTTCGGGAGCAAGTATCCGTTCGAGAAGTTCGACATGCTGCTGGCGCCGGCGTTTCCCTTCGGGGGCATGGAGCACCCCGGTGTGATCATGTACAATGAGGATCGATTCATCTTTCGGGAGCGCCCGACGCTCTCGCGCCGACTTGGGCGGTTCTCCACCATCCTGCACGAGACCGCGCACCAGTGGTTCGGCGACCTCGTCACCATGCGCTGGTTCGACGACCTGTGGCTCAAGGAGGGATTTGCCACCTACATGGGGGCCAAGGGTCTGGCCGACCTCGATTCCGCCAGCGGCGCGTGGAAGACCTTCTATCAGTCGAACAAACCGGTAGCCTACGGCGTGGACCAGACCACCGGGACCACCCCGCTCTGGCAAACGATGAGCAATCTCGACAAGGCGAAGAGCGCCTACGGCGCCATCGTGTACAACAAGGCGCCCAGTGTGCTCAAGCAGCTCAACTACCTGGTGGGAGATACCGCCTTCCAGACGGGGGTGCGGGCGTTTCTGACCGCACATGCCTATGCCAACGCCACCTGGCAGGATCTGCTGGGCTCGATCGGGCATGCGGCGGGCCGGCCCCTCGGCGACTTCGGCCGGAATTTCATGCTGCGGCCCGGGATGCCGGTCGTGGAGACCAGGCTGGCGTTGCGCGATGGAAAAATCGCCCGGCTCGAGCTGGTCCAGCGCCCGGCCCAGGCGTCGGTCTCGGGTACGGGGCCATGGCCGATGCGGACCGAAGTGCTGCTCGACTACGACAGCCTCGCACCGGTGAAGATTCCGGTTACCCTCACCTCCGCTGTCACCGAAGTGACCGCGGCGCGCGGCCGGGCGGCACCGCGATTCGTGTTTCCCAACGCCGATGACTACGGCTACTTCCTGACGACGCTCGATTCCGCCAGCGTGGCGGCGCTGGAGGCCGGCGCCATCGGCCAGGTGGGGGACCCATTCCTTCGGGCGATGCTCTGGGGTTCGCTCTGGGATCAAGTCCGGGACACCAGAATGGACCCGGCGCGTTTCGCGAAGCTGGTGCTGCGGGAGCTCCCCGCCGAGCGGGATGAGCAGATCGTGCCGGCACTCCTGGGCCGGCTGGAACGGAGCCTCCGGGCCTATCTCTCCCCCGACGCGGCGGCCGGGCTGCGCGCCGACGCGGAACGCGTCCTCTGGGACGGGGCCCGCGACGGGAGCAGACCGTACGGGATCCGGCGCGGCCATCTCGACGCATTCATCGCCGTGGCGGCGACACCGGACGGGATCGGCAAGTTACGCTCGCTGCTCGTCGCCGACTCGGCCGCTGGCGAACCGGTGCGGGACCCGACCCGGTGGAGCGTGGTCGACCGGCTCCTGGTGCTCGACGATCCCTCCGCGGCGCAGGCGCTGAGCGCGCAGACTGCCCGGGACACCACTCCGGACGGCAGGCGCCACGCCTTCACATCGGGGGCCGCGCGCAAGAGCGCGGACAGCAAGGCCGAATATTTCAGACGATACTTTGCCGACCGAAGCCTCAACGAGGACTGGGCCAGCGGCAGTCTTGGAGGGTTCAATGCGATCGAGCATGAGTCCCTGACCCTGCCATACCTCCGGCCGGCGCTCGACTCGCTCGCGTTCATCCAGGCCAACCGCCGGATTTTTTATCTGGGGTCCTGGCTCGGCGCGTTTCTCGGGGGGCAGACCAGCCAGCCGGCGCTGGATGTGGTGCACGCCTACCTCGCGGATCACCCGGCGCTGCCCGTGGATCTTCGGCAGAAGGTCCTGCAAACCGCCGACGAGCTCACGCGGACGGTGCGGATCCGGGCGCGCTGGCGTTAACCCGAGGCTACCAGAGCCCGACCTTACCTTTCACCGAGGCGATGAGCTTGGCGGGGTCGTACCCGACTCCTTGCTTGAAGACGAGCTCCACATTCCGGATATCGGAGATGGTGACGGATGGATCGCCGCCGATCACCACCAGGTCGGCCTGCTTCCCCTTGAGCAGCGATCCGATCCGGGCGGCCTTGCCGAGGTAGGTCGCCCCGTTCAGGGTGCAGACCTTGATCGCCTCGAGCGGCGTGAAGCCGCCCTCCACCAGCAGCTCGACCTGGCGTTGGTCGGAGAATCCCGCGATCACCCCGCCTCCACCGGTCGGATCGGTCCCCGCCACCAGCAGCCCGCCGGCGCGAAAGAACCGCAACTCCATGGCGCGGTCATTGGCGAACAGCTTGGGATACACCGAGCGGGTGTTCTTCTGGGTGGCGGCATAGCGCTCTTCGAACTGCTGCTTGAGCGAGGGCTCGAGCATGTCCTGGCCGGGGGGCATCGGCTGGCCAGGAGTAAAGGTCTCGAAGACCGTCAGCGTGGAGGTCATGGCCACGCGGTGTTTGACGAGATCGTCGATCAATCCGCCGATCTCGGGCCCGGCGGGGTCCAGGGCGCCGAGCGCCTGGGTGCCGGTCTGGGGCGGACAGAGGTCGGGCTTCTTGTCCGTGACGAAGTCGGTGCTCGCCAGGAAACCGTGCTCCAGGTCGTCGATGCCCAGCGCGGCGGCCTCGTGATAAGTGACCGAGCAGAGATGTCCGGTCACCTTGAGTCCGCGCTTGTGGGCCTCTTCCACCGCGGCGCCCAGCTCGGCGCGGGTTATGTGCATGTAGGCCTTGAACGAGGTGGCCCCCGCATCGGCCCAGAATTTCACCATCCGCCGCGCGTCGTCCGCGTCCTTGAGCTCGTGGACCTGGCCGAGCGGCAATCCGGGGCCCTCGAGGTACGGCGCGGTGGCGTCGATCCACGGTCCCGGCTTTTCCCCCCGGTCGATCGAGCGGGCCAGGCCGATCTCCCCGTATCCGTTCATGTTGCCGCCGGTGCGCATCGAGGTGACGCCCCCGGCCAGATACAGGCGCGAGAAGCTCTCCGTGAGGTTGCCGTAGACGCCCGGGCCGGTGGGATAGAACAGATGCTCGTGCAGCATCACCAGACCGGGGATCACCGACTTCCCCGAGAGGTCGATGACCTGGGCGCCGGCCGGCACCGTGACCGCTGCCGCATTCCCCAGCTCGGCGATGTTGCCGCCCTGAATGATCAGGGTCTGATTCTCGAGCGGAGGCGCGCCGGTGCCGTCGATGACGCGGACATGGGTCAGGGCCACGATCGCGGTATCGACGCTGACGTATTGGCGCACGTTGAGCGAGACCGCGGGACGCTGCGCCGCGACCGGCCCTGCAAGGATGCCGAGCAATACCGAGGCGAGCCCTTTCCTCCACGAGGTCATGGCGCACCCAGCTTCCTGGCCGCATAAGGCCGGGCGAAGGCCGCGGGCGGGGTATGCCCCGTGGCCAGGTCATACGCCTTGCGGTACCGCTCCATCGCCAAATCCTTCCGTCCCGTCTTTTCGTAGGTCATCGCGAGAAGTACCTGCATGAAAGGATCGTTCTTGTTGAGCTCGGTAGCCTTGGTCAGCTCGGTCTCTGCGGTCGTGAAATCATTGGTGTACAGCGCCACGTAGCCGACCAGATACGGCAGGTAGCGGGCCTGGCCCGCGGCCATGGCGGAATCGGACGCCAGGATCTTGCGGGCCTGGTCCACCTGACGCTGCGCTTCCGCGGCGTTGCCCCGGCGAGCGGCGAGACGCGCCATCGCGTGGGCGAGCCGGTAGTCCCACAGGCTTCGCGGATGGGTTTTCGGCTCCGGCTCCTTGAGTGCCATTTCATTTCCCCGCCGGTACATTCGCTCGGCGGTTGCGAGGTCTCCGGCGTCGATACAGAGCCGAGCCGCCTCGTTCGCCGTCTCGCCCTCCTGGAAGAAGGCGTTCTGCGGTTCGGCCGATTCGCGGGTCGCCCAGTACCCGAGGACCAGCTCCTCATAGCCGACGGCCTTGGCGCAGTTGCCTTCGAATCCGTAGGAAATCGCCATCCGGCGCTGGGCCGCTGCCTTCGCGGCCGGATCGGGAGCGGTCTCGATGAGCTGGAGAAAGATCGCGCGCGCGGCGGCATGATTGCCGTCGGTATCGAAGCGCTGACCCTGCCGAGTGCTGTCCACCCGGGGGCCGGATGGCTCATCCTGGGCGTGGACCGGAGCAGAGAGAGCGGCCGCCAGGCAAAGGGCCAGGAGCATTGGTGGCATGGCGCGGCGCGCGCCGCGGATTTCAGCGGTCATGGTGGGCTTCCCCGGTTGGTGTTTCGATGATCGGGGAATCTAGCGCCGATTATCGGGCCGCGGTGACCATGATTTCGACCAGCACTTCAGGGCGGTAGAGATCCGCGCGCACGCACGCCCGCACCGGAGGATTCTTCGGATCCACCCAGGCATTCCACACCGCGTTCATCGCCGCGAAATGACCCATGTCGGCGAGCCAGATCTGGGCGGTCAGGAGCCTGGACTTGTCGCTCCCCGCACCGGTCAGCATCTGGTCGATCTTCTCGAGGACCTGCCGGGTCTGGGTGGCGATGTCGCCGGCGGGATCGGGGACGACCCCGCAGAGATACACGGTGTCGCCTCGCACGACGGCGCGGCTCATGACCGGCATGCCGTTGACGGGATCGGTGATTCCAATACGGGTGATGGTCATGGAAGCTTTCCGGGAATGCGTCAGTTCGCGCGCCGAATGCGCACCTGTTGGGCTCCCTCCCACAAGACCCTGCGGCCCAGCTCCTCCAGCTGTTCGTTCCCCGAGACGATGGTCAGGAAGTGGTTCCCGGCCAGCGGACCCGCCTTGCTGGCGAACGCGGTGGGACCGTAGGGGATCAGCACCTCCACTTCGCTGATGCCGCCGGGATACAGCAGCAGCTCGCCGGGGGCCGGGAAGCGGGTAGCATTTTCGGCGGGCAGGCTCAGCGCGGCGAGGCCAAGCGGCACGAAGGCCGCCTGGCCGCTCCAGCGCGCCTGGATGGCCGGATGTTCGAAGGGCAGGAGTGCTTCGAACGCGGCGCAGCTGAGTGGCGCGCGCGCCCGCTCGAACCGGGCCTCGAACCCCAGGGTACCAATCAGGATGTGAAGATCGGTCATTGGGTCATTGGGGCGGCTTCTTCCTCGCCAGGGACCGGTAGTATTCCTCGACCAGCGTGCGGTACTCGGGCGGGGCCGCCGCCGGCGCGCCCATCGCGGGACGGTCGCCGCCGGTCTGCCCCAGCGTCCGCCAGAGACGGAATTCCCAGTTCTTCAATCCTTCGATGACATCCTGCTGCAGCTGCTCCAGGTGCTTCGGATCGCCGAAGGCACGACCCGATTCGAGCCGCTTGAGATCACCAATGGCCTTCTCGAGATCAGCGACGTCCAGGTTCTTCCCGGCCAGCTCGCGGCTCAGACTCTCGGCGGCCTCTCGGCGGAGCCGAAACTCCCGCGCGAACTGGCGGGCATCGCCGCCGGAGATCGGATCACCACCCGGAGTGCCGCCGGGCCTCTGCCCGCCGCCCTGACCATTCTGCTGGCCTCCCGGTTGTTGGCCTTGCCCTTGCCCTTGCCCCTGACCTTGCCCCTGGCCCTGCTTGCCCGCCCCGTTCTGCTGTCCTTCCTGACCCTCCTTCCCACTCTGCCCGCCCTGCCCCTGCTTTGCCCCGATCCGATCCTTGAGAGACTCGAGACCCTGAACCAGCTCACGGGCCCGGTCCAGCGCTCGCTCGCGCCGCGCGTCCTCGGATTCGGTCAGCGCGCCGGCCGCCTGGCGCAGCTTCCCGGCCACGTCGTCCAGATTCTCGGTGATCTGACCCTCGATCCGGTCGGACAGCTCGGGAGAGCCGGTTCGCATCACGTCCTTGGAATAGAGCACCTTGTCGTGGATCCGGCTGTCCCGGATAGTGGTGGCCGCATTGTCGATCTTTCCCGCCGCACCCGGTTGATCCCGCCGGGTTTCCCGGGCGAGGCGCTCGGCGTCCGCCTGGAGCCGCTCGACGTCCGAGGCGAGGCCATCCTTGCGCTCGCCCAGGCGGCGCATCTTCTCCGCCCGGTCGGCTCCACTTGCGCCGGCCAGCTCCTTGACGCCTCCGGCGATCTCGCGCTGACGATTGCCGAGGTCTCCGGCCCGGCGTTGCAGGTCCCGCACGCTCTCGCTCTGTCCTTCGGTGCGGGCGTTCTCCAGATCCTTGCTGGCGCCCTTGAGCCGATCCAGCGCGGTGCCACCCTGGGACGGCGCATTGGGCGAATCGGCGGCCGCCCGCTTCATCGCATCGGCGGCCTCCTGCATCCGGCGGGCCGCCTGCGCCAGCTCGGGAGAGTTCTTCTCCCGCGCCAGGCGCTCCAGCCGGTGGGCTTCCTCCTCGGCTTCCTTGGCGAGCTGGCGCTGCTGTCCCCCGCCCCCGCCGCCACCGCCTTGCTGTCCCATGCGGTCCTTGAGCGCATCAGCCATCCGCTGCATCCGCTCGTTTTCCTGTTGCTGCCGGCTGGCCAGCCGTTTGAGCCGCTCGGCGGTCTCATCCAGCTCCTGTTGCGCGCTCTGCTGCTGTTCCTGCTGCACCGACTCGTACTGATTCTGCAGCTTGTCGGTTTCCAGGTCGAACAGGTCGGCCAAGTCTTCGGCGCTCTGCTTCGCGCCCCCGCCGCCGCCGCCGCCCTGTTGGCCGAGCTGAACCTGTACCTCGCGGTACGCGGCTTCGGCGCGCTGGACCAGCTGGAGGGCGCGCTGTTCTCGCGGCAATGAGCCCTCGGGGTCTCCCAGCCCAAGCCGCTCCTCGGCGGCCTGCATTTCCTTGCCGGCCGAGTCGAGCGCGGCGTGAATCAGCTTGAAGGTGGTGTCGGCGGCGAGAATGTTGCGTTCGACCAGGCGGCGCACCAGCTCGCCCACATCGGTCTTGAGCTGTCCCTGGGAAATGGCCAGCGTGGTGAGATTCTCGCGGCGCTCGCGCTCGGCCGTCCGGGCGCTGTCGCGGAGCCAGTTGAAGGTTCCGGCCACGATTTCCCGTTGCCGTGCCGAAAGCCCTTCCGGGCTCTGCTCTCCGCCGCCCCCGCCACCACCGCCCGCTTCCGCCTGCTTGTAGTCGCGTCCAAACGGCCGAACCTCGAGAAAGTAGATGTCGCTCGAGGAGGAGTTGCCGGCGCCGTCCCTGGCGGCGGCAAAGTAGGACACCAGGTCTCCCGGTTTGAGGCCGAGTTCTTCGAGGAAGAGCGTGTGGGCCGCCCGGGTTTCCTGAGTGGCGTGACCGGCCGAATCGGTCAGGGCGATCCGCTGCTCGGCGCCCCCGTTCACGCGGTAGCGCAGCTCCAGCGCCTCCACGCCGTAGTCGTCCGAGGCGTGCACGGCGACGGCCACCTCTTCCACCGAAGTGACCTTGGTATCCCGGCCCGGCTGCTCGATGCGCACCGTCGGTCCGTGATCGTCGAGCGCCTCGATGACATACTGCAGCGTGCCCGGCACGGGCGTCCCGTCCGCGGCGATGAGGTCGACGCGATAGAACCCATTGCGGGACACCCGGAAGGAGCCGACCAGGCGTCCCGACGAATCGGCACGAAGCGGCACGGTGGTCCGGTCGTCCAGCCGGATGGAGCCGCCCTTCACCGGCTTGGTGATGCGGGCGCGCACGGTGACCGTGGTTCCGCGAACCGCGGCCACGTCGCCGCCACTCTCGATCCGCTCCGGGGGGAGCCCGGTGTACGCCGGGAATCGCAGCTCGAGCGAGAGCCGCTCGACTGCCGGCAAGTCCACCACGGTGAGATGGAAGGCGCGCGATCGCACGCCGTCGGCCTCGACGTAGTATTCGGTCGTGCGGGTCAGGTCGAAGAGCCGGCTGGAGAATCCCGCGGCGGCGGAATCTCGCAGCATCGGAATCCGGACCCATTCGGTAGCGGTATCCGTCTTCAGCACCAGCTCGGCGGACAATGCAGCAAATCCGCGGAGTGAGGCCTTGAGCTCCACGGCGCCGCCCTTGGGCACCTGGGCGTCGCCCGGCAGGACGGTCACCGCGAATACCGGCGCGGCCTCCGCCTCGGACCAGGGAATGAAGAGGACCTTGGCGGCGTCCTTGAGGACCGCGGGACCCACGGCCAGCAGCAGCGCCGCCGCCACGCCCACCGCGGCCAGCAGCGCGCCGGCGCGACCCACCCTGGAGCGTTCCAGGCCGGGGCCGGCTTCGATCCGGCGCACCTCCGCCAGCGCCTGCTGCATCACGCGCGCCGAGAGCGCCGGAGACGGGCGCGCGTCCGGAGCGACCTGAAGCTCGTGGACCGCGCTGAGCAGCGTCTGACGGAGCTCCGGAGCACGCTCTTCGACATAGAGCGCGAGCTTCGCATCATCGGCACGGCGGAGACCCGGAATCAGCAGGTAGCGCAGCACCGCCGCCGCGATGAGCAGGTAGCCCAGCACCCGCATGGTGACTACCGCCGCGGAGCCCGCTCCGAGAATGCCGGCCAGCGCCGCGCCCGCCAGCAGGGCCAGCAGCGCGGCCACCGCGACGCGAGCCGCGCCTTCCGCCAGCACGCGGAGGCGCCATCCCCGCCGGAGCCGGCGCACCGCCATCGCGAGCTCGCGCTCGGCTTCGTTCCGATCGGCGTAGGGACTCATGATGTGCTCCTTTCGGGCGGCGCCGGCAGGACGACAGCGGAAGTGGCGCGCCAGCCACGATTCGCCAGGACGGTCTCGACCAACAGCAGCAGCGCGGCGCCGGTCAGCAGGAGACGCCAGAGGCGCTGGCGTCCCTCACGCTGGGCCGGCGCTTCGGGTCCGGCCGGTTCGACCCGCACCGAATCACTCCGATGGACACCCAGCAGCAGCTCCCGCGGATCGGACACGGTCAGGTCGGATTCCGCGGCCGGGGGGTTGGCGGCCAGCACCATCGCGGGCTCCCCGGCGGCCCGTCCATCATATACATCGTAGAAGCCGGCTTCCGGGAGCGCCATTGCGCGGGCTCCCGAGTCGCCGGCCGGCCGCCGCAGCGCGCCAGTCGGCGTCGCGACCACCGGATTCCCCAGCGATCGCGGCGTGAAGACGGTCTCGCCGGTCGTGTGCCAGAGCGGCGGCGGCTCGTAGCCGACCGCGTAGAGCGCCAGCCGGCGAAGAAACGGCAGAAACGCCGGCTGGAGGGGAAAGTCTCCCGAGACGGCGTCGAGCGGCGCCGCGAGCAGCAGCGTCCGTCCGGCGCCGGCGGCCCGCTCGACCAGGGCGGGATTGCCATCGTCGAATCGGGCCAGGACCTCGGCACCGGAATCGGCGCTGACTCGCGCATAGCGGAGGAATCGCGCGGCACCCAGCGCCGCGGCGCCGCCGCCCCGGAACGGCGAGAAAATCGGATGGTCGAGCGACACTTCGCCGAAGGCACCACCGCGATCGTTCATCCGCTCCACCGCCCCGCGAATGGTGCCGGGGAGGAGCGGGGAACCGGTGGGTCGGGTCGACAGCCGGCGCCCCGCCGCCACGATGAGGCCGCCTCCACGTCTGACCCAGCCATCGAACGCCGCGCCGGAAGGGATCGGGCTGTCGAACAGCAGCACCACCGCCGCACCCTGCAGCGCACGGGCATCGAGCGCGCCGGCGCGGCGGCGCTCCACGGTCAACGAAGGCGCGCGTCCGATTCCTAACGCGCGCTCCAGGAAGAGCGTCTCTTCCGGGGTGGCGTCCGCGGGGACGACCAGCAGCACGCGAAGCGCCTCCTCCGCCGGGACCACGAAGCGGAGCGAGTCGTTGGCGGGCAGCGCATCGGGTTCCAGGAAGACGGCGGCGGTGGCGCGGCCGCGGGGAAGCGGCACCGGGTCGAAGGCGACCGAGAGGGCGCCATCCGCGGGAAGGGTGAGATCACGAGTGGTCGCAACCCGGCCGTTCACCGCCAGCGAGAGCCGGCCGCGGACCGGAGCGGGCCGATCTCGCAGGGTGATCCGGGCCGAGACCAGGAGCCGGCTGCGGTCCCCGTCGGAGACCCGCTGGACCTCCGCGCCGGCGACCGCGGCGTCGGGCCGGCGGGCCGGGACCACCGACACCGCGCGGACATCGAGCTCGGGGGGCAGCTCGAGCCCCGCGAGGCCATCGAGGCCGGTTCGCTGAAGGTCGGTCACCACAAAAACCTCGGCGGCGCCGGCGTGCGCATCGGCCACCAGACGCCGCGCGGCGCGAAGCGCCGCGGCGTAGCGAGTCCCCCGGGCCGACGGGCGGGCGGCATTGATCGCCGCGGTGGCCAGCCCGTGGTCCTGCGTGAAGGCCTGCGCCACCTGGGCCTCTTCATCGAACAGCACCACCGCCACCCGGGCACCCGCCCCGAGTGACGCCACGATCCGCCGCGAGGAATCCAGCGCGGCGGGCCACACGGCGCCGTGACCCATGCTGAGCGAACGATCCAGCAGGAGCACCACCGTGCGGATGGGCACCGCGGATGCCGCCGGAGTGGAGCGGCCCAGGAACGGACGGGCAAAGGCCGCCACCAGCAGGGCCACGACCCCCGCCCGCAGCAGCAACAGCAGCCAATCGGTAATCCGGCGGCGCTGGGCGGTGCGAATCGGAATACGGCGCAGGAACATCAGCGAGGGAAATCGATGGGCCCGGTCCCGTTCCCGGTGCCGGAGATGAAACAGGACCGGCAGCGCGAGCGCCGCCAATCCCGCCAGGAACGCCGGCACCAGGAATCCCAGGGCTCCCATCAGCGCACCCGGCTCGCCGCGAGACGGTGCTCGAGATAGGCATAGAGCGCCCCATCGAGTGGCTGGTCGGTGGTGAGTGGCACATAGTCCGCTCGATCCGCGCCCAGGCGGCGGGAGAGCTCGGCGCGGTGGGCGCTCATCTCGTGCAGGTAGCGCTCCCGCAGCTCCTCCGGGCGGAGCGGCAGGCGCTCGCCGGTTTCCGCGTCTTCGAACGTCGCGGCTCCTTCACCGGGGAGATCCCGTTCGGCCGGATCCAGGACGTGAAAGAGAATCACGTCATGACCCCGGACCCGGAGTGAGCCGATGCCGAGCTGCAGCTGGGCGGGATCTTCATAGCAGTCCGACACGATCACCACGATCCCGGCGCGGCTGGACAGCCGCGCGGCGCGCTCCAGGACCGGCGTAAGCCGTCCCGCGCCGCGCGCACTCGCCCGACCCAGGGTGTGGAGGATCAGGCGGAGATGCCGGGTCGAGGGCGGCACCACCTCGAGCAGATCCCCGGAGAAGGTCACCAGCCCGACCCGGTCTCCCTGGTGCTGCGACAGCCAGGCGAGCGACGCCACCAGGAACCGGCCGTAATCGAACTTGGTGACCGCGCCGCTCCCGAAATCCATCGAGCCCGAGGCATCCAGCGCGAACGTCACCGCGGCGTTGGTGTCGGCCTCGTATTCCTTGACGTAATACCGGTCGGTGCGGCCATAGACCCGCCAGTCGATCCGGCGAATGTCGTCGCCCGGCTGATAGGAGCGGTGCTCGGCAAAATCGAGCGACAATCCGACCCGGCGGGACCGGTGCAGCCCGTGCATGAAGCCATCGACCACGTTGCGCGCCAGCAGCGAGAGATCCCCGATGCGGGCGAGGAGGGCGGGGTCGAGGAAGCCGGACGGCGCGGTCATCGTCGCTACAGCCCCGAACGCGGCACGGGCACCGCGCCGAGCAGCCGTTCGGCCAGCTGATCGGCGGTCACCCGTTCCGACTGGGCCTGGAAGTTGAGCAGCAGCCGGTGCCGAAACACCGCGGGAGCGAGGGCCCGGACATCCTCGAAGCCGACGTGGGCCCGGCCCTGGAGCAGGGCCCGGGCCTTGCCGCCCAGCACCAGCGCCTGCGCGGCGCGGACACTGGCGCCGTAGGCCACATACTGGCGGATGAAATCGGGAGCGCCCGGCTCCACGGGCCGGGAGAGCCGCACCAGCTTCACGGCATAGTCGACCACCGCGTCGGCGACCGGCACCCGGCGCACCAGCCCCTGAAAGGCGAGGATCTCCTCGCGCGACACCACCGGACGAATGGCCTCCGCCGGCGCCGCCGTCGTGGTCCGCACGATCGACACTTCCTCGGCCTCGGACGAATAGGTCATCACCACTTCGAAGAGAAAACGGTCGAGCTGGGCTTCGGGCAGCGGGTAGGTGCCCTCGAGCTCGATCGGGTTCTGGGTGGCGAAGACGAAGAACGGCGGCTCCAGCTCGTAGGTCTTGCCCATGACCGTCACGCGGTGCTCCTGCATCGCCTCCAGCAGGGCCGCCTGGGTCTTGGGCGGGGTCCGGTTGATCTCGTCCGCGAGCACCACGTTGGCGAAGACCGGACCCCGCAGAAACACCAGCTTGCGCTGTCCGGTGGCGGGGTCGTCCTGAATCACGTCGGTGCCGGTCACGTCGGACGGCATGAGATCCGGGGTGAACTGGATCCGGGAGAACTTGAGATCGAGCGCCCGGGCCAGGGAATGCACCAGCAGCGTCTTGGCGAGACCGGGCACGCCCACGATCAGGCAGTTGCCTCCGGCCATGAGCGCCACCAGCGTCTGCTCGATCACCGCGTCCTGTCCCACGATCGATTTCCTGAGCTCGGCCTGCACGCGCGAGCGCGCCGTAGCCAGCCGTTCGGCCAGCGCCGCGTCGTCGAGGTGATCCAGCTCTCTGGGTGTGGATGCGAGCGTCACGCTCCGGTCCTTTCGATCAATGGGAAAAAGCGTAGATCAGGTAATTGACGCCGAGCTTGTAGGCCTCGTTCGAGAGGTCGATGGGAAACAGGCCGGTATCGGAGAATTCCCAGTATTCGCTGACGTCGTAGTCGTAGTTGACGATCGCCATCATCCGCTTGGTGGGATCGTTGTCCTCGAAGATCCCGTAGAACTGGGCCCTCACCCCGTAATAGGGATGATCGAAGTCCAGGGACGGGATCCGGTAGAACGAATCGAAGATCGGCATGTCGGCGGTGAGCGGGATCATGCGCGCCCCGGGCAGCACCTTCCGCATCTGGGTCTCGAAATTGTTCCAGTGCGGACCGACGAAGTCGTCGATGATGAGGAATCCGCCCTTGAGCAGGTAATTCCGGAGGCCCGCCACTTCCTTGTCGCTGGGGAGCCAGTACCCCGGCTCGCACATGTACGCGAACGGGAACTTGAACAGCTCGGGATCGTCCAGCGCGAGGATGACGCTCTCCTCGGTGCGGGTCTCGACCGTGGTCAGCTCCTGGATGATCTTGGGGAAGTGATGATCGGCCTGGGGATAGTCGTGCCCCCACTTGATGTCCTGGAACCGGCCGCCGAAATCCCCGCCCAGAATGGTGAACTTGATGCGCGCGTAGGTGAACCGCCCGTCGTATTTCGGATTGGGCGGCGCCACCAGCGCCTCGCATCCGTTGCAGCCCCGCTGGGCGCGGACCAGCAGGGGAACCGCGATCAGCAGCAGGACCGCGGCGGCCAGAACGTAACGCTTCACGGCACCCTCCCTTCCGGCTTCTTCCGGAGATCCAGCAGGAGCGTCTGGGCCTTTTCGAATCCGGGCGCGCCCTCCAGCACCTGCAGGACCTCGTGCCGCGCCGCGGCGGAGTCTCCGGCCAGGGCCAGCGCCCGGGCCAGCTGGTAACGCGCCTCCAGGAGGTCGGCCGGTGCCAGCGCGACCACGGCGCGGCGCTCACGGAGCGCTCGGGCCGGATCGGAGAGCCGCTCGGCCACTTCGGCGAGCCGGGCATGCGCCGCGGGATCGTACGGAAAGATCCACAGGGTGCGCTGGAGCGCCGCGGCCGCGCCGGCCCAGTCCCCCAGATCCTGACGGAGGGAGGCCTCGCGGCGATTCGCCTCCAGGGCCGATTCGTCGAGGGCGGTGAATCGGGCCAGCGCCGCGACGGCGGCGGGCTTGTCGTTGCGCTCCAATGCGAGACGCGCCAGGCCCAGCGCGGGGGCATCGGGTCCGATGTACATCGGAAACATGGCCTCGGCGCGCTCGAACGCGGCGCGGGCCTCGGCGGGATGCTTCTGCTCCACCAGCGTCTCGGCCGACGCGAGCGCGGTGACGAATTCTCCGGTGGCCGGTCCCTTCCCGTCCCAGGCCGCCACATGCGTCAGGGGTCCGGCAAACTTCTGCCGCAGCCAGGCATCGAACAGCACGGCCAGCGCCTCCGGAGTCTGGTGCAGCACCCCGGTGAATACGCCTCGGGTATCGAGTCCGTCGCGGTATCCTGCCAGCATGCTCACCAGCGCCGCGCGGCCCCAGCGGCCCTCGATCATCTCGCACACCAGCGAGGCCTGGTAGTAGCTGAACCCCAGCTCGGCGGGATAGCTGGGCCGCACGAATCCGTCGTTCAGCCGGGTCAGCGGAAGCAGGCGGCCGGCCTTGAACGCGGCCAGGAATTCCGGAGTCGGCCCGGCGCCCCAGGCCGGACGGGCCCGGCGCTCTTCCAGCACCGACAGACCCTCGGAGAACCAGCGGGGCACCCGGTGGGCCGAGCGACCGAGGGTAAAGGTGTGGGTGAGCTCGTGCCACGCGGTGCTCCCCCAGTTGAACTCGCCGGGACTGCGTGCCGACGGCGCGTCCATCACCAGCACGGTTCCGAAGCTCACGCCCAGCGCGCCCAGCCCCGCCAGCCCCACGGTGCGGACCGAGAAATCGGCGTGGCGACGGTACAGCTCGATTCGGATCGGCGTCGGAGGACGATACTCGTAGCGGGCGGCCAGGGAATCGTAGGCCTCCTCGAGCAGCGGACCCAGATAGAGCGCCAGCAGATCCGCCTCGGCGGCCGGCGCGACGATCCGGAAGCGCCGGGTCGCCACGGTGCGGAAGGTCTTCATCTCATCCAGCAGGTCGAGCGTGTTCTTGTACCAGATGTGGAACGGGTCCCGCGCGAAGGCGCGGGTCAGGTGCGCGCTCCCGGCTTCGATGTGGCCCAGCCGGAGCTCATTGATGCCCAGTCCGCCGAGGGCCCGCGAGGACAGCGAGTCCAGTGCCACTGCCTCGCGGCCGAATTGTTCCGCCTCGGCATAGCGGCGGTGCCGCGCCACCGCTTCCGCCACTTCGCTGTAAAAATCGGACGGCCGCGGGTTCACCCGCGCGGCGCCGGCCCGGGCCCTTGCAAACCCGGCGGAGTCGTCCCGCAGCCACGCGGTGGCGCCGAGCATGGCCCACGCATCGGCGGCGGAGGAGTCGGCCGCCAGCGCGCGGCCCGCGGAGGCCGCCGCGGAGTCGTACTGCTCCGCGTCCAGATGCAGCTGGGCCAGCAGGGCCTGCGCCGGCGCCAGCGACGGGTTGGCACTCAGGCTGGCGCGTACGCCCTGGGTGGCATCGGGGCTGCCCTGGAACGCGAGGACCCGCGCCATCCCGAGCAGCGCGCGCGGTTGCCGGGGAGACAGTCGGAGCGCTTCGGTGTAGCTGGTCCTGGCATCGGGCGCGTTGTATTTGTCGAGAAAGAGATCGCCGAGACGGATGCGCGCTTCGACCAGGCTCGAATCGGCTGCGACGGCGGCGTCGAAGGCGCGGAGCGCGTTCCGGAGTCCCAGCGCATCGTCCCGGCCCAGCACCACGTAGGCGCGCCCGGCCGCCACCCGGTCGTCCGCGGTCCAGCGGGCACCGTCGCGTTCATAGGCCGTGGCCAGGCTCAGGGCCAGCTGCCGCGCCGCGCCGGCGCTACCCCGGCGCGCCGCGAGCTCGGCACGGGAGGCCTCGGCGTTCCGCCAGTCGGGTACGCTCCGTTCCACTGCGATCCGGAAAACCGAGTCGGCGGCGGCCAGCCGGCCGGTGAGGGCCAGGACCTCGCCGAGCGGCACGAGAACCGCCGCGCCGCCGCGGCGGGCGGCATCCTCCGCCTCGGACAGATGTCCCGATTCGGCGAGCGCTCGAACCCGACGGCGCGCGGCCAGGCCGTCGTCCTGCACCCGGCCGGCGACGAATCCCAGCAGCACCAGCGGCGCCCATGCCATGAGCCGGGTCATGGCTTCTGCCCGGTCGCAGCACGAATGGCCGCGGACTTGGTGGCGATCTCCAGCAGCAACCGCTCCAGCTCCCGCTCGTACGCCGTGGAGTCCATGCCGGCCTTGCGTCGCCGGAGCGCATCGACCTGGCCCTCGAGCGCGCGGCGCTCCAGGACCAGCGCGGCGACCCGCGGATCGGTGGACGGTGCCGTGATTCCGAACCCGACCGTGCGCGCGACCGCCCCGTCTCCCTGCGCGCCACCCGGCGCGGTACTCCCCTTGCCGTCGCCGTCGTCATCCAGCAGCGCGTGTTCGGTCGCGAGCAGGTTCCTGGTCTCGTATCCCCGGGCCACCTCCCGGCGAGCATAGTCGAACGCCTCGAGCAGCGTCACCCGGCCATCGCGATCGGCGTCGGCGGATTCGGACGCGAGGGCCCTGGCGAAGTACTCTCCGAACGTGGTCTCGTTCCGCTCCATGGCGCTCTTGGTGGCCGTCACGATCACCCGCTCCTTGGCGGAAAGCACCGGGACGAAATCGCCGCTGGCGCTCGAGGCATTCACCAGGACCACGATTCTCCCAGCGAGCGGCGCGAGCCAGGTGGCGAAGTCGGCGGCGGTGGCGTCGGGACCGGGAAGATTGAGCCGCGAGTCGGGGCCCTGCCCACTGCCATGTCCGATGAGGACGATCAACAGGATGTCGCCGGGCGTCGAGCGGGCGGCGAGCCTGGCGATCGCCGTGGCCACACCATCCCGGGTTGCCCGTCCCGTGATCCGCGCCGGATCCTGGGCCGGGTCCTCGGCCAGATACATCAGACTCGAATCGGAGCGAACCCAGCGCGCCTTGGCCGCATCGTAGATCGAGGCCGCCTCGCTGTGGAACGCGGCCGCGAATCGGGGCTCACCGGAAAGTCCCGTGATCAGCAGGACATGGGTGCTCCCCGGCGCGGATTGCCGGGCGGCCGGCACGAGCGCCGCCAGCACCAGGGCAAAGCCTGACCGTCTCATGCGAGCCCCCGCCAGCGACGATAGCCCCATTCGGTTCCGAGCAATAGGACGAGAAGGAGAAACACCGCCGGCATGTCCCAGAGATCGCGGGATTCCCGGACCGTCACTCCACTCTCGGTGAATTCGACGTCATCGGTGAGCCGAGCGGCGTCGGCCAGCGGGTAGTAGCGCCCGCCGGTTTCCTTGGCGATGCGTTTGAGGAGGGGGGAGCGCAGCTCCGCCTGCTCCACGTCGGCGCCGTGGTTGTCCGCCAGGAGGGCGGCTGGCGCGGCGCGGATGGTGTCGGCGCCCCGGCGTGCCTCCGCTTCCACCAGATACATCCCTTCCTCTTCGGTAACGAACCGCCCCTGATAGGCGCCGTCTTCCTTGAGGGTCCAGGTGAGCGGCACTTCCTGGGTCCGGCCCAGGGGCGAGGTCACCTTGGCCACCACGACCGCATCGTTGGATTCGAGATACGCTTCATCGGAGACCCGCGCGTTCAGCACCACGGCCTCGCCCGGGCCGACCCGGCTGGGCGAGGCGACCACCTCCACCCGATCCGGCACCCCGGCCAGCGACCATCGGATCAGTTGCTTCCAGAGCATCGCATGGGTCTGATCCTCCAGCGGAATGCTCGCACTCATCTTCCAGAGCCAGGTATCCTGGACTCCGACCAGCGCGACGGTCCCCTTGCCGAATCGCTGAACCGCCAGGACCGGGACTTCGGGTCCTCCCCCGCTGGGCCGACCCACCAGGAGTGCGGTGGCGCCGGGCTTGAGGGATCCGAAATGGTTCACCGACGTCAGCGGCGGGAGGGAATCCCAGCGGGCACCGGCGGTTTCGGTGCTCCCCAGTTGCAGCGCCGGATGGACCAGTCCCGGAGGAGTCACCCGGACGGAGAGCTCGGTGGCGGGAGCGCCCGCGCCGGCCGGTATCATCGCGTCGAGGCCGACCGGCAGCACTTCCGCCAGCGGCGTGCCGGCGAAGCCTCCTTCGACCAGCGACTCGCGGCCTCCCAGCACGATCAGTCCTCCGCCCCGCCGGCTCACGAAGTCGGCCAGCATCCGCAGCTGGTCTCCGGTAAAGAAGGAGGCCGGCATGCTCCCGAGGATGAGGGCGCGGTAACGGAACAGATCCTCGCGCCGGGTCGGAAAGCCGCCCGCCAGCTCGATGCTGTCCTGGACACCGAGCCGGAGAAATTTTCCCTTCGCGCTCTGCAGCAGTCCAACGACCTGGAGCGCGCTGTCCGCCGAGACGGCCCGACGCAGAAACGCGAACTCGGGGCGGGGCTCGCCCTCGAGATAGAGCACCCGCTCCGGACCGGGACGGACCCGGAGCACCGTTCTGAGCTCGTTGTTTTCGGTGACGATTTCGTCGGGAGCGGGGCGCACCCTGAAGGTGAGACGCCGGGATCCCGCCGGAAGCGGCGGGAGAGAGAGCCGCGTCACCGCGACGTCGCCGGCGTCGGGCAGCGGTACGTCGCGCTGGGCCACGACCCGGCCCTCGTCCTCGGCGGTGACGGTCACACTCTGTCCGCGCAGTCCCCGGACCCGAAGCACCACCTCGGCCAGCACTCCGGCACCGGCCAGCGCACTCGACGGCAGCGACACCCGCTCGATGGCCAGGTCGCGCGCGAAGCGTTCCTGCCCGACTCCCACGGTGTACACCGGCACTCGTCGCCCCTTGAGGGCCAGGAGCGGCGCGGTCAGATCGGTCCCGACGTTGTCGGCCCCATCGCTCACCACCACCAGCCCGGCCAGGGGAACCCCACCCAGCTCCTGCCGCGCGGCATCGAGCGCGGCCGCGAGATCGGTACGGGTCCCCGAGCCCTTGAGCGCCGTGGCGCCGGAGAGCGGTCCGGCATCCGCGGCAAAGCGGAAGAACCGGAGCACGAACCGGTCGCTCAGCCGGGCGGTGATCGCGGCCGAATCGCCGAACACTCGCCGCACCGCGTCGAGCCGCGATCCGCCATCGATGTCGGTGAGGCGCATGCTGCGCGAATCGTCCAGCAGGATGCCCAGCACGTTGCGCTGCGGTACCGCGCTCGACAGCAACAGGACCGGTCGCAACAGGCAGAACCCCAGCAGCCCGAACAACGCCGCCCGGAGCCCGCCGAGCACCAGCCGGTCCCTGATGGGTGCCGGCGTTCGCACCCGGCGGAGGGTCAGGACCAGCAGAACCAGCGCAACGCCGAGGGCGATCGCGATCAGCCGGGGAGGAAAACTCGGCGCCAGCGACAAGTCGCCCCGCTGGTACAGCCGCGGCGGGTATTTGAGGAGAAAGGTGAGGATGGCGTCGAGCGTTCGTTCCATGGGAGCCTATAGAACCGACGCGGACCACGCGGGGGATGTTTCCGGCGGTCCGCGCCCCGTCACGACCTACGAATGGGCGAGGGGGATCGCTGCGGACCCGGACCGGCTGTCCGGGCGGTATCTTCCTCCGGCCGGACCGCCGAGGGGCAGGCGGCCGACCTCCTTAGAGAACCCGGACGAGGTAACCGACCGAAATCGAGGCGCTCCAGAGCTTGGAGCGGTCCAGTGGGGATGTCGGCAGGGATCCCTGATCGACGAGGTTCCGGATGCTCTTCTCGCCCCGGAGTCCGAGCGAGAACCGCTTGATCTGGACACCCACTTCGCCCAGCACGCCGACGTCGAGGTCCTCGAAGAGCGCGGGAAAGAACGGATCGGTGCTGACCGGGCGATCGACCGGGGCGACGCTGCAGTCGGGATGGCTCACGCCTCCGCTGGCCTCGGTCAGGGTGCGCCGGCAATGGAGCCGGAAAGCGAAGAACGGGCCCGCCACGAAGTAGGGGCGTATCGGCCGTTCGGTGCTGTACCCCTTCTGAAAGCGGAGGAGCAGCGGGACCTGGGCAAACAGGAGATTGGGCGCGTCGGACCGGGGTCCCACCTGCGAGGAAGGCAGCGTACTCGGGGCGCGGGCGGCAAAGAAACGTCGCTGGACCAGCAGGAAATCGATCTGGAATGACAGCATCGGGCTGCGCGGCAGGCGAAGACTCAGGCCGCCCTGGAAGCCCAGGTGGGCTTCGGCGTGGTCGATCCGTCCGCCGGACGCGCTCGAGTAATTGCCGCCGGCGATGACCGCGAGCTCCCGCCGTTGGGCGGCCAGCGGTGCGCTGACGGCCGACAGGACCAGCAGGAGCGGGGTAACGGATGCTGCGCGCATGGATGCTCCAGGAAGACATTCAGGAACCAGCCGACCGATGAAGATACCCCGGGATTGGGAAGGAGACGATGGCGACCGCCACTAACACACGGCCGGAGCGCATCGCGGCGCTCGACGCCTTCCGGGGCATCACCATCGCCGGGATGTTGCTGGTCAACAATCCCGGCACCTGGGACGCGATCTATCCGCCGCTCGAGCATGCGCCATGGCACGGCTGGACCCCGACCGACCTGATCTTTCCCTTCTTCGTGTTCGTGGTGGGCATCACCACCCACCTCTCGCTCGCCGCGCGCCGGGCCCGGGGCGACGCCGACCGGACCGTCACGCTGCAGATTCTCCGGCGGGGCGGCCTGATCGTGCTGTTCGGCCTCCTGCTCCAGGCCTTCCCCTACTTCCCCCTCGAGCGGATCACCCAGCTGCGCTTTCCCGGCGTGCTCCAGCGCATCGGCGTCTGCTACATCGCCGCGGCCTTGCTCTCCCGGCACCGCGGCAATCGGGCGGTGTCGGCGCTCGTCGCGCTCCTCCTGCTCGGCTACTGGGCCCTGCAGGCGCTGATTGCTCCGCCCGGCGTCGCGGCGCCGACCCTCGATGTTCCGCAGGATACCCTCAGCGCGTGGATCGACCGGACGGTATTCGGAGTCCACCTCTGGAAGCAGTCGCAGACCTGGGACCCCGAGGGCCTGCTGTCCACGCTCCCCGCGATCGGAACCTGTCTGTTGGGTGTCCTCGCGGGGCGCTGGCTGTCCGGGCAACGACCCCTGCCCGACCGGTTGAACGGCCTCTTTGCCGCCGGAGCGATCGCCGCGACGGCCGGCCTGATGTGGAATTGGGTGTTCCCGATCAACAAGAACCTGTGGACCAGCTCGTACGTGCTGTTCACGGCCGGGCTGGCGAGTCTGACGCTGGCCACCTGCGCCTGGCTCATCGATGTGCGAGGCCGGGCCCGCTGGGCCGCGCCCTTCGTGACCTACGGCAAGAATCCCATGATCGCGTTCATCGGATCGGGTCTGATGGCGCGCCTGCTGGGCATGGCGCATCTGCGTATGGGAGGAGAGAGCGTATCACTGCAGCAATGGCTCTATCGGGGCGCGTTCGCGTCGTGGCTCGCGCCCCGCGATGCGTCGCTGGGCTATGCGGTCTGTTTCGTGGCCTTCTGGTATTTCCTGCTTCGAATCCTGGAACGCCGCGGCCTGATGTTCCGGGTCTGAGCGGCGCCTAGTCCTTGGCGCGGTCCAGGTATTCGCCGGTCTCGGGATTCACCCGGATGCGCTCGCCGGTCTGGATGAACTCCGGCACGTTGACCGTGACCCCGTTGCTGAGACGGGCCGGCTTGGTGGACGCGGTCTTGGTCGCCGTCTTCATCACGGGCGTGGTGTCGGCCACCTCCAGGGTGAGGCTGCTGGGCATCTGAATGCCGATCGGCCGCCCCTCGTAGAATTCGGCAATGATCCGCATGCCCTCGGCCATCCACTTGGCCGTCTCGCCCAGGGTCTCCTCATCCACTTCGAGCTGGTCGTAATTCTCGGCATTCATGAAGTGGTAGGTCTCGCCCGCCTTGTACATGAAGTCCAGTTCGTGGGTCTCCAGCGCCGCGATTTCCACCGTGTCGGTGGAACGGAACCGGTGTTCCAGCTGGGTTCCGGTCCGCAGTTTCCGGAGCTTGGCCTGCACCATGGCCCGGAGGTTCCCCGGCGTGTGGTGATGGAACTCGAGGACCCGGCAGGGCTCGCCATTGAACATGATGGCCATTCCGCGCCGCATATCGCTTGCGATGATGCCCATAAAAACTTTGACCCGTGAACGGTGACAAGGGGACCGGGAACTGCCGACTTGTCCCCGTTCGGCAAAACCCATAACTCCAAACAGCTAAGCAAGATAACCCCACTGCCCCGATGATTCCAGCCCGAGGTATAGGGCGGGTTGTGGCGGGGGCGGCGGGGGGAGTGGCCGGCGACCCTGGACCGGCGCCGGGCAACGGTTCCGAGACTTTTCGCATCGAAGTGCCGTAGGTCTCTCTGAGGCCGATTCGTCCGACATCGTCCATCGCGGGGTCATCAATGCGGCTGGTTTACCATTTGGGCCTCCCCCTGTGTTCGCTCGCGATGGCCGGCGCATTGAGCGCCCAGGCCCAGGCGCACGAAGGAACCGCGATCCCGCACGCCGCCGCGCCGCACGCGCTCCCGTCGCCCTCGGTGCGCGCCCTGCAACGGAGTACCCCGATCACGGTGGACGGACGCCTCGACGAGCCGATCTGGGTCCAGGCGCAGGCCGCCACCGATTTCCGGCAGGCCCAGCCCAAGGTGGGAGAGCCGGCAACCCAGCGCACCGAAGTTCGGATCCTGTACGACGATGATGCGCTCTACGTGGGCGCGCGCATGTTCGACGATCATGGCTCGGCGGGTGTCCGGAGCCAGCTGGTGCGCCGGGATCAGGAAACCAGCAACAGCGACATCGTGCAGCTCGTGTTCGACACCTACCACAATCACATCGGTCGCACGGTCTTCACCGTGGCGCCCTCGGGCTCGCGGCAGGATGCCGGCCAGGCCACCGAATTCGCCGATCCGTCCTGGGATCCCATCTGGGAGGTCAAGACCCACGTCGACTCGCTGGGTTGGACCGCGGAGTTCCGGATCCCGTTCTCGCAGCTCCGCTTCGCCCGCGACTCGGTGCAATCGTGGGGGATGCAGGTGTGGCGGACCGAGGCCCGGCTCAACGAGATCTCGATGTGGTCGTTCTGGGGACCCGAGGAGACCGGCGGCCCGGCCCGTTTCGGACACATCGACGGCCTCGCGCCGGGACGAGGAGCCAAGCGACGCCTCGAGGTGTTGCCCTACGTCGTGGGTCGGTATCAGCGCCTCCAGGACGGCGACACGACCGATCCATTCTACCGGCCCAACCACGCCGATTCCCGCTTCGGCGCCGATCTCAAATATCTGCTGACGTCGAACGTCACCCTGGATGCCACCATCAATCCCGACTTCGGCCAGGTCGAGGTGGATCCCGCGGTGGTCAACCTCTCGGCCTTCGAAACGTTTTTTCCGGAGCAGCGTCCCTTCTTCGTCGAAGGCAGCGGCACGTTCGGATTCGGCGGGTTCAGTTGTTACTTCTGCAGCAATGTCTCGACGCTTTCGCTGTTCTACAGCCGTCGCATCGGCCGGCATCCCCAGGGATCGCTGCCCGACGGCGCCACCTTCGCGCACGTTCCCGATGCCTCCACTATCCTGGGGGCGGCCAAGGTGACCGGCCGTACCGGGAAGGGCTTTACCATCGGGATGCTCGACGCCATGACGGCACGGGAGAATGCCGCGGTAGACCTCTCGGGGACCCGGCTCACCCAGCAGGTCGAGCCGCTCACCAACTACTTCGTGGGCCGCCTCAAGAAGGATTTCAAGGGCGGCGACCTGGTCCTCGGCGGGATGGCCACGTCGGTCTACCGCGACCTGAGCGACCCGCTCCTCAAGAGCGAGCTCAACTCCCACTCCGAGGCGCTCGGCTTCGACTGGAACGCGCGGTGGAAGAACCGGAGCTATTCCTGGGTGGGTAACCTCGCGCTCACCAACAACACGGGGACTCCCAGCGCGATTCAGCTGCTGCAGAATTCCAGCGCCCGCTATTTCCAGCGCCCGGACCGGCAATCCGGCGGCAACGGGTTTCTTTCCGACCGGTATGATCCGAATGCGACCTCGCTCCGGGGACTGGGAGGCTACAGCAGGATAGCCAAGGAGGGGGGCAAGTGGTTGTTCGAATCCGCGGTGAACTGGCGGACCCCGGGCTTCGAGGCCAATGATCTCGCCTTCAATACCCGGGCCGACTACTTCTGGATGAACACCAACCTGGCGCTCTCGCTGAGCCGGCCCACCAAGTGGTACCGGAATTATTTCCTGATCCTGGGCTCGCAGCGCCAATACAATTTCGACGGTGATCGGACCGACACCCAGTTCCACACCGGGGCCTTCGGCCAGTTGCTCAACTATTGGCAGCTGAATTTCTTCGCGATCCGACGCACCGACACCTACGACGACGCCCTGCTCCGCGGGGGTCCGGTGGTGCGGCGTCCCGGCTTCTGGTTCTACAACGTCAATCTGCAGACCGACAGCCGGAAGCGCATCAGCCTGACCTTGAACCCGAGCTTCGCCCGCGGAGACTTTGGAAACACCGACCCGAGCCTCAGGGTCGGCATGAACATCCGGGCGGCGTCCAACGTGTCGCTCTCGGTCTCACCCTCGTACAATCACAACACTTCGTCGGTGCAGTACGTGACGGCCGTGGCGGACCCGACCGCGACGGCGTTCTACGGGACCCGGTACATCATGTCGAATCTGCTGCAGAAGACGGTGGGTTTCGATACCCGGATGAACATCACCTTCACGCCCACGCTCACCTTCGAGCTGTTTGCCCAGCCATTCATTTCCAGCGTGCACTACACCCGGTTCAAGGAATTCGCCGCGCCGCGGAGCGGGGCGCTCCGGGTATTCGGCCAGGATGTCGGGACCATCACCCGGCAGAACGACGCCGATGGTCGAGCCTCGACCTACACCATCGATCCCGACGGGGCCGGGCCGGCGGCGCCGATCACCTTCGACAACCCGGACTTCAATTTCCGTTCGCTCCGGGGCAACGCGGTGCTGCGCTGGGAATACCGGCCCGGCTCGACCCTCTTCTTCGTATGGACCCGGAGCAGCCAGGACGTCGCCTCGCGCGTCGGAGACTTTGATTTCTCGCGAGACGCGGACCGGCTGTTCGGCGCGAAGGCGAACAACATCTTTCTGGTGAAGGCGAATTTCTGGTTGAATCGATGAGGCTAGGACGCTACGACGCAAAGAGGCTCGGAGAGTCCGATCCGCATGGAGCCTCCTAGCCTCTTAGCGTCCTAGCGTCTTAGCGCCCTATAGCAAACGCCACCACCCGGTCACTCTTCCCGAATCGATCTCCGTCCCCTCCCGCGGCGATCACCACATACTGCCTGCCATCCGCGCCCAGATAGGTCATCGGGGTCGCCTTGCCCCCCGCCGGGAGTGGAGCGCTCCAGAGCTCCTGGCCGGTCTCGATATCGTACGCCCGGATCTTCCGGTCGAGCGTGGCGGCGATGAACACCAGCCCGCCCGCGGTCACGATCGGTCCTCCCAGCGTGGGGCTGCCCCAGTGTTCGGCGCCGGCAGGCGGATCCGGCATGACCGTCCCCAGCGGGACCTCCCACCTGCGCGCGCCGGTCTTGAGATCGATCGCGATCAAGGAGCCGAACGGGGGCGCGGTACAGAGCGCACCGCTGGGACCGAACAGGATTTCCCGGCGCATCACATAGGGTGTGCCGCTCATGTCGGTGTACTGCGAGCCCTTGAGACGGTACCCCGGCTCGTGATGCCGGCGATGGTATTCCTCCCGGGGAATGAGCTGCACCGCCGCCGCGATCCGGTTCACCGGCACGATGGCGAGCTGCCGCACCGGGTCAACTGCCAACCCGCCCCAGTGGGCACCGCCGATGTTGGAGGGCACCGCCAGCGTGCCCTCCAGGCTGGGCGGCGTGAAGATGCCGTCGTTCCGGAGCGACGCCAGTTTGGTTCGGCAGGCGGCCTGATCCTCAGGCGTCGGGCCCCAGGCATCCGCCGCGGTGAGACGGTGGGGACTGAGCGGAGCGATCCCGGTGGTAAACGGTTGCGTGGGCCAGGCCGCCTCGCCCGGGACGGTGCTGGCCGGCACCGGCCGCTCCTCGACCGGAAACACCGGAACGCCGGTGTCGCGATCGAGCACGTACATCATCCCGGTCTTGGTGGTCTGAATCACCACCGGAATCCGGCGGCCGTTTCTGGTGATGGTGGTGAGCGCCGGTGGGGACGCGTTGTCGTAGTCCCAGAGATCGTGATGCACGGTCTGGAAATGCCAGACCATCTTCCCGGTGCCGGCGCGAAGCGCCACGATCGAATTCGCGTAGAGATTTTGTCCCTTGCGTTCCCCGCCGAAATAGTCCGGGCTGGCGCTGCCGGTCGGAATGAAGACCATGCCGCGCGCCGAATCCACCGCGATGACCGACCACGCGTTCGCCGCGCCGGTGTGGTGGGCATCGGGACCGATCCAGGTCTTCCAGGCGGGATCGGCGGGATTCTGGGTGACAGCATCCCAGGTCCAGCGGAGGACTCCGGTCCGGACGTCGAACGCGCGCACCTCGCCGCTCGCCGCCGCGGCTCGGTTGTTGTCGGCGACGGCCGAACCCACCACGATCAGCCCGGCGACGATGGCCGGAGGCGAGGTGACCTCGTATTCCTCCTCTTCGTAGGGTGGATTCCGGAGGCCCTGGCGCAAGTTCACGCTGCCACCGGCCGCGAAGCCGGCGCAGGGGCGTCCATTCGCGGCGTCGAGCTCATGCAGCCGTCCGTCCACCGTGGCGACGATGACGCGGAGCGCGCATGACGTGCCGGGCCGCGCGCCCGGATCCGCCCAGAGCGAGACCCCTCGCGTCGTAAAATCCCCGAACCCGATCGGCAGCACCTTGAGGTCGGCGGCCCATTTTTCCTTGCCGGTTTCGGCGTCCAGCGCCACCACCTTGCCCAGCGGCGTGCTCAAGTACATCACGCCCGCGACCACCAGCGGCGTCGCCTCGAACGATGTGCTGTTGTCGGTCATGCTCGCCGCCTCACCCGTGGAATACTCCCAGGCCACGGTCAGCCGGGACACATTGGCGCGATTGATCCGGTCGAGCGGCGAGAAACGCTCCCCGCCCCGGTCGCGGCCATAGGCCGGCCACTCGCCGGCGGGAGTAGTCTGGGCGGCGGCCGAACCCGCCGCGAGGACGACCATGGATACCACGAGGAGATTTTTCATGGGTTCAGAATGCGATTGGTCGAAGATCGTCGCCACCTCGGCGGGACGGGCGGGCCTGCGGGAAGGACGAACACCATTGCACCGCCCTCGTCCTACAGCTTCCGGCCGAGCACCTCGTCGGCGCGGGAGAGAAACCGTCGGCTCCAGATCACCTTGGCGCCGCCACCGAGGGTCAGGTGGTATTCCCCGTGAAACCAGGGCTCCACCTGGGCGATCGCCTCGATCCGCACGATGGTGGAGCGATTCACTTGAACCCAGCGGGCGGGGTCGAGCCGCCCCAGCAGGGTTCCGAGGCTGCCCCGAATCATGTGGGTTGCCGGTGGCTCGTGGAGGATCACATAGTTGCGTGCAGCTTCGGCATGGGTCACCCGATCCAGCGACAGGAAGGAGGAGCGCTCTCCTTTGGTTATCAGGATCCGTTCCAGGTACCGGGGTCGCCGGTCGAGCGCCTCGAGCAGCCGGTCGAGCTTCGAAGCCAGCGTCGACGGTTGGGTTCCGTCGCGAGCTCCGCCGACCCGTTCGAACACTCGCGCAAGCCGCTCCGGCGCCACGGGTTTGAGCAGGTAGTCGAGGGCGTGGATTTCGAAGGCCTTGACGGCGTATTCGTCGAACGCAGTGACGAAGACGATGTGGGGAAGCGGATCGGGAAGCGCGGCGACGACTCCGAAACCGTCGAGACCCGGCATTTGCACGTCGAGGAACACCAGGTCGGGCTGGAGCTCGCGGACCGCGGCGACTGCCGTGGGTCCGTCGGCTGCCTCGCCCACGATCTCGACGCCACGCTGGGCATCGAGGAGACGCCGGAGCCGCTGCCGGGCCGGGCGTTCGTCATCCACCAGCAGGGCCCGGAGATCACTCACGCCTGCTGCACCTCACGCCAGGGAATCTTCACGGTCACCTGGGCCCCGCCGCCGCCCGGGTTCTCCAGCAGCAGGCTGGCCTGGTCTCCATACAGCCGCCGGAGCCGCTCGGCGGTGTTGCCGAGTCCCACGCCCCGCCCCAGCGCCGTCGCGGGCGGCTCGGGAAATCCCTTGCCATGATCCCGGACCGCCAGTTCCACCGTGCCGTTGTTCCTCGAGCAGCGCACTTCGAGCGCGATGTGGCCGGTCGCGGCATCGCCGCCATGGCGGATGGCGTTTTCGATCAGCGGCTGCAGCACCAGCTGGGGAACCGCGGCCGTCATCGCGGCCGGATCGATGTCCATCCGGATGGCCAGGCGATCCTCGAAGCGGGCCTGCATCAGACCGGTATAGAGCTCCGCGACCCGCACCTCCTCCCCCAGCGAGGTCTCATGGGAAGGGGCACCTTGGAGTGCCACTCGCAGCAGCTCCGACAGCCGGGTCAGCAGCCCATCGGCCTTGGCGGGCTCCTCCCACACGGCGGCCGCGATGGTGTTCAGGGTATTGAAGAGGAAATGAGGCTGAAGCTGAGAGCGCAGCCCGGCCAGCTGGGCCTGAGCCAGCCGGGCTTCGAGCTGCGAGGTCCGGATCGCGCGGGCCTGGCTCTCGCGGTACCAGAGAAAACCATGGACGATCCCGACCAGGAGCCAGAACATCACGATCGCGTGCTGCAGCTCCATGAGATATCGGAGCGGCATGATGCCGTAGTCGTAGTGGCCGAGTCCCGCGAGCGAGAACGTCAGCAGACGGAGGCGCCAGTTGAGCGTGGTGTGAATGAGCGAGAGGAGAACCGCCGCGACCAGGTAGAGCGGCACCCGCAGCTTCCAGTTGCTCTTCCGGAGCGGAAAGTGAAGGCAGAGCCAGATGATGGCGGGAACAACGATCAGGGCGGTCGCGTTGCCGGTTGCTTCTTCCAGGACGCGGCTCAGGAAGGTCCCCTGCAAGCCGCGGGTCAGGTCGTCGAAGTAGAACTCCCCGAACCGGAGCAGCCCGAGCACGAGGACCACCGCCATGACGGCGAGGGTCATCCGTCCCGGCGACCAGCGATCGGTCCAGGCATCCTGGGGAGAGTCGCGGACCATGGGACGGAGTCTATGCGGGATCGTCGCGCAGGCAAACCGCCCCTGGACGAACGGGCCCAGCCGGGGGACGGGCGGGCGGGTGGAGGCTCCGGACCGCGGTGGCCGGGCTCCTCAGCGTACTCTAAGTTCGGGCATGCACGATCCCCGGAAGCCCCGAGCGCTGCGCCCCTGGGCGCTCATTTCCGCGGCGTGGGTCGGGCCGGCGCTCCTGGCGGCGCTCGCCGCCTGGCTCCAGGGAAAGATCGGGTGGCGCGAGCCGACCAATCTCAAGACGTTGCTGTGGGAGGGGGGCGACTGGCTCCTCTACGGCGCACTCACTCCGCTGGTCTTCCTGCTGGCCCGGCGGCTTCCGCTCCGGCGGGGGCATCTCGCGCGCAACATCCCGATTCACTTCGCGGCCGCGCTGCTGCTCTGCGTCATGTGGGCCGGGGCCGGCCTCATCTACCGGCACCTGCTCGGCCTGGAACCGATGGGCTCGCCGCTTCGGGCGATGGAGGGCTGGTTCCTGATCACACTCCCCTTCGGCGTCGCGGTGTACTTCGCGGTCCTCGGGGTGGAGCATGCGACGGTCTACTACGCCGAGGCGCGGGAGCGCGAAGTCCACGCGGCCCGGCTCGCCTCCCAGCTCGCGGAGGCGCGGCTCGGTGCGCTGCGGTCGCAGCTCAACCCCCACTTCCTCTTCAACAGTCTCAACGCGATCACGGTGCTGGTGCGCGACCAGGACACCGGTACCGCGTCCCGGATGCTGGAGCAGCTCGGCGAGGTTCTCCGCCAGGCCCTGCAGACCGACCGTTCGTCCGAGATCCCCCTGGCCGAAGAGATCGGCTTTCTGGAACGCTACCTGGCCATCGAGCAGGTGCGATTCTCCGACCGGCTCCGCGCCCGGTTCGCCATCGATCCGGCGGTGCTCGCCGCGGCGGTGCCGAGCTTCGTGCTGCAGCCGCTGGTGGAGAACGCGCTCCGCCACGGCCTTGCCCGCCGAACCGAAGGGGGCTCCCTGGTGATCGTGGCACGCCGTGAGGGCGACGACCTGGTCCTCGAAGTCAGCAACGACGGGCCCGGGCTCGACCCCGCACCGGACGGGGAGCGCCGGGGCCTGGGTCTCTCCAATACCCGGGAACGCCTCGCCACCATGTATGGCGAGCGGGGCCGCTTGACCCTGGCCGATCGCCCGGGCGGCGGCGTGACCGCGACGGTGCGCCTGCCATTCCACGAAGTCTCCGCATCAACCTCGCGAGCCGCCGATGGCTGAGATCCGCGCGCTGATCGTCGATGACGAGCCCCTGGCGCGGCGGGGCGTGCGTCAGCTGCTCGCGGCCCACCCCGACATCGTCGTGGTCGGAGAGTGCCGCAACGGCCGCGAGGCGCTTCGCGCCTTCGATGCGGTGGCGCCCGACCTGGTCTTCCTCGATGTCCAGATGCCCGGGCTCGACGGCTTCGGCGTAGTGCGGGAGCGGGCCGGTCGAAGGATGCCGTTCCTGGTCTTCGTGACGGCCTTCGACGAGTTCGCGGTCCGGGCCTTCGAGGCCCACGCGCTCGATTATCTCGTGAAGCCGCTCTCTCAGTCCCGCTTCGACGCCACGATCCGGCGGGTCCGGGAGCGTCTCGGCCTGGTCGAAGCGAGTGAGCTGGCGGCGCGGCTGGCCGCCCTCCTCTCCGCCGATGCCGGTCGACGGAATGGCCGCCCGGGTCCGGGCGCGGGCGAGCGGCGCATCGCGGTCCCGACCGCGACCGGCCGCCTGCTGCTCGATCCGGCGGAAATCGACTGGATCGAGGCGCGGGACTACTACGCCGGGATTCACGCGGGGGGACAGCGACACCTGGTTCGCGAGTCCCTCGCCTCGCTGGAGCAGCGGCTCGATCCTTCGGAATTCGTGCGGGTGCACCGGTCCGCGCTGGTGCGATTGGATCGGATTCGGGAGCTCCACGCGGGCTCCGACGGCGATTCGGTCGCCATTCTGCTGGACGGTACCCAGGTCCCGGTGAGCCGGCGACGACGGGAGCGCCTGGCCGCGTCACTCCGGCTCCATTCTCGCTGAGCCGAATTCGCCCAGCCACTCACCGCTCGCTGCAGCCCGACAACCGCCGGCGGGCCGAGCCCGACCGTCGGCGGACTCCCGCGCCTCGGACCCTCCGCCGCTGACGTAACGCCGCAATCTTGGACGTACTGTTATCCAGGCCGACCCGCGACCCGGAGCGAACAGCATGGCCACCGCCAGCATTCCCGCCGCCCCGCAAACATCCCGCATCGCATCGCTCGACATCGTCCGTGGCGCCGTCATGGTGTTGATGGCGATCGACCACGTCCGGGTGTTCTCCGGTGTGTCGCCGGGCGGCCCCACTCCCGGGGTGTTCTTTACCCGCTGGGTGACTCACTTCTGCGCGCCGATCTTCATCTTCCTGGCGGGCACCGGGGCGTACCTCTACGGCCGGTCCCACGGCGGCCGCGCGGCACTGTCGACGTACCTGGTGACCCGCGGCGTCTGGCTGGTATTCCTCGAGCTCACCCTGCTCCGCCTGGGGTGGACCTTCAACCTGGACTACGCCCATTACATGCTGGCCGGCGTCATCTGGGTCATCGGGTGGTGCATGATCCTGATGGCGCTGCTGGTACGCCTGCCCACCAGGGTGGTGGGTGCCTTCGGCGTCGCGGTGATCGTGGGGCACAATCTGATCATGCCCGCCGTCGCCGGGATGTTGCAGCGCGCTGGCGCGGGTGCGCTCGCGCAGATCCTCTATTTCGGCGGGCCGCTGGAGCTGGGCCAGGGAGGGCCGACCCTGGCGGTGCTCTACGTGATCGTGCCGTGGGTCGGAGTGATGGCCGCGGGTTACGGGCTCGGCCCGGTGATGGAGCTGCCGGCCGAACAGCGCCGGCGCATCTGCCTCCGGCTGGGCGCGGCCGCCGTGGCGGCGTTCCTGGTCCTCCGGGGCTTCAACCTCTACGGGGATCCGCGGCCCTGGAGTGGCGGGCCGAACTCGCCGATGCCCGCGCTGCTGCGGTTCCTGAACACCACCAAATACCCGGCCTCGCTGCTCTTCCTGCTGATGACGCTGGGCCCCATGCTGCTGATCCTGCCGGGGCTGGACGCCGCGCGCGGACGCCTGGCCGGCGCACTCGTCACCTTCGGCCGGGTTCCCTTCTTCTTCTATGTCCTGCACATCCCGCTCATTCACGGCCTGGCGCTGCTGGTATCGCTGCTCCGGACCGGCGCGGTCGATCCCTGGCTGTTTACCAATCATCCGATGATGAACCCCGATCCTCCCGAGGGATATACCTGGTCGCTGGCCCTGCTCTACCTGGTCTGGGCGGTTGCCGTGATGATCCTGTATCTCGCATGTCGCTGGTTCGGGGAGGTCAAGGCCCGGAACAAGAGTGGCTGGCTCCGTTACATCTGAGGCGCGCCCGGGACCTGGGTAACCAGCCTCTCTTCATCCAGGACCATGGCGACTTCATCACCGAATCAAATATTATGCGATCACGCGACCATGTCCTGCCGAGCCGATGGCCGGCGACGGCGGACGCGCAGAGCGGGGGGATATGGTGAGACGGGAGGTCGCTCGGACCCGCTGACTGAGGACCCGCGGGCCGACGAGTCCTGCGCGCGGCGGACAGATGAATCACGCGGTAGGTTGAGGAGACCATGGTCCAGTCAGAATCGGCGGTGGAAGACGCTGCTCCTCCGGCCAAGGGCCGCGCCCAGAGGGTAGTGAAGAATCTTCGCCAGGGCATGTCCCTGGCGTGGGCCGCCTCGCCGCGCGCGCTGGTCCGTTACACCGTGCTGGGAATGGTGAACGCGACCATGCCGCCCATCGCCGTGCTGCTGGGCGCCAGGCTGGTCAACCGCATCGCCGACGCCCGGGTGCAGGCGCTGACCCTGAAGGATCTGCTCCCCATCGTGCTCGGTCTGTGGATCACCACCAGCGTCCAGCGAACCATCGGCGCCTACATGGGCTATGGCAGGAATCTGTTCGTGCGGCGGGTCCAGCTGGAGGCGGAGCGCCGCCTGCTGGCCCAGGCCTCCAAGCTCGACCTCGGGCATTTCGACAACTCCGACTGGTACGACCGGCTGGCGCGGGCCAAGCGGGACATCTCCTGGCGCCCCGGCGACCTCACCTGGTCGGTGCTCGGGCTGTCCGGCAACATCGTGTCGATCCTGCTGATGGCGACCCTCCTCGCCAGCCTGCACTGGGTGCTGGTCGTACTCGCGCTGTCATCGGCGGTGCTCTCGATGGCGCTGGAGCGCCGGGTGACGGCGCGCCTCTACGAGTTCTTCTACAAGGAGACCCCCGAGGAGCGGGAACGGGAGTATCTCGGTGACTTGCTGGTCCAGCCCCGCAACACCAAGGAGATCCGGGCCTACGTGCTGGCCGACTATCTGCTGGGACGGCACCAGAACCTCTCGGAAGATCTCTTCCGGCAGCGAGAGCAGATGTACCGGCTGGGCACCCGAACCTCGTTGCTGACCGGGCTGCTCACCGGGACGATCCTCGCCCTCGCCTATGTCTTCGTCGCCGTGCAGGGAGTCGCGGGGACCATCGGACCCGGCGGGGTGGTCCTGGTGATCGGCGCATTCACGTCGGTCTCGGGCACTCTGGGCCAGATCTCCAGCACCTTCGTCTCGGTGGATCAGCACACCACCTTCCTCGAGGATTACTTCTCTTTCCTGGCCATCCTGCCGCTGGTCCCGCTTCCCGCGGCGCCCCGCGCCCTCCCGGCCGGCGCGATCCAGGGGATCGAATTCGACGACGTGACGTTCCAGTATCCCGGGGGCACCGAGCCGGCGGTGGAGGGGCTGAGCCTCTCGGTGAAAAGCGGAGAGCTGCTCGCGCTGGTCGGCGAGAACGGTGCCGGGAAGAGCACGCTGGTGAAGTTGTTGCTGCGCTTCTACGACCCGGACCAGGGATCGGTGCGCGTCGGAGGCGTCGACCTGAGAGAGGTGAACCCCGAGACCCTGCGCAACCGGATCGGCGTGCTCTTCCAGGACTATGCCAGCTACGAGCTGTCGGTCCGGGAGAACGTCACCATGGGCCGGCCCGAGGGCGCCGTCGACGACGAGCGGGTGATGGAGGCGTTGCGGGATTCCCGCAGCGAATGGCTGGTGAAGAAGATGCCGAAGGGCCTCGACTCCAAGGTGGGTCGGCTGTTCGAGGGGGGCCACGATCTGTCGGGCGGTGAGTGGCAGCGCATCGCGCTGGCCCGGATCATGTACCGCGACGCCGACATCTGGATTCTCGACGAGCCGACCTCCTCGCTCGACCCCGAAGCGGAAGCCGGGATCTTCGCCGAGCTGAAGGAGAATCTGAAGGGGCGGATCGGCATCGTCATCTCGCACCGCTTCTCCACGGTACGGATCGCGGACCGGATCGCGGTCATCGAGGACGGGCACGTCACCGAGCTGGGGACCCACGACGAGCTGCTGGCCGCCGGACGCCGCTATGCGCAGCTCTTCGAGCTCCAGGCGGCCGGCTATCGGTGAGCCGATCCGGGCTCCACCGTAGACCCGCGGACCCGGGAACGCTAACTTCGCCCCATCCCGTTGCAGGGGGCCCCAATGCGCATCTCCCGCCGCTCCTTCTTCACCGCACTCGGCGCCGGCGGCGCCGGGGTGGTTGCCGCGCCGCTCATCACCTGGCGGGGCCACGAATCGCTCCAGGCGCAGAGCGCCGGATCCCGGCGAGCCGACCGGCTGCTCGCCGCGCGCCCCGGGGTCATTCGCATCGACAGCAACGAGAATCCCACCGGGCCCGGCGAGCGGGTCTATGCCGCCATTCGCGGGCACCTCGACGAGTCCAACCGTTACCCGGTGCGCAGCGAAGACGATCTGGCGGCGGCCATCGCCCGAACCCACTCGATCCAGCCGGAAAACGTGATCCTGGGTTCCGGCTCCGGGGAGCTCCTTCGCGCCGCGGTCACCACGTTCGGCTCGCCATCCCGCGCCCTGGTTGCCCCCGACCCCACCTTCGAGGCCTGCGCCTCGTGGGCCAAATTCATCAATGTGCCGGTGCTGGCGCCGAAGGTGGATGCGGCGCTGCGGCTCGATCTCGATGCGATGGCGGATGCGGCCCGCGGCGCGGGGCTGGTGTACTGCTGCAATCCGAACAACCCCACCGCGACGGTGCATTCGGCCGCCGATGTGCGCGCCTTTGTGGACCAGGTGGGACGACTGTCCCCGGAGACGACCATCCTGATCGACGAGGCCTACCACGAGTACGTCGACGACCCGCTCTACGCCACCTCCATTCCACTCGCGCTGGCCAATCCGCGAGTCGTGGTAACCCGCACCTTCTCGAAGGTCTTCGGCATGGCGGGGCTCCGGGCCGGCTACGCGGTCGGCCAGCCCGCGACCCTCGCCCGAATGGCCGCCTGGCTGCTCGGCTCCAACATCAGCCAGCTCAGCCTGGTGGCCGCCACCACCGCGGTGGCCGATGCCCAGCACATCGCCGCCGAGCAGCGCCGCAACCGGATCGTCCGGGCCAAGACCCGGACCTTCTTCGAGAGCGCGGGATATCAGGTCGCCCGGAGCGATGCCAACTTCATGATGGTCGACATCCGCCGCGACGCAAAACAATTCAAGATGGACGCGCTCAAGCACAATGTGGCGGTTGGACGACAGTTCCCCTCGCTCCCGACATGGGTGCGGGTATCGGTCGGAACGATGGCGGAAATGAAGAAGGCGATGGGGGTATTCGGGACGCTGCTGGCCTAGGGCCAGGTCTCGCGTCGGAACCCGTTGCGGTGTATCAATATAGAACAGTTGGGCCCGGATCCCGGGAAGGGCATTGACCCTCCCTTCCGGAGGGGGTATTTGTTAGCGTTCACTCCTCGGCACCCTGGAGTCCCCGTAGTGGTTCCCGCCACCCGGCTTTGCCCCTCCTGCAATACCCAGCTACCGGAAGTAGCTGCGTTTTGCTACGTCTGTGGTTCGGCGACACCGCCGGCCATCGACAAGCTGACGGGTGAAATCTCCATCCCCGATGGCATTGCTCCCTCGCCCACTGCGTCTGCGGATCTGATCCGGAAGCTGCAGGAGTCGCTGGGCAAGCACTATGAGCTCAAAGGGTTGATCGGGCGGGGCGGCTTCGCGGAGGTGTTCCAGGTTCGCGACATGTGGCTCAAGCGGGACCTCGCCCTCAAGGCCCTAAGGCCCGACCTGACCGTGTCGGAAACCCTGCTGGCCCGGTTCCGCCGCGAGGCCGAAGCCGTCGCGGCGCTCCGCCATCCGAACATCGTCCCGATCTACGACATCGGCGAGGCCGAGGGCATCATGTACATCCTGATGCCGCTCATCAAGGGCGAGAGTCTCAAGAGCCTGCTGGTCCGGGATGGGCGCCGGCCGATCGCGGAGGCCCGGCGGATTCTTCTCGAGGCGGCGAGCTCGCTCGGCTCGGCCCACGAGGCGGGCGTGGTGCACCGGGACATCAAGCCCGAGAACATCATGCTCGAGGGCAAGGCGCGCCGGGTGCTCCTGATGGACTTCGGCATCGCCAAGATGATGGACGCGGCGGGCGACAGCACGCTCACGTCGAGCGGGACCATCGTGGGCACTCCGCACTACATGAGTCCCGAGCAGGCCAGCGGCGATCCCCACCTCGACCATCGCACCGATATCTATTCCCTCGCCGTCGTCGGCTATCACATGCTGACCGGCGGGGTACCGTTCGAAGGCGAGAACACCCGGGCCATCCTCTTCAAACAGATGATGGAATCGCCCCGCTCGATGCGGGAGCTGGTGCCCGAGGTGCCCGAGGCGCTCATGGCCGCCGTCTCGAAGGGAATGGCCAAGGAACCCTCGGACCGCTATCCGACCATCGAGGCCTTCGCCACGGCACTGGAGGCAACGTCGGCGGACGAGGTGAAGCCGCTGCAGATCACCACGGCTGCGCCGGCGCGGAAGTCCCGGACCCGGCCGCTGGTGCTGGCGGCCGTCGCCGCGATCGCGGTCGTCGCGGCCGGGGTGGCGCTGACACGGAGTCCCGGCACGACCCAGGTCAAGGTGACGGACAGCGCGCCCGCCGCCACGAATACCGCCGGGCAGACCCAGGTCCCGGCCGGCGCAACGCCCGCGGCCAACGCTCCGGCGGGGCCGAGTACGACCACCGGAACGGGGACGGTGACTCCGCCGCCCGCGCCATCGCCTGCCGCCACGCCGGCACCGGCCCCACCGCCGACCGACACCAAGAAAAAATTGTCCGGCACCACGGCCAATCCGAAGCCCGGGCCGGCGGCTCCCCCGGCCCCGAGTCCCGCGTCGCGAACCGCCGTGGTGACCTGCGCGGTCGCGGCGGCGGGAGATGATCGCGATACCGCCTTCCGGGTATGCACCGACGAAGCCAACAAAGGCAACGTGGTGTCACAGCGCCGGCTGGCCGAGTTGTACGACAAGAGCCAGGTTCCGGCCCACGCCACCGAAGCGGTGAACCTGTATCGGAAGGCGGCCGACGCCGGGGACCTCCCTTCCCTCTTCCGGCTGGGACAGCTCCTGAGTCTCGGCAAGGGGGTCGAGGCCAACCCGGTCGATGCCACCGCGAAGATCAAGGAAGCGGCCGACAAGGATTACCAGCCCGCGTGGGTGGTGCTGGCCGACCGGTACGAGCAGGGCCTGGGCGTCCGGAGGAGCGACAAGGACGCCTCGTACTGGTATCGCAAGGCGGCGGAGAAGGGCAACGAAATTGCCGAGGCCAAGGTCGGCGACATGTACACTCGCGGCAAAGGCGTGGATCGGGACGAGGCGGAGGGAGTGCGCTGGTTCCGCATGGCCGCCGACAAGGGCAATCGGGACGCGGAATACGGGCTCGGCATGGCGTATCTCCGCGGGAAGGGGACCCAGAAATCCGATTCCCTGGGCTATGTCTGGCTCAAGAAAGCCGCTGACCTGGGCCACGTGGAGGCGCAGAAAGAGGTGGCCAAGCGCAAGCCGTGATCCTCTCACACCGGCCGGTGCTCGCTCCGGCCTCCCTGTAGGGGAGCCTTCCTTGGGCCCCACCCGTCCCTGCTCAAGCTGCGACCAATCCATTCCCGCCGACGCGGCGTTCTGTCCCGCCTGCGGCGCCGCGTCCGCATCTCCGATTCTGGGTGACACGCTCCTCGGCGTGAGCCGCGGGTCCGTCGGCACCGCCACCAGTTATGAGCTCGCGCCGGATCGTCTCCAGGCGGCGCTCGGGCCCAGCTATCAGCTGGGCCGGCTGATCGGCCGGGGCGGCTACGCGGAGGTATTCGCGGTCCGGGATCTGCGCCTCAAGCGCGAGCTGGCCCTCAAGGTGCTCCGTCCCGATCTCATTCTCACCGACTCGCTGGTCACCCGGTTCCGTCGCGAGGCGGAAGCGGTCGGGGCGCTCCAGAACACCCACATCGTCCCGATCTACGATGTCGGCGAAGCGGATGGCATCTGCTGGCTGCTGATGCCCCTGGTACAGGGAGAAACCCTGAAAAGCGTGCTGGCCCGGGAGCAGCGCTTGCCGGTGGCGCAGGTGCAGCGGATCCTGCTCGAGGCGGCCGAGGCGCTGCAGACCGCGCACGAAGCGGGGGTGGTGCACCGCGACATCAAGCCCGAAAATCTCATGATCGACGGCAAGACCGGCCGGGTGCTGCTGATGGATTTCGGCATCGCCAAGGCGATGGATTCTTCGGTCGAAAACTCGATCACCGGCACCGGCGTGGTCATCGGCACGCCGCAGTACATGAGCCCCGAGCAGGCAATGGGGAAGAGCGCGCCCGATCCCCGGAGCGATCAGTACTCGCTGGCCATTGTCGGATACCAGATGCTGACCGGGCGCGTCCCCTTCATGGGGGAGAACGTGCGCGAGGTGATCGCGCGGCAGCTGCTCGAGGAGCCGATTCCGCTCTCACGGCTGGTGGCGAACATTCCCGCGGCCCTGTCCTCCACCATTCATCAGGCCATGCGCAAGGAGCCGGCCCGCCGCTTCGCCTCGATGGATGCGTTCGCCAAGTCGCTGAAGGGAGAGTTGTTGACCGCGGCCGAGGGCGGCGTCACCCGGCGGGAGTCGAAATTCGCCATTCCGGCGGGACGACACCCCTGGCTGGTGGCCCTGGGCTGGATCGTAGTGCTGGGCGGACTCGGATTCGCGTCCTACCGGGCCGGTCTGTTCGCGTCGGACCCGGGAACCGTGTCGTCCCCGCTACCGGAGTCCACCCGCGTCACGCGTCCCGAGTCGGTCCGGAGAACCGTTGCCGCGCCGAAACGCCAAGTCGGCGGGGCCCGGCGCGTCGATACGCCGATCACCGTCGGGCTGGCGCCGCCGCCGCCTGCCACCTGCGAAGCCGCGGTCACCGCCAGCAACTGGACGGTCGCCTTCGCGCGCTGTACGGAAGAGGCGGCCAGCAGTCCGCTCGCCGCGCGCCGCCTGGGCATGCTCTACGCGGAGGGCCACGGCGTCGAGCGCAACGAACGGCTCGCGGCGATGCATTTCACCTTTGCCGCCGACAGTCTCGACCCGGTGGCCGTGCTCGAGATGGCCCGGCGCTACGAGACCGGCCGCGGAGTGACGCTGGATCAGGCCAAGGCCGCGCGAAAATATCTGCTCGCCGCCAACCTCGACAGCACCCCGGCGATCTGGGTCATCGTGGCCCGGCGCTTCGAAGAGGGAAACGGCTTGTCCCAGGATCCCAAAGAAGCGGTGAAGTGGTATCAGAAGGCCGCCGACGCGGGAGACGCCTTGGCCATGACCCGGCTCGGCGCGGCTTTCGAGAAGGGACGCGGCGTCAAGAAGGACGAAGCGAAATCGACATACTGGTATTCCGAAGCGGCCAAGAAGCAGGAGCCCGAAGCCGAATATCAGATCGGCATGATGCTGTTGAAGGGCAAGGGCGGGTTTGCCCGGGACGAACGGACCGGACTCGCATGGCTCACGAAGGCCGCGGGCCACGGCAACGCCGCCGCCAAGGAGGAGTTGGCCAAACGGGGCGGCTGAGTCAGTCCATCGACCAGATCAGCGCCCACCCGACCGCGATCCAGATCAGCTCCCGCATTCGGCTGAGTGCCGCCGCCGCGATGCCGAGGGCCGGCGTGACCCCGATCCATCCGAACATCACGTAGAGGGCTCCTTCCTTCGCGCCAAGCTCGAAGGGGAGGAAGATCAGGACGTTCACCACGAGCGACGAGAAGCTCCCCACCACGAATGCCATCAGCGGGTTCACGTGCAGGCCCATTCCGTAGAGAATCACCCAGTACTCGGCCAGCGCCAGAAAACGCCCCAGCAGCTCGAACCCGAGCGCCGCATAGAATCGGCGGGGGTTCCCGGTATACACCGCGGTGACGTGTTCGTCGATCTCGTGGAACGCCGCGGCGCGGGGCTCGAGCTTGGCGGCGACCCTGGAAAGCAGGGGGAGCCGTCGCAGCAGGCCCAGCGCGTGCATGGCCAGGCCCTCGCGATGGCGCGAGAAGAGGAAGACCAGCACGATCGTCATGATCGCCCCGGTCACCAGGATGCCGCCCAGGATGAGCGGGGTGTGGGGGAGCAGGATGGCGGCCGGGATCAGCGCCAGCAGCCAGGCCAGCACATGGGCCAGGGCATGCAGCAGCCGGAAGGCCACCACCGAGCCGACCGCCCGGCGCTTGCCGAGAAACTTGGTGGCAGCCACCACCTTGAGCGGCTCGCCCCCGAAGCTGGCGAGCGGCGTCGAGTAGTTGACCGCGAAGGTCACCAGCGTGATGAGAAAGGCGCGGGGCAGCGGGATGGGCTCTCCCCCGGCCGAGGCAAGCAGCCGCCAGGCCACGGCGTTGAGCACGTACACGGCGGCCCAGAGGGGGATCAGTGCGGCAATGACCCAGAGGGAGGATCGGAACACCGTCCAGAGCTGGGCGGGTCCGGCGTGCCACACCATCAGCGTCACCAGCGTGGCGCCGACCAGGAAGAAAATCAGCCGGAGAGTCCGGCTCACTCAGACGGCCGCGCGGCAGCCGTTCGCATGAGCGCCATACGCGGCTTCGAGCACGCGTGTGACGCGGGCGATGTCCTCCAGTGGGAGAGTGCCGTCACCATGATCGATCCGGTCGCCAAACTCGTGAAACAGCCGTGCGAACCAGCGAAAATAACTCGACTTGTCCAGCTCGGCCGAGAAGTCCATTTCGATCGGGCCGTGGCGGCCCTGGAGGCGGAGCTGTCCGCCGGTCCATTCGATGCTGCCGTCCGTGCCGGTGAAACGTATCCGGGTTTCCCGCCGATCGGCGGCCCAGGTCAGGAAAATAGTCGCGAGACGGTCGTCGAATTCCAGCAGGAGGTGGGTGGTGTCCTCCACATCGTACCGCAGGTGCCGCAGCCGTCCGCTCCACGACTGCACCAGTCTCGGCAGCCCGGCCACGTCCAGCAACTGATAGATCAGATGGGTGCCGTGGTCAAGGAGGATGCCGCCCCGGGCCTCGGTTCTTCGACCCCGCCACGGCTGCGCGGTCGGGCCGGCACCGGCGTCGGCGGCCATCCGATATACGTGGAACTCGGCCAGGTGCCATTCCCCGATGGCGCCGGCCGCGAGCCAGGCCCGCAGCTGGATCCAGGCGGGGTTGTAGCGGTATTGATGACACGGCATCACGATGCGACCGCTCCCGGCGGCGGCCCGGATCAGGGCCACCTCACGGCCGGTCAGCGCCACCGGCTTCTCGCAGAGCACATCGTACCCCGACTCCAGACCCCACAGGGTCAGGTCGACATGACTGGCGGTCGGCGTGCAGATGTCGATGAAATCCAGATCGAGGTCGGCGAGGCGGTGCCGGTCGGGGAAGTGCGGAATGCCTTCCACCCCCGCCGCGCGATCGTCCACGGTCGCGACGATCCGGAGCCGCTCCGCGACGCCTTCACCCCGGAGGAAACCGGGCAGATGCGATTGCTTCGCGATCCCGCCGAGGCCAAGCAGGGCCCCCCGTTGCGGTGCGATCACGGCGCGCTCACCGGGAGCAGGTCGCGGGAAGGAGCCGCCATCGATCCGAGCCGGGCCGCGATGCGCTCATGGGACCACAACACCCAGATCAGGGCCAGATTGAGCGGAACCAGGGTAAGCCAGAGGAAACCCGCCGGCCACCCGCGGCAGGCGGTCAGCGCGAGGAGCAGGAACCGCACATTCTGGGCGATCAGCGCTCCGCGGCGCACCGTCACCGCCTGCTCCATGGCCCATTCGTTCGCGAGCCCGGCCACCCTCCCGGTCCGGCGGAGAATTCGCACCAGCGCGGTCGACCGGGCGCACCAGTGCGCCTGCCGGGTCACATAGCTCCGATACAGCGCGAGGCCGAGCCCGCCGAGCGGGGTGGCGGCCTGTTCGGGAAGATCCTCGGGCAGGTCCAGCTCGCCGCTGCCGCCCGCGATGTAGAGGTAGACCTGACGGATGAAGTCGGCCACGCCCGATTGGAGGGAATGACTCACCCCGGCCGCGACCGTCAGCGCCACCACGCCCAGCGGCGCCATGGCGTGCGCCAGCAGCAATCGGATCATCAGGTGGGCGTAGAGGTTGACGAACCGCGCGTTATCGGAGATTCCGTCGAGAATCCGGCCGAACCGGGTCGAGCTGCCCCGGGTTCGCGCCAGCTGGCCGTCCGCGCTGTCCAGAACGTCCGACACGATGAACAGGGTCAGGCCGGTCAGGTTGAGGAGCGGGCTTTGATACAGGAAGAGATGACCGGCCAGGAGACCGACGATCAGCGAAGCGACGGTGACCTGATCGGCGCTGACCCGGGTCGGCGCGAGCATCCGCACCACCCGCATGCCGGCGGGACGAAAGAAGTGGAGATCGATCCACTCCTCGACCGCGTCGCCCTTATGCGCCAAATCGGTCGGCAGCGTCACGCAGAACGTCCTCCATGACCGCGAGGGCTTCGAAGGCCTGGGCCTCGGTGATCACGAGCGGCGGGTTAATCCGGACTTCCGGGTTGTAGATCATCGCCAGGACGCCGCGCGCGAGGCAGCCGTCGAAGATGGCGCGGGTGTCCCGGGTGGAGAGCAGCTCGGTGGTACCCGGTCGCACCAGGTCCATGCCGATCATGAGCCCGCGGCCCCGCACGTCGTGCACGATGGGGATCTCCCGCTCCCAGCGCTGCATCTCGGCCAGCATCAGCGCCCCGAGCCGCCGACTGTGCTCCACCAGACCCTCGTCGAGCACGATGCGCAGCGACGCCAGCGCCGCCGCGGCCGCGAGCGGGTTGCCGCCATAACTGGAGCTGCTGCCGCTGGGATTGGCCCAGGGCTTGGCGAACGCCAGACTCTCGCGTGCCATCACCCCGCTCATCGGGAAACCGGCCCCGAAGCCCTTGCCCACCGTCAGGATGTCCGGCACGACGCCCTCGTGCTCCACCGCGAACATCGTTCCGGTGCGGCCGAACCCGGTGATCATCTCGTCGGCGATCAGCAGGGCGCCCCGCCGGTCCGCGACCTGGCGCAGGGCGCGCAGAAAGCCCGGCGGCGGCACCACGTTGCCGGCGGTGCCCTGAATCGGCTCCACGATGATCGCCGCGAGATCGTTGGCGGTCTCGCGATCGAGCTTCCGCTCCAGGAAGTCGACGCAGTGCCACTGACAGCTCTCGAACGCAAGTCCGAATTCGCAGCGGGCGCAATTGGCGTACGGCGTGCTGTAGCGCCCCGGGTACAGCGGCCCCAGGCCGTGCTTGAAGCTGGAGCCCAGCAGCGGGAGCACCCCGGACGTCTTGCCGTGGAACCCGCCCCAGAAGCCGATCACCTCGCTCTTGCCGGTGACCGACTTGGCCAGCCGAAGCGCCGACTCCACCGCCTCGGCGCCGCTGGAGTAGAACTGGGTGCGGGTTATGTCTCCCGGGGCGACCGAGGCCAGCAGCTTCACCAGCTCGGCGCGATGGACGGTGGCGAAGCTCCCGACGTGGAGCCGGGCCACCTGGTCCTGCAACGCCTTCACATAGCGGGGATGGGCGTACCCCAGGCTCGCGACGCCCACACCGGCCAGCAGGTCGATGTAGCGGTTCCCGTCGGCGTCCCAGAGCATCGCCCCCTCGCCCCGGTCGAAGGCGATGCGGCTGAACAGGGCCACGGACTGGGTACCGGGGGCCAGAAACCGGGATTCGGCCTCGAAGATCGCGGCGGATCGCGGACCCGGCAGGGCGAGCTGCACGGCGACGTCGGTCATGCGGGTACTCCCCGCGGGCGGGTGGCGTGAACATGACCCGCGATCGCGCGGGCGGCCCGCTCCCGGATGGGCGCGAAGCTGGGCCAGTCGTTGAGGTCGATGAGCACGGGACGCCGTTCGGCATCGATGACCACGTCGCCGCCGAAGATGTCGAGCTGCAGCCGCGCGGCGGCCCGGAAGGCCAGGGTGCGCAGGGCCGCGAGATCCACGTCGGCCTCGGTGACCGGAGCGCCGCTCTGGGCCAGGTAGGCGTGAAACAGGGTTCCATCGGCCACGGCGTAGAACTTCACCACCGACCCGGGCACGTGGACCTGGACCGCGGCGAGACCGATGCCGCGGGAGGCGAACTCGGCGAGACCGCGGGGAACCTCGGAGACTGCGCCGAGCGGCACGACGTCTTCGGGCCGCTCCGCGTGCACGCCGCCCCGCTTGAGCCAGACCGGACCGTGCCCCAGCGCCCGGAGCTCGGCCCATTCGACGGCGCCGAGCGGCTCGTCGGTGCGCAGCAGCACGGTGGCCGGAAAGGGGAGGCCGCTGCCCTTGAGTGCCGGGACCAGGCGATGGCGGTGACAGGTCAGCACACTCGAGGGACGGTTGAAGAACCGGACTCCCATCGTCTCGTAGGGCACCAGCGTCTGCGAGGCGGCCGGCCCCTGACACATGTTGAGATAGAGGTCGGCCTCGGGAAGGGTGCCGGCGGCCACCGTCTGCTCGGTCACCCGGCGGGCGGACCAGCCCAGCGCTTCCAGCTCCTCCACCGTGGCGTCGAGAATCGCCGAGTCGTTGGCCCCGTGCTGCAGCGGGGAGTACGCCGGACTCCGGGAGATCGCCACCAGGTGACGACGCTTCTGATAGATCATAGGGAGGCCTTCGGAAGGGCCGGGGCGATCCCACCGAGCCAGGTCACCGCCTGGGCCAGATCGCGACCCCGGTCGAGATCCACAATGCGTTCCACGTCGGCCGTGGCCACGTGATAGCCGTGCTCGACCAGCCAGCTGAGGAATCCGCGCATCCGGGTCACCCCGAGCGAGATCACCCGCGGGGCCAGCTCGCGAATGCCGCTGCTCAGGAAATACACACCGCCGGTGACCAGCGCGGGCGTCACCGGTTTCGATGCGAACGACCGGACCAGCCCGTCGGACCGCCGGGTGACCCAGAGCGGCGTCTCGTCGTCCACGAAGGGCGTGACCGCGACGCAGGCATCGGCGCCGTCCTGGAGCAGGCCGTCGGCGCGCTGGAAGAGGAGACGCCAGTCATCCGCGCGCATCACCGTGTCGACCATGGTGCAGAGAATCGGCCCCGGGGCCACCGCCTCGAGTCCTTGCGCCAGGGTGTGGAGCGACGAAGGCGTGTCGCAGGGGACCACCTGGAGCCCGGCGCTGCGCGCGTCCCGCGCCAGGGTGACCGCCTCCTCCAGCACGCTGCGACGAATCGCCGCGGTGACGGTGACGCAGCCCAGCTCCCGCAGCGACTCCACCAGCCGGAATACCAGCGGACGTCCCCCGATCTCCACCAGCGCCTTCGGGGTGGTCACCCCGTCGGCCCGGAGCCGCGAACCCTCGCCGCCGGCCAGAATGAGCGCGTGCACCGGTCAGGCCAGCACAGTCGTCAGCTCGGACAAGGTGGCGATGCGTCGGGTCGGGGTGATGGCCGAGGGCGGCCGCTCCGGCGGCGCCAGCCAGCAGGTCAGGCATCCGAGCGAGGCGGCCGGCGCGATGTCGGACAGCGGGTTGTCACCGACCATCCAGCATTCCTCGGGTGGGAGGCCCAGGGCGTCGAACGCGGCCTGGAAGAGGCGGCGGTCCGGTTTGCGGACTCCGACCACGCCGGAGTCGAACACCACGGAGAAACAGCCTTCGATCCCCAGGTCACGCAGACAGGGTCTGAGGTTGCCGGTAAAATTTGAAATGACGCCCAGCTCGAACCGCCGGCCCAAGTCCGTCAGGAGCGGCAGGTTGCGCAGCGCCACGTCCCGGGATTCCGACACGAAGTCCTCGGTCCAGGCCACCGGATCCACCGACGAGGCGTCCGGAACCAACCCCTGCAGAAGCCGGACCTGGGTCCAGACCAGCTCATGAAAGCCGAATTCCGAAACCCCGGACCGCTCCAGCAGCAGTCGGTCCGAGGCGCGGAAGAACGCCTCGAAGGTGTGTGGGCCCAGCTCCCCGCCCCGGGTCCGGTAACCCCGATGAAACCGTTCGCTCCAGCGCCGGCCATCGGCGTCCAGGGTCCCCCCGAAATCGAAGAGCACGGCTGACATCATCGCGCGGTACTCCCCCAGAGTGATCCGGAACCGACATGGGCAAGCCGTGTGCCGCCGGTTCGAAGGCCCCGGCACGACCTCCGCGGTATTATTGGACCATGGCCATGGGTCTCTCGCGCCGGCTCGCGATTCTCGCCGCGGGTATGGCGATCGCGCTGGTGCTCGTGGTCACCGAGGTGTCGCTGTCCCTGTCCGAACGATCCCGACTCGAGGATCTCCGGCTGGAAGCGATGGCGGTGGCCTCCACGCTCGCCGACTATCTCAATCGCGCGGCCCCGAGCGGTGATCCGGCCGCGCTGGAGTCGGCGCTGGCGACCTGGGCCGGTCTCCACCTCCGCCAGACCTCCGCCACGGTGTACGCACGGGGAAAAACCGGACGCCTCGGGCTGGCCGGAGCCACCGACTCCCTGACGCCACCGAGACTCGCGCCCGAAGACGAGCGCGCCTTTACCGGCGGGCAGGAGGTCGTCTGGCAGGAGCGGGGCGACCGGCCGGCCTGGCGCGTGGCGGAGCCGCTGGGGCCCCGCAAGCATCTCTCCGGTGTGCTCAGTCTCCGGATTTCCACCGCCCGTCTGCTGGAATGGGCGCGGGACGAGCGGCGCCGCAGTTACCTGCTGGCCAGCATCGCGGCCATCGTGCTCGGTGCCGGCATTGCCTGGCTCACCTCACGCTGGATCGGGACGCCGCTGCAGGCGTTGGGCAGCGCCATGGTGGCGGCGTACGCCGGCGCGAGCAGCGGTCCCCCGGCTCCGGAGCTGGGGCCGGAGGAGTTTCGCAGCCTGGCCCGCCGCTACAACGAGCTCCGGGGCGCGCTGGCGCGGCGCGAGCGGGAAAGCGACGCCCGCGCGGCGCTCCTCGCGCTGGAGGAGCGGGCCCGCGGCCTGGAGCGGGTGGCGCTGGTCGACGAGGCTTCGACCAGTTTCGCCCACGAAATCGGCACGCCGCTCAACACGCTGAACGGACATTTCCAGCTGCTGCACGAGGATCTGAGCGCCAACGGCGCGGGAGACGCGGCCCGGCGGGTCGATCTGGTCCTGGGACAATTGGAACGGGTGTCGGGTATCGTCCGCGCCTGGCTCACCCGCGGGGCGTGGCCCCAGCCGTCGGCGCGTCCGGTGGATCTCCGCGAGGTGGCGAGGCGCATGCTCGAATTCATGGAGCCCTCGCTGGCCGGCGCACGCGTCACCGCGACGATCGATGGAGCGGAGGATCACCCGGTCATGGCCCGCTGCGATCCGGACCTGGTGGAGCAGATCCTGCTCAATCTCCTCAAGAACGCCGTGGAGGCCCTTCCCCCCGGGGGACGCATCACCCTGGGGGCCGGGATGCAGGGAGACACCTGCTGGCTCACCATTTCCGACGACGGCCCCGGCATGCGCGAAGAGGTCAAGAAGCAGATCTTCAATCCCTTCGCCACCACCAAGGGACCGCTGGGCACCGGTCTGGGCCTCACGGTGAGTCGGCGGCTGGCCCGCGCACTGGGCGGAGACCTGATCCACGAAGAGGCCGGCAGCGGCACCCGCTGGCGCCTGACCCTGCCGGCCCTCGGTGCGACATGACCGACGCGGCCCGGCTCCTGGTGGTGGATGACGACGAGGAGGCGCTCCGCCTCCTGGCGGAGGTGCTGGAACGGGAGGGGTACACGGTGGTTCGGGCCCTCACGGTGGAGCAGGCGCTCCGGGCCCTGGATGGCGCGACTCCCTTCGACGCGGTGCTCACCGACCTGCGCATGCCGGGCGCCAGCGGCCTCGACCTGCTCCGCGAAGTGCGCAGCCGCGACCCCCGTTCACTGGTCTTCGTGCTCACCGCGTTCGGGGACGCCAACGCCGCGGGCGAGGCGATCCGGGCCGGCGCCTATGATTTCATTTCCAAGCCTTACGATCTCCCGACCCTGCGCGCCGCGATCACCCAGGCCCTGGACCGCCGCCACCTGACGCCCGCGCCGGCTCCCGCCGTGGAGAGCCGCGCCGAGCTGCGCCGTCCGGTCGTGGTAGGCCACAGTCCCGGCATCATCGAGGTCATGAAGACGGTGGCGCGGGTCGCGACCAGCCAGGCCACCGTCCTGATTACCGGAGAGACCGGGACCGGGAAGGAGCTGGTCGCCCGGGCCATCCACACCTATTCCGACCGCGCCCCTCGTCATTTCGTCGCGGTCAATTGTTCCGCGCTGGCGGAGGGGGTGCTGGAGAGCGAGCTCTTCGGGCACGTGAAGGGTGCCTTCACCGGGGCGGCGGTGGCCCGGCTCGGGTTGTTCCGGGAAGCCGACCGGGGAACGATTTTCCTGGATGAAATCGGGGATATTTCCCCGGCGATGCAGTCCCGCCTGCTGCGGGCCCTGCAGGAGCGGGAGATCACCCCGGTGGGCGCCGACGTTCCGGTCAAGGTGGATGTGCGGGTGGTCGCGGCGACTCACCAGGATCTGGAAGGCCTGGTCAAACAGGGCCGGTTTCGGGGCGATCTCTTCTATCGCCTGAACGTCGTGACGGTGAAGATTCCGCCGCTGCGGGAACGGCTGCAGGATCTGCCGTTGCTGGCGCACCATTTTCTCCGGGACCTGGCCCGCAGCCACGGGCGCGAGCCGGTGGCGCTCGACCCCGAAGCCGAATCGCTCCTCCTGGGATACTCCTGGCCCGGGAACGTGCGGGAGCTCCAGAACGTGCTGGAACGCGCGATGGTGCTCGCCGCGCAGGGCGTCATCGGGCCGGAGCACCTTCCCATGGACCTCCGGTCCGATGCGGCCGCCGCTCCGTCCGATCCGCTGGTCGCCGGGGAGTCATCCCTCCTCCCCCTGGCGGAGGTCGAGAAACGCCATGTGCTGACCGTGCTCAAGGCCACCGCGGGGAACCGGGAGGGCGCGGCGCGCATCCTCGGCATTTCCAGCCGGACCCTGCTCCGGATGCTGCAGCGCTGGGGGATCTCCGCGGGCTGAGTCCCCGACAAGTTGTCGCCGCCCCGACAAGTTGTCCGGACATTCTGTCGACTAACCCGCAATCCAGGCCTCCAAATGGGCCGCCAGGGCCCGTCCCGCTCGGCATGGCGATTGCCCCTTGGGGGGGTACGAATTTCCCCTCCCCGAGCCTGGAGTACGCACCATGAACCGCACCAAACTGTTGACCGCCCTCTTCGCCGCCGGCTTCCTGACCACCGGAGCCATGGCCCAGGGCGCCAAGCCGGCCGCCCCGAAGCCCACCAAGCCGGCGGTTGCCGCGGCCGCGACGGACACCACCAAGAAGGCCGCGCCGAAGAAGAAGAAGAGCCACAAGATGGCCAAGCCGGATTCGACCAAGACCAAGAAGCCCAACTAGTCCCGCGGTCCACGTTCGCTCCGAATGCCCGGCCTCATGGCCGGGCATTCGGCGCGAGCGCCGCGGTCACTTCGGCGGCCGTCGCCCGGCGGGGAAACGGGCCTTCCCGGCCCGGCTCGGTCGGCACCTTCACCGAGGCGACCGTTCCATCCTCCGCCACCGTCACGACCGCCTGCGCGATGTCGTCTCCATGGACCGATTGCGACAGCGTGATCACCAGCACCCACCGGCCGCGATTTCCCCACTGATTATTCACCGCATACACGCCGGGCCGGCTGGTCTTCTCGAAGCGGAGCTCCACCGACCGGCGCTTGCCGTCCACCATACCCTCGGCGGTGCCGGTGAGCGGCGCATCGATCACGGTGCCGTGATGGAAGGTGTGCACC
>DASYPZ010000032.1:0-6588 GCA_036006105.1 Gemmatimonadales bacterium | reverse complement strand
GAAGTCCAGGGCGCGGCCGGGATTGATCTCGTCGACCATCTCGACGCTCACCGGGCGGGACCAGGGGTGGTGCTGGGCCAGGGTCACCGACAGCGTGTCGCGGAAGGCCACGTCGGGGCTGGCGCTCCGGTTGGCCATCGCCGAACGGACGTTCCCCAGAAACGCCTCGACCGCGGCGCTGTCGAGCCGCGGCGCGGTGAAATACAGATACGCCAGCTGAAACATGGTCTCGGCGTCCTTGGGAGACGCCCGGCCCGACAGCCCCTGTTCATAGGTGCCCAGATAGGGGGACATGCTCACCGCCTTGCCGGCCAGCTTCTTCCCGAGCTCGACCGCGGAGAAGGCTCCCAGCCCGGACAACGAGACCACCTGGGCCGAGAACTGGTTGCTCACTCTGGCGCTGTCGTCGGAGAGGGAGAGCCCACCCGGACTCACCCCCTGGAAGAGCAGCTCGTCCGCCTTGAAATCGGTCGGCTTGAGCACCACGTGGACGCCGTTGGCCAGGGTCCATTCGACGGTGCCCATCGCGGTATCGCGGCGCTCCTGGGTGATGGCGGCGGGCGGCAGCGTCGCGGCAACCAGCGCGTCGGATGACACCGTCTCCACATAGGGCGCGATGTCGGCCTTCTTGACGGTCGCGAACAGCCCCAGCAGATCGGCGGCACTGGGGAGCAGGGCCTTGTTCTTTTCCGGCGCGTTCACCAGGATCACCGGCGCCCCTTCGGCCAGCCACGCCTTCGCCACCCGGTCGAGCTCGGCGATCGTGACGCCGGGCAGGGCCGCCTGGGATCGGGCGAATTCCTGGCTGATGCCGGGGATCGGGCTCCCGGCGAGGTAGTAATCGACGTATTCCCCGGCAAACTCCCCCGACTCGGTCTTGTCCCGCTCGGTGTAGGCCTGCTCCAGCCCGCGCAGATACTCGGCGCGGGTCCGATCGAGCTCCGGCTGGGTGAACCCGTGCCGGCCGGCCCGCTCCAGCTCGGTGAGCACGGCCTCGAGTCCCCGGCGGATGCCGGTGTCGGACACCGCCGCGCCGAAGCTGAAGGCCTCGGTGTTGCGGACCAGCTCGCTCCGGCCGGCACCGGCGCCGATGAAGGGCGGGTTAGGCTTCTGGGTCAGCTCGTCGAGCCGCTGATTCAGGATGTTGCTGGCCAGCTCCTCCACCAGCTCGGCCCGCCAGGTCTTCACGGTACCCTGGGGCAGGGAGGGCTTCTGGATGTACACCGAGACCGAGGTCCCGGTGGCTTCCTGATCGGTGGCGATCGAGACCTCGGGCGTCGGATGCGGCGGCACCGCGGGCTGGGTCCGCGGACGCTTGGCGGCCGCGGGCCGGATCGAGCCGAAATGGGACTTGATCTGGGCCTCGATGGCGCCCGCGTCGAAGTCTCCCACGGCAACCACCGCCATGAGATCGGGGCGATACCAGTCGGCGTAGAAGCGGCGGATGGCCGGGCGGGGGCACTTCTGGATGCACTCCGGCGTGCCGATCGGCAGGCGGACCGCGTACCGGGAGCCCCGGAACAGCACCGGGAGCTGCTTGTCGAACATGCGCTGCCCCGCCCCGCGTCCCAGCCGCCACTCTTCCAGCACCACGCCGCGCTCTTTCTCGACTTCGGTGGAATCGAAAGTCACCCCGTGGGCCCAGTCCTCCAGGATGTCGAAGGCCCGGTTCACGATGTGGGCGCTGTCGGTGGGCACCTGGAGCTGGTAGACCGTCTCATCGAACGACGTCCCGGCGTTGAGGTCGGCGCCGAACCGCATGCCGATGGACTCGATGTAGTCGACCAGCTCCTGCTTCTTGAACCGGGTGGTGCCGTTGAACGCCATGTGCTCGACGAAATGGGCCAGGCCGCGCTGATCCTCGTCTTCCAGGATCGAGCCGGCGTTGACCACCAGGCGCAGCTCGGCCCGCTTCTCGGGTCGATGATTGACCCGGATGTAGTAGCGGATCCCGTTGGCGAGCTTGCCGACGGTGACCGCGGGATCGACCGGCAGCACCGAGTCCGCGGGAGTTTGGGCGGCGAGGGGAGCGGCGATGAGCGACGCAAGGACGTAAAGACGCAAGGACGCAAGGAAACGGCGGATCATGCTGCGTGAACTCCTTTTGGGGCGGCTCAGCTCCGGAAGAGCTGGCCGTACCGGCGTTTGAATTCGGACTTTCTCGCCTCGGGGCCGCTGACCTGGATTCCCCGGCAGCGCAGCGCCGCGTGACCATCCCATCCTTCCGGCCATGACCGGAATACGAGCATTCGGCAGGCGGGGCACCGCACCCGCTTCCCTACGACCTGCCCGACCGAAAGTTCTTCGGCGTTGATGATGACCCCGGCCGCATCGGTCCGGGGCAGCAGGGAGCGCTGGGAGGGCCCCGGCTCCAGCGGCACGTCCTTCAGCAGCGCTTCGAGCCCCAGCGCCAGCGCGCCGCCCATGACCTCGGCCGGGAGGTCGGGATGCGCGGCCAGAAAAGCATCGGGATCCTTGCCGCGCTCCAGATGCTCCAGCAGCAGCCGCACCGGAATTCGGGTTCCCGCGAACACCGGGATCCCGTTCCGTATCTCGGCGGTCCGGACGATCACCTGATGCAGCGCGCGCACCGGCTCCTCCAGGGGGCACTGGCTTGCGAAGCTAACGCCACCCGAGTGGCGGCGCAGCCCCGGCGTCCCTAGCTTGTCGCGGCATGGAAACCGGGAATCCCGTACTGGTCGAAGCGTGCGTCGACACGCTCCGTTCGGCCCGCCGAGCGGCAGCGGGCGGGGCCCGGCGGCTCGAGCTGTGCGCCAATCTCGTCGAGGGCGGCACCACGCCCAGCCTGGGGCTGATCGCGGCGGTGCGGCGGGAAATGACCATCCCGGTGCACGTCCTGATCCGTCCTCGCGGCGGCGATTTCCTGCACGATGCCGACGAGCTGGACGTCATGCTCCGGGACATCGCGGAGGTCCGGACCCTTGGCGTGGCGGGAGTGGTCATCGGAGCCCTGACGCCGGACGGGCGCATCGATGAACGGGTCACCGGCGCGCTGGTCGAGGCCGCGCGACCCCTGGCGGTGACCTTCCATCGGGCCATCGACCTGGCGCTGGGCGGGAGCGAAACCATCGAGACGCTGATCCGGCTGGGCATCGAGCGCGTGCTCACCTCGGGGCGGGCCAACACCGCGGTCGAGGGCATCCCGGCCATTCGGGAGATGGTGGGCTGGTCCGCCGGACGGGTGACGGTGATGGCCGGCGGGGGCATCGACGAAACCAACGCGCGGACGATCGTGCGGGAAACCGGGGTGACCGAGATTCATCTGCGCGGCAGCGCGGTGGAGGAGAGCGCCATGCGGCTCCGCCGCCCGGGCGTGTTCATGGGCAAGGCCTACCAGCCCGACGAGTACCGCCGCACCGAGACCAGCGAGCCGCGCATTCGCGCGGTCGTGCACGCGGTCGGCTGACCGCGCCCCGACTTCCGCTCCCGGTTACGCCAACCCCAGGTGCTTGAGCACCTCCGGCGGTGGCCCGTCGAACCGGGGGAGCGCGACATTCCCGATGTACTGGATATCCCGCATCCCGGCATCGGTGGTGTAGAACCCGGTCGCGGTGAGATCGCGCACCAGGTCGAAGAATCGCGCCGCCGCCTGGAACTCCGGCCTGGCCTTCGGCAGGTAGCAGATGTCGTCGCAGATCTGGGTCCGCTGATCCGCGGTCAGCGCGGTGAATCCCTTGCCGAACCGTTCCAGACTCTCGGTGTTGAGCCAGGCGAGCCCGCCCCGAACCCGCACCAGATCCCGCATCTGCCCGTCGTACGGGGCGCTGACGTACTCGTTGATGTAGGCCGGCACGCCGACGGCCGAGGCGGACGGACTCTTCGCGTCGGCCGGGATGATGGTATCGCAGAGCACCGCCAGCGTCGCCAGCTCGCGCGCCGAAAGCTTGCGGGGCCACGGGGCCCTGGGATGGAGCAGATCGGGATCGCTGAGCGTGCCGCGGGGTCCGGTGAGCACCGGCGCATTGGTGGCCTGGTGATTGGGCGTGCTGGGGACCTGGGGCACCTGCGCCGCCAGGGTGTTCGCGAGGATCGGCAGGCCGGTCGCGGCCGCCATCGCCTTCACAGCGTCCCGGCGGTCCATGGCGGCACCCGCCACAGCGCCCACAGACTGCGCAGATTCTACAGACTGATCTTTTTTGGAAGCGCTTTCACCTTTGTTGTTGCCTGTGCCGTTTGAATCTGCGTCATCTGTGGGCCAAGAGTCCGGCGCGCGATCCTCGCTCATAGGTTGCCTTTCTTCAGCTCGTCGATCAATCGATCCGAGGTCCGCCAGGCCAGCGCCAGGATCGACAGCGTCGGGTTCTTGTCGGCATTGGAGACGAACGGCGCCCCGTCGGTCACGAAGAGATTCTTCACTTCCCACGACTGGCACCACTCGTTGAGCACCGAGGTGGATGGATCGGTGCCCATCCGGCAGGTGCCGACTTCGTGAATGATCTGTCCCCCCTTGGCGATCACCTTCGAGCCGTCGGTCTCCACGGTGCCGTCGACCTTGCCGCCCATCGCCTCGATGATGCCGGCGAAGGTCTTTACCATGTGGGCGGCCTGGCGGGTCTCGTGGTCCGAGAACTTCCAGTGGAACCGCAGCACCGGAATGCCCCATTGATCGACCTGGCTGGGATCGATCTCGCAATAGCAATCTTCATTGGGGATCATCTCGCCCCGGCCATCGAAGTACATGAACGAGCCGTAGTAGCGCCGGGCCTCTTCCTTGAACCGCTTGCCGTAGGCGCCTTCGGTGTAGCGCTCGAGACCGCCGAAGATCCCGGGGCCGGGCAGATCGCGACCCCCGCCGAACTCGATGTGATAGCCGCGGGCAAATCCCAGCTTCCCGGCGAGCTGATCCTGGTAGAGCCACCAGGGCATGTACATGTGCTCGCCGGAGGCGCCGTCCTGGTTGTGGGGCGGACAGTTCTCCAGCGCCGGAATCTGTCCCGAAATGCCGGCCCCGACCGTATCCATCAGATACTTCCCGACCAGTCCGCTCGCGTTGGAGAGTCCGTTCGGGAAGGAACGACTCTTCGAATTGAGCAGGATCCGGGCGGTCTCGCACGCGCTGGCGGCAAGCACCACCACCCGCGCGGTGGCGTGTTTGTCGGCGCGGGTGAGCTTGTCGATGTAACTCACACCGGTCGCCTTGCCGTTCTGGTCCACCGTCACTTCGCGCACCATGGCGTCGGGCACGATGTCGCAGTTGCCGGTGGCGAGCGCCGGCGGAATCAGCACGGTGGTGGACTGGAAGTTGGCCTTGATGGAGCAGCCGTTGCCGCAGGGCGTGGCCCAGAAACAGGCCTGTCGCGACAGCATCGACTGACGGAGGACCCGCTGGGCCAGGCGGTTGCCGGGATGGATTCTCTGGGGAAGGGTGTCGGCATTCTGGCGGGTGGTCAGGATCGCCAGGTGCGAGGGGATCACCGGAATGCCGAGCGGGGTGCAGGCCTTCCGGGTGAGCAGCTCGGGACCGCGCGGCGCCGGCGGCGGCAGCAGCACCCCCGGCGAGGAGCCCGGCGTATTCTCGAGGTCCTCGCTGCCGCCGAATACGCCCACCAGCATCTCGGCCTTGTCGTAGTACGGCGCCATGTCCTCGTAGGTGATCGGCCAGTCGGCGCCGAGCCCGTCGCGGGTCTTGGGCTTGAAGTCATAGGGGCCCATGCGGAGCGAGATGCGACCCCAGTGATTGGTGCGCCCGCCCAGCATCCGCGCCCGCCACCAGCGGAACTCGCTGCCCGGTGCCGTGGTGTACGGCTCGCCGGGCACGTCCCAGCCACCGTCCACCGTCGCGTCGTAGAACCCGAACGGCTTGTCGCGGGTGCCGCCGCCGCGCAGCGGTGCTTCCCTGGGCAGCTTGAACATCGGGGTCTCGCGCACCGGGTCGTAGCTGCGACCGGCCTCGAGTACCAGCACCTTGAGTCCGGCCACCGCGAGCTGGTAGGCGGCCATGCCGCCGCCGGCGCCGGAGCCGACCACGATCACGTCGTAATGGGTCTCGGCCTTGGGATTGCGCAGGAACACGAGATGACTCCGAGAGAAAGTTCCGTCCTTGCGTCCTTGCGTCCTTGCGTCCTTGCCTCTTAGCGTCGTTGCGACAATTCCAGGAGCTCCTTGAGGTAGTCCCCCCAGATCGCCGGCAGCGAGTGGGTACCATGCCCGCGGGTCTGGTCGCTGATCGGGATCAGGATATAGCGGCCCCGGGCCACCTTCCCGATCTCCCGCTCCATCAGGCCCAGCTCGGGAGGATTGACCTGGTCGTCGGCCGAATTGATGGCGAAGAGCGGTGCCGTGATCCCGCTCAGATGCGGCGCGGGGTTGTACTCGCGGGACGCCTCGAACTGATAGATCATGTCGTTGGCGTCCTGGAGCGCCAGCGTACGCGCGGTCCGGACTTCGAGCTCGGAGTCGGCGGCCGCGCGGGTCGGATAGTCCTTCTGCCATTGCCGCGGCACGCTGGTCATCAGCAACAGCACGTGGACCGCATCCAAAAGCCCGCGCGGCTGGCTGGCATACTCGCCGTGCTTCCAGTCGGGGTCGTTCTCGATCGCCTCGATGATCATCTGCCGCATCATCCGG